>JACRHB010000165.1 GCA_016217725.1 Nitrospirota bacterium | reverse complement strand
CCCTTCAGTTACGGGATGTCACCTGTCATTCTGAGGAGCGAAGCGACGAAGAATCTCCTGCTTTATTAACGCGTTGAGATTCTTCGCTTCGCTCAGAATGACAATGTCAGACACTATTGCCACCCATAACTGAGGGGTTACGGAAAATAACTGTTTTCTGGAATAAACAATTGGTTTGATATATAATCGATAAGGTAAGCTTGAATCGCATATGGATACGGGTTGTGTTTCATAGGCAAATGAATCCGGAAGAGTCAAAGAAGATTCCCAAGATAGTAATATACGGAAGCAAGGGCTTTGACGAGCTGATCCGGCGTTTCAGGACGTATACAAGCAAAAGCTTCCCCGTCCTTTTTTCCGGTCCCGGAGAAACCGATAAAACAATGGCGGCGGATATAATCGCCGCCGAGCTCAACCTCGGCATACACAGGGTAGACCTCTCGGCAGTCGTTAATAAATCCGCGGGCGAGACGGAGAAAAACCTGAACCGCATCTTAAAAGAAGCCTCTTCAATGAACGCGATCCTTTTTTTTGACGAGGCCGACGCCCTGTTCGGAAGGCGTGCGGAAGTAAAAGATACGCATGACCGCTTTGCCAACATGGAAATAAAATATCTGCTCCAGAAGATAGAGGAGTACGAAGGGATCGTGATCCTTGCCACCAACCACAGCAAAAGCATAGATGAAGCCTTGATCCGTTACATGCGTTTTGTCGTTGAGTTCCCCTCTGCACGTGGGAAATACAGGGAATGAAAGGAGCCTGAAGATGAAGCTTGCCGAGATATTGCCCCTTGAAAAATGGGTTGAGTTTGAGAATGAGATCCACGAAAGCCCGGGGCTTGACGTCAATAGCGATTTTGAAAAACGGCAAGCTTAGTGAAAAACGGGACTTGTTTAATCCCCCAGCTATGCAGAAGTTGAGATACCGGTTCAAAGAATTCCGCGCGTTAAGGATCAGCCTCAGCCTTAAGTTCATCATCGGCACGGGCGTCGCGCTGACTGTCGCGATGGGCGTCACCCTTTACTTCCTGTCGATGAAACATGAAAAGCTCGTCCTGAACCAGGTGGACCTTCAGGCCAAGGCCTTGTTCAAACAGATTGTCCTTACGAGAAAATGGATCGCCGACCACGGCGGGGTGTTCGTTTTATCCTCATCGGAGAAGCCGAGCCCTTACCTTTCGGAGCCGGAGATAATAGACTTAAAGGGCAGAAAATACATCAAGGAAAGTCCCGCGATGGTGACGAAGGAGCTCTCAAAATACGCGAAGAAAGAAGGCGTCTACTGGTTCCATATAACGAGCCTGAAACTGATCAATCCGGAGAACGCGCCTGACGAGTTTGAAAGAGACGCACTGATCGAATTTGAAAAAGGGCCGGCGAAAGAATCTTCAAGTGTTGTTAAAGACGGGACCGGCTATTTTTACAGGTATATCGCGGCTCTTTATATCGAAGAGTCCTGCCTGAAATGCCATTCTCATCAAGGATATAAGATCGGCGACGTGAGAGGCGCAATAAGCGTGGCGGTCCCGATGGATTACGCCTTTTCAATAATACGCTCCGAGAGAAAGGGTTTGATGCTCGCAAGCCTTGTCAGCATAAGTATATTGATGCTGGTCTTATATCTCATGATGAAAGAGCTTGTGCTCAGTCCCGTCAATAAATTGAAGCTGTCGATGAATAAATTCTCAAAAGGTGAAAAAACCGGCGTATCCGTCATCAGGACCGGAGACGAGCTTGAGGACCTGAGCAGGTCGTTTGTCGATATGGCCGATTCCCTGACGGAGTATCATTCCGGCCTCGAAAACAAGATCAAGGACGCGACCAAAAGCCTCGCAGAGGCGAATGAGAGGCTTACGGAATTAAACGAGAAGAAATCCGATTTTATCGCAAAGGTGTCGCACGAGCTGAGGACTCCGCTTACCTCGATTAAAGGCGCGATGGATTACCTGACTGCGAAATTATCAATGCTCTCCAAAACTCACGGCGACACGGGGGATATCCCGGAGTTCTTCGACGTGATAAAGAATAACGCCGACAGGCTCATCAGGATGGTCAACGACACGCTCGATCTTGAGCGCATCGAATCCGGAATGTTTGATCTGGAGCAAGGCGACGTGAGCCTGCTGCCTCTTATCAAAGAAGTGATCACGGGATTTCAGTCTCTGTCCGGCGAGAAAAGAATTACGTTCAAAATAACGTCAAGCCCGGGGATAATCGTTTATGCGGACGAGGAGAGAATAAGACAGGTTTTAATAAACCTCCTTTCAAATGCGATCAAGCATAGTCCCGAGGAGACGACTATTAACGTTGCCGTAAGAGAATCCGCGGAAAAAATAACGGTATCGGTGACGGACGAAGGTCCGGGCATCGCGTTTGAGCTGCAGGAGAAGATCTTTGATAAATTTTACACGATAGACAAGAGACGCGGCACCGGGCTCGGATTAGCCATTTGCAAGGGCATAATCGAGGCGCATCGCGGTGAGCTAGGCGTAATAAGCAGGGAAGGTGAGAAGGGCAGCACGTTTTATTTCACGTTGCCGAAGGCGGAAATTTCCCCTCTATCAAGAGGGGATTAAAGGGGTGTGTTCCCTTATTTGGAAGCTGTAGCGTCGGGGTTTATCCCCGACGGGTAAAAAATAATCGCCCCCAATAAATGAGGGCGCTACAAGTGTTAGGAGCGATTTTTAAATGAACAAAATCCTCGCCGTGGACGACGACAGGGATATCTTAAAAGTGCTCAAGGCGAACCTCGAGCTTCACGGATATGAAGTCGATACCGCCGAAACCTGGGCCAAGGCGCAGGAGCTGATATCAGCCGGTCTTCCGGACCTCGTATTGCTCGACGTCATGCTGCCGGACGGCGACGGGATGGAGATATGCCGTAATTTACGGAAAGATCTCCCGCAGCTTCCGATCATTATGCTTACAGCAAAAGATAAGGTCTCCGACAAAGTCATCGGCCTTGAGAGCGGCGCTGATGACTATGTGGTGAAGCCCTTCGAGACGCTTGAGCTTCTTGCAAGGATAAAGGCATGCCTCAGAAGGGCGGCTTCTCAAATTACAAAAGAAGAAGCGATTATCGGAAATATCAAAGTGGATTTCAAAAAACACCTCGTTACCGTTTCCGGTAAAAAGATGGGCCTCACTCCGAAGGAATACGAGCTGTTGTGCTATTTCATCACACACCGTGGAGAGGCGTTGAGCCGGGACGCGATAAGAAAGGCCATATGGAAAGGCGCGCAGATTTATTCATGGAGCAGGGTAATTGACGTCCATATCCAGCATCTCAGACAAAAGCTTGAAAAAGACCCGACAAATCCCAAATATATCCTCACGGTGCCCGGCGCAGGTTACATGTTCAAGGATTAGCCCCTATTTTTTTGTCTGTCTGATGGACCACGGCGCGAATTTCGTCAGGAGCAGCATACCGGGGACGGCGATCAGAGTACACATAATAAAAAAACTGAACCAGCCCATGTATTTGACAAAATAGCCGGTAGGCGCGGACGCAAGCACGCGCGGGACCCCCATGAGACTGCTCAGAAGGGCGTACTGTGTTGCAGTGAATTTCTTGTTCGTGATGCTTGCCATGAATGCGGCATAAGCCGCCGTCCCCATGCCGCCGCTCAGGTTCTCAAACGCTATGACCCCGGCTAAAGCCGGAATGCTGTGCCCGAGCAATGCGAGAACGGCGAACCCCGCGGTGGAGACCGCCTGAAGAAGACCGAATATCCAGAGAGAGGGGTTGATCCCGAAGCGCAGCATGAGAGCGCCTCCCGTCAAAGTCCCGATAACGGTGGCCCAGAACCCGAACAGCTTTACGACGGCGCCGATCTCGGTCTTTGAGAAACCGAGCTCGAGATAAAACGGCGTGGTCATCGCGCTCGCCATGGTGTCGCCGATTTTATACATGAGGATAAATGCGAGTATCCATAACGCGCCTTTCCGGGAGAAGTATTCCACAAGAGGCTCAAGGACGGCCTCTTTCAAGCTTTTCGGTGTTCCTGAGGGGATTGCCGGTTCGGGCGTAAGCAGCGTCGTTAAGACCCCCGGCAGCATACACGCCGCCATGATAAGGTATACCATCGTAAAAGACATATGGTCCGCCATTATCAGCCCGCCGCCGGAAGCAAGGAGCATCCCTACGCGGTAACCGTTGACATAAAGAGAAGAACCCAGACCCAGCTCCTCATCCGCAAGGTCTTCCCTGCGGTAGGCGTCAACCACGATATCCTGCGACGCGCTGAAGAACGTCACCAGAAACGCCGCGAAGGCGACCATCCACGGGCTCTTCCCCGGATCGGTCATGCCGAGCCCTGCAATTGAAATAATAAGGGCCGTCTGGGCGATCAAAAGCCATCCCCTTCTGCGGCCCAGAAAGGGGAGGGTGAACCTGTCCATGACGGGCGCCCAGAGAAATTTCACGGTATACGGAAGTCCCACGAGTGAAAATGCACCGATTACAGCAAGGTCTACTCCTTCATCCTTCATCCAGGCCTGTAATACCGTGATGGTAAGGAGAAGCGGCAAGCCGCAGGCAAAGCCCATGATGAAGGAAACAAGCATGCGGCGGCTGAAAATGGTTTTGAATATTTGCATGACTATTATCCTGAAAATCCCCCTTCGTCCCCCTTTTTCAAAGGGGGGAAAGTCCCCTCTTTGGCAAAGAGGGGTTAGGGGAGATTTTTTAAGTTTCCCCTCGGTCTTAAAACAACTATCCCCGGTTTGCCGGTTATATATTCCCGGAAATCCTCATCGACAACTTTTCTCTTAACGGATGACGCATGTCTCAAATAAACCGTCTCTCCCTTCTTAATGACGATCCCCACATGCGAAATATCCAATCCCTCTTTATCCGAATATATCCCGGCGTAATCGCCTGTCTTCAATTTTTCAATTACGGCATCGTCAACAGCTTCTGACGGTATGTAAACAATCTCCCGCTCCCTGCATCGCACACCCGGAAGGGAATATGTACCGTCGTCTTTCATGTTTAGAGTTTTTTTAATGCGTTTGCATTTGCCGGCGCTGATTTCTTCCGTAACCTCTTCAATTAAATCGGGATTGAATTCCCGCCAGTCCGTGAAGAAGTGATTCCTGTTTTCATAAGTAATCTTCCCGGATTGGTATCTCACCTTTTTCATATTGTCTTTGAATTCGGCAAATGAATCTGAAAGCCTCAATGCCTCGAGGTAATCAAGGAAGGTGAAGCAGTCTACAGCCTCAAGATTGATGACAAACACCTCCGGAGTGTTTGCGTCTCCTGTTAATGTCGCTTTCCTGTAAGGTGTATCAAGGAACTGTTCCGAGAGAAAATCCATCCGCCTGCCGGTGTCGGTAATTGCCGATGCTTCTTCAAGGAGGGTGTTAATCCCGTCTTCCGTCCACTTGCCTAAAATTATCCGCTCTCTCATTTTACCGTTATGATTTTAACATTTTTGATTCTGTTGTGAAGGCGTTAATGACTGAAATGCGTTAAGGATTTGTGGGGCGCCAAATAAGGCAGGAAGTCAATCTTCAGCAAACTTGCTTTTCATGTTCCGCATGAACTCGAGGTCTCTTTTGCTCCGTTCGGTTATTCTGTCCTCGACCTCTTCCCTGCTCACGCCCATCAGGATTTTGTAGGCGTTGTATTTGGTCTTGCAGAAGAATATCTCAAAGGGGTCTTTTCCCCCTTCGTTCCTGTAAATCCTGAGGCCCGGCACTTCTTCTTTCCGGATGTATTCAAAATCCGTGTTTACAAGAAGCGGCTCTACGTCGTGCTTGTTCTGCCAGGGGATGCATGCGCCTTCCATGGTAAGGTCTATGTCCATTATCGACCTTACTTTCTCGGTGACGCCGCCAACGGGGAGGATGATCTCGCCGGTTAAGGAGCCCGTTATCCCGTACTTCTGGCTTACCGGCTGCCGTATGTAATCCGATATCAGACCTATATTCATTGCGACCGATGCGCTGTCGCCTTCAACTCCGTCATGCGCCTGAATGTATTCGATGTGCATCTCATATCCGACATAAGGCGCACCGACTTTGTGGAGGAGTTTTTTTATCGATGCCCTCACGTTTTCGGCAGCCGCTTTTGCGATCTCTCCGATCTTCCCGGGGGCGGTTATGATATCGGAGCCTCCGGTGTTTATCTGGCAGTGAATAGGCAAAGGCTGACCGAACATCTGGCTGCTGGACCTTGAGCGTATCACGGCGAGACCCACCACGTACCCTATTGAATCGGTCATGGATGAGATATATTTCTTCAGGTCTTTTTTGTGCTCGACGAGCTCCTTGGAGACGGCCCCTTCAAGGCTTAAATGCTCTTCAAGAGCCTTTCTGACGTGCCGGGGCTCCACGAGCTCCGAATTCTCGACTATCGCCTCAAGCTCCGCGGTCTTTATGATGCCGTTTATCGGTCTTAATACGCAGCTTAATTTCCCGTCCGAGCTCCTGCACCGCAATTCCTTTACGATCTCGGCAACGGCATTTCTTGAGAATTCCCGCGCCTTGAGCCTGTAGTTAAGCGGCAGTTTTTTGCCGAAGATCTTTTCGCATCTCCTCCTCACCCCGGCGGGTCCTTCTTTTTCGAGCACCATCCCCCAGGTATTTTCGAATTCCCTGCCGAGGTTGTCTATCTCCTGTTTGATATACCGTGCTGCCTGAGCGACGTTTTCTTTCGTTTCAGGGACGGCGCTCTCCATGTTGATGATCTCGCCTTTATCCTCTATCCTGCTCAGGAACGCGCCGTCGCCCTCTTCCTGGAGGTAAGCCAGCGTGTCGTGGTTGCAGCAGGCAATGATGAGGTTGTCCGCCTTCAGAGGGTTTTCAGACCTGTCTGCGGCCCCGCTTCCCGTGTTTCTTCCTCCCTCAAGGACGTACTTTTTGTTCTGCATTATCTCGAGCAGGCTCGACATGTATCTTTCCTTTATCAGGGTCTTCAGCTCGTCGATGTAGATGATCGGGGCCTTTGCGTGAGCGCCGAGATACGCCCTCTTCTGGATCGGGGTGTGCAGGTTGCCGGACTGGTAAGGGTCATGCCTGAAGCCGCCTTTCATGTTATTGGAGCCGGGCTCCGAGACCCTTATCATAAGGCTCGTGTCTTTTCGCGGGTCATATAGTATCTCCGGCATCATGTCCATCAGGGGTTTCACGTTCAAGGACTTGCCCGTCTGCATCTCCTGATGAATTTTCTCCTGCACCTTGTGGTTGTTCTCCTGCATGAACATGAATATCGCGCCGATGCCGGACAGTCCCGTAACGACGAACGCCGGCGGGAAGAAAATCCCGGCGACAACGCTCAAACCAGCAAGCCATAAGAGAACCGTTTTCACCTTCCGGACGGACTCGATCTGCTTGCTCAGGGAAAAATCCTCAATGCTGTTTCTTGCGTCTTCAATCGCCCGGTTAAGCATGGAAATGTGGTCTTCTATTTTTTTAGGGTCTTCATATGCGATGCGCATATGGTTCTGGTCTTTGCCCGGGTACGCAATTATGGATTCCTTCGGCCTTATGTAATCTCCAAGCGATTTCTCAATGACGCGGCTGAACATGTCGGCTAACATCGATTTGCCCGTCCCGGGTTTCCCGACAAGCAGAAGGTGCCCCCTGTTCTGTGCCACCTTCCTGATGGCCTTTTTTGCATGATTCTGGAAGATCACTCTTTCAATACGGTCGTCCGGGATTTTGATCTGAGAGGTGTCTTCAAAGTGACTCAGACAGCTTTCGAGGGTCCGTGGATAGAGCGTCAGCTCTTTGATCCATTTGTAGTCTTCCTCCCTGTAATCGTTATACATATTGATATCCCGTCATCGAGTCAAGCAGGTACAGTCGGACCGCATCCGATTCCGGGGCCTTTCCGACAATCTCGGAATACAACTGCGGCAGCCTGCCCTTTATCGGCTCCAGCGCCCTGACGTCGTGCATCACCGAAACGTTTATAACCACCTTCTTCTTGCCCAGCTCGTAGTTGGGCACGTAATTGAACGTGACGATGCTCTGGCGGCAATTAAGCATGTTCGTGATCGTCTCTTTTTCCTCGGGGTTCACCTCATACAGGTCGGACACGCTGCGGTATGTAAGGGGCAGATATTTTTCTGAATATGAATGCTCCAGCTTTTCCGAGAAGAACAATTTCAGGGGCAGCGCGTCGCCTTTAATGCAAAGCGCAACGGCGTTTCTCAGCTTCGGGTCGGCTTTGACCGACTGACCGAAGACATGCATAAAACTTATGAGCCTGTCGTCGTCAACCATGTATTCAAGCTGGTACCGGGAATTCAGGACACAATATCCGGCCCGCCCGCTCCGGATGAATTTTATAAGCAGGAAATAATTGTGCGCGTTGAACGTTTGAAAATTGAACCCCCGCATCTCAAACAGACCGTTTAAAAGATAAGGCCGGGGCAGAACGACCTTAACAGTTTTTGCAAGCGACTGAGCGACGTAGTTTATTTTTTCCCGGATATCGCCGCGTATGTTCAGCCGGTAGCGGCTGCCGCTGATGTCTTCGCATACGGCCTTGACGTCCTCTATTTTTTCCATGTCAAGTCCGGCAAGTTTTTTCTGCACCGGTTCATAAGGTCTGAGCAGTTCGCTTATTTTCATTAAGTGGGCATTAAGCGCCTCGTCTTTGAACGCCGGGGTCCCGAGCTTTGAATTCGACATGATTTCTTCGATATAGGGATTTTCTTTTGCCGGGAGCTTGTTCATCAAACGCCTCATCTTCCCGGATGCCGACTTGCGATATTTAATCCTGCAGCCGACCACTTTTTCCTCAACGTTGACGGGGTTCGGATTCAATAAATACACGGCAAGCTCGGAGATCCTGTATTCCGTTGCCTGATTTGAAACAGGCTCCTTGCATATATTGCTCAAGTCCAGATTGACGGGTCTCCCTTCGGAGATTATCCAGATATCGTCTGCCTTTTTCCCTTCCAAGCTCTTGTCCTTTTATGTCGGTTCGCAAAAATAGAGAATTACTCTTTTTATATCGGCTTACACGGAGGAAAAATTAACTTTTTAAAAAAGGATGGAGGCGGGGAGCAAGCTTACTTTCTACTTAACCCTTCGGATGCAGCCGGACAGCATCTTCATCTGGAGCAGCGTCCTTTGTTTTTTCAGCCTTTTTTCTCTGAAAGAAGCGATGAGCTTAAAGTAAGTATTTTTTAACTCACCAAGCATTTCCCCCCCCTTTATGGTTATTGTTTCGCCGTCAGATGCATCTAAAGCCCTCATGGTTATATTTTACAGACCGGAAGGTTTTGAAATAAGTGATGCAAATCACACTATCCGCTTATCATAATTTAATAACTTCTCCGGCAATCTTTTCAAGTGGCAGCACTTTGTCAGCGCCGCCCCGCTTGATCGCTTCATGGGGCATCCCGAATACAACGGACGTGGCTTCGTCCTGCGCAATGTTGTAAGCGCCCGCCTCCTTCATCTCAAGCATGCCCCTCGCGCCGTCGTCGCCCATTCCCGTCATGATGATCCCCATCGCATTTTTGCCTGCGTATCTTGCCGCGGAGCGGAATAAGACGTCCACGGAGGGACGGTGTCTGCATACCAGCGGCCCGTCCTTTACTTCCACGTAATATCTGGCTCCGCTTGTTTTGAGCAGCGTGTGGCGGTTGCCCGGGGCGATGAGCGCCCTTCCCCTGATCACGGTGTCGTTGTTTTCAGCTTCCTTCACGGATATCCGGCAGAGACCGTCAAGACGCTTTGCAAAGGCTGCGGTAAAATGCTCGGGCATGTGCTGCACTATCACGATCCCGGGGACGTCAGGGGGAAGGGCTTCAAGAAAATTTCTCAGCGCCTCCGTCCCCCCTGTTGAAGCGCCGACCACCACAACTTTTTCCGTTGTCTGTATCATTGCATTTGCCGCCGGTTTTGCAATTACCGCGTCCGCTGTAAGCTTGGGGGAGACTGAAACCGGCTTCGCATTGATGCGCCTTAACCTCGCAGACGCGGCGCCTTTGACGGAATCGCATATGAGCACTTTTGATTCTTCAAGGAATTCCTTCGCACCGAGACGCGGCTTCTGAATGATATCGACAGCGCCGTATTCCAGCGCTTTCATGGCTGTCTCGGAACCTGCTTCGGTAAGGCTTGAACACATGACCACAGGTATCGGATGCTGGCTCATGATTTTCTGAAGAAAAGTGACGCCGTCCATACGCGGCATTTCAACGTCCAGTGTTATCACATCAGGGACATCTTCCTTGATCTTGTCCGCTGCAATAAAAGGATCGGCTACGGCTGCCAGAACCTCAATCTGAGGATCTGAAGAAAGGATTTCGGAGAGCGTCTGCCTCACAACGGCTGAGTCGTCAACGATAAGGACTTTAATTTTGTTATTCATTTGAAAACCTTCACTTCTCATCATGCAGCGGCAGCACTATCGACACGCATGTTCCGCTTCCTTCTGTTGAGCTGATTTTCATGTAACCTCCGTGCGCCTGTACTATGTATCGGGAAATTGTGAGCTCCAGGCCGATCCTGTTGATCGAATCCTTTGTCGAAAAGAACGGCTCAAACACGCATGATAAGGCGCCCTGCGGAATGCCCTCTCCCGAATCGCAAATATCCAGAGAGGCCCAGCCGCTGTCGAGAGTTGTTAATATCTTTATCTCACCTCGCCCCTCGATAGCATCCAATGCGTTATTGATCACGTTTTCAATCGCTATTCTTAACTGCTCGGTCTTGCCGTAAATCATTAAAGGATAACTGCAAAGAACAGATGTAAGCGACACCTTTGAAGGAAGATTGGATCTCGCAGACATGTCAACCGCCTTCAATAATTTATTTAAATCCACAAACTCAAAGCTTGCGTATCTGACAATTTGATCAACTATCAGCAGCCTTTGCAGAATGGTATTTATATGGTCGATTCCTTCCTGTGTTTCCGCAAGCAGAGATTGAATGTCTTTGTGAACGGATTTAATTTCAGATCTTCCCATCCAATGAAGGATCTCCCTGACTTTATCATTATCCGGATCATTTGCACGAAGCATCTCTTTAATTTTTGAAAGGCTCTCCGCCCCCTCAATAATTATACCTGTATATTGTGAGAGAGCTCCGAGGTTGTCCTGAATGGATGCCATCGGGTTATTGATGTGATGAGCCAAACCCGAGACAAGCTTCGCTATCTCCGCTATTTTTTGTTCCTGTGTGATCTTGTCCTGTATTTCAAGATGCTTTTTCATGGTATCATTTTAAATAATCGCCTATCCTCATCCTGTCCGGGTCTTTTTTATCTTCTTTACCAAAACACTGCCCGATGCAGTATTAAATATTACCTTGCGTCCGAGCATCCCGCCGACGTCACCGGTTATTATGGGAATCCCTTCCTCTTGCAGCATATCTTTAGCCAACGTTATATTGCGTTCGCTTATATTCAGAAGTTTGCTTGTAGTCTGGAGCACTTCGCCCCCTCCGAAAACCTTTGCTCTTAGATCTTCCTTCTTACTGCCGAGGAAGAGCATCTTCTCAATCAGCTTGTTTATTGCTATATTGCCGTACTTCGGGGAGGGCAGTCCTTCCCCGTTCCACAGAGCCAGCATATAGTGATTTATTCCGCCTATTCTTAACACCGGATCCCACAGGCATACTGCTACACAGGACCCGAGAATAGTAGTAACAACATATTCTTCCATTTGGGCAAAAAGCGCTCCCGGATACAGATAATGTGTCCTGGTCGTTTCCTTTGTCTCCATCTCCCTGCTTCTTCCCTAATATTCCTCTATTTCTTCAAAAATGAATTCGTTGCCGCTGCCGGAAAAAACATCCGCTTGATCTTCGATATCCGCCTCAGGTATTGAAAAAGCAAAGGTAGCCCCCCGGCCCTTTTCGCTCTCAACGGAAATCGTCCCGTTCAGCATCTCGACTAAAGCCTTTGTTACGCTGAGACCCAACCCGTGACCCAGATGGCTTTTTGAAGCGCCCGTATCAAGCTGTTTGAACCTGTCGAAGATTATTCCTTGATTTGATTTATCTATGCCGGGGCCGTAATCCTTCACCGATATAATCAGATTCTTCTCCTGCACCGATACGTTAAGCTCCACCTCTCCTCTCTCACGGCTGTATTCAATGGCATTGCTTAAGAGATTGATTATGATAAGCTGAAGTTTTTCAGGATCAGTTATAAAATAAGAACGGCTTCCGGCTTCGTACAGGGAATCGAAACTCACATTTATCTTCTTTGCGGCAGCTTTATGAACGAATAATTCGACCGTACCGGTTATAAGCATATCAATGTCAACCTTAGAGATGTTCGGAAACGTTTCTCCGGCTTCGAGCTCCGCAGCGGCAAAGATGTTCTTTAATTGCAGATCAAGGTTGAAAGCTTCCGTATAAATACCGTCTGCCAGTGATGCAATAGTCTCGCCGTCTAAAGCTTCTCCTGCCGAAAGCATTTTTGAAGTGCAAAGAATCGACGTCAGCGGGTTGTTTATTTCGTTTCTTATGTTTGAAAGAAAATTGCTCTTTAATGCCTCCGATTCCTGTAATTTTTTATTGACGTCCTCAAGTTTCCTGTTCACTACTCCTAATGCGTTAAGCGCCTTTTCATTTTCATCAAATCTTTTTTTAAGTTCGTCTATCAGTTCGCTGTCAGTCAGTTTATGCATTCTACCCTCCAGTTTATAAAGTTCATAGAGTTTATAGAGTTCATAGAGTTGGTAGAGTTTAGGAGGTATGAGTCAACCTGCTGAAACTCTTAACTCTATAAACCCTATGAACTCTACTAACTCTCTTAACTCTTTTCTCTTAACTCATCTTCACAGCGGCCTCCTGTACACCATCGGAGCAACCGATATTAATGGCACATTCAGCCCGTTTAATGTCTCGGAATGCCCCATGAACATATAACCTCCGGGTATAAGGTGTCTGTAGAGCCGGTTAAGCAATTTCTCCTGCGTCGGCCTGTCAAAATATATGATCACGTTCCTGCAGAAGATTATATCCATAGGCTCGCGCATTCCGAAGTCTCCATCCATAAAGTTCAGTCTCCGGAATTTCACCAGGTCCCTCAGTTCAGGCACAACCCTTACAAGTCTTTTGTCATTGTCCCTGCTCTTCAGAAAATATTTCTTCCTGAAATCCGTCGGCACCGGATATATGGTGTTCTCGTTATAAATTCCGAGCCTTGCCTTCTCAAGCGCCCTTGTCGAAATATCCGTGGCAAGAATTGAAAAAGAAAATTCCCCCTTTGACAAAGGGGGATAAAGGGGGATTTTTTGATAGCTCTCCGCAAACTCACTCAACACCATTGCCAATGTATAGGGCTCCTCGCCTGTGGAGCACCCTGCGCTCCAGATAGCGTATTTTCTCCTGACGCCTGTTCCATATTTATTTATCAATTCGGGCAGGGCCATCTGCACCAGGTATTCGAAATGTTTCGGTTCCCTGAAAAAATCCGTTTTATTCGTTGTGACAACATCGATCATGTGGATCAGTTCATTATTGATCCCTTCCTGACTGAACAAATAATCGCGGTATTCGCTGAAGGACCCGATGCCCAGATCGCGCAGTCTTTTCCTGAGCCTCGACTCAAGCAGGACCTTCTTTGATCCCGTTATTTTTATCCCGCATTCGGAATAAACAAACTCGCTCAAGCGACAGAAATCCTTATTGCTCATTACTGCTGAATGAATGTCTTTAGTACAAGCGTTATTCATAGTTCAGTTGTTGGTTTTTAGTTGTTAGTTGTTAGTCTAAAAACTGAAAACTAACAACTAACAACTAATTTGTATTTTGCAATCGCTATCTTCTTATGAAGACTCCTGCTCCCCCGCATCCTGCACCAGCGCCAGCTCATCGAGTGTGAACACCTTATCAATGTCCAGTATCATGATGAACTTGCTGTCGTGTTTGCCCATGCCCTTGATGAACTCGGTATTCAACCTTGTGCCTATCTTCGGCGCAGGCTCAATCTGGTCGGCTTCAAGGTCCATGACCTCCTGAACTGAATCTGCAAGAGCTCCGAGTATTGTCGTCTCTCCGTCCAGCGTCACCTCCACAATGATGATGCAGGTGTTTACTGTCTTCTCCGCGTCCGTCATCCCGAACTTCAACCGCATGTTGACCACAGGCACGACACCGCCTCTGAGGTTTATCACCCCGCACATGAAATCAGGCGTCCTCGGCACCTTTGTGACCGTTGTGTACTCAAGCACTTCACGCACCTTTGATATATCAAGAGCAAATACCTCATCCTCAAGCTTGAAGGTCAGGCACTGCGTTGTCTCTACTATTCCGGCTACACTCATTTTTTGTCTCCTTTCTATGTTAAGTTGCAAAGTGTCAAAGGCACAGAGGCACTAAGTAAAATAACTTTGTGCCTTTGCCCCTTTGTTCCTTTGTGCCTTTCTTTAAAACTTCTCAAACTCATCATCAATCTTGTCATGACCGCCGTTGCCCATGTCGAGCGCAACACCCGCAGGTTTCGCAGCAGCCACTTTTACAGGTCTTGCGGTCTCCTTTTTTATATGAGCTACAGATGCCTTGTGCAGAGGCACATGCGCAGCCTTCGCTGAAGCCTGCGGCCTGCGGCCGGTATCGTTTACCTTAAAGAACTCGATCGTGCTTTGCAGTTGCTCTGCCTGAGAGGCAAGCTCTTCCGATGTTGAGGACATCTCCTCGGATGCGCTGGCGTTTTGCTGTATTACCTGATCCAACTGCTGTATCGCCTTGTTTATCTGATCGGCTCCGGCGTTCTGCTCGTTGCTCGCCCCGCTTATTTCCTGCACCAGCTCAGCGGTTTTCTGTATGTCAGGGACGAGTTTTGCAAGCATCTCTCCTGCCTTCTCGGCTATCTCTACGCTGGAAGATGACAGGTTGCTTATCTCGCCTGCCGCTGACTGGCTTCTTTCAGCAAGCTTTCTCACTTCGGATGCGACAACTGCAAAACCCTTGTAACCTCCAACATTAATCTAATCTAAAGACCTACCATTTTCTAACAATCTTTTGTATAAAAGCAGTTCCAAATCAAATTATCCTGAAGGAAGAAAGAGGGTAATCAGGGGGAATTCTGTTTGCCGACAGTCCTTG
>JACRHB010000163.1 GCA_016217725.1 Nitrospirota bacterium | reverse complement strand
GGAAAATGTGTTTCAGGGGATTCAAAGGAATCCTGAAAATATCCGGGGATATCTTACCCCCTTTTTATAATCAGTATGTCCGTTTATTTATGTCCGCCTGTATATATCAATTTACCACCAGTGAATACCCGGCGCCGAGTGTGACCACTGTGTCAGGCAGCGGCTACAATTATCCCGAGCCAAACTACAGGGCAAATATGTCCATGAATGTTAATTCATCATCTCCGGGAACGAGCTGGTTAAGGTATTACTACACCAAAAATAGACTGAACCTTGTGAGCAGCTCAATTACAGGTGTTTCCGGCGCAGGATGGACTGCAACGATCACAGGCGTTGGAACGGTGGTGAAAACAACAAACGGCGTAACCACAACTACTCCGGGATGTACCTTTACGGCAAGGGTGACAGAGGGTGGTCCCGATGCATTTGGGATAGAAATTCGCAAACCGGATGGAACGCCTTACTACAGTGATGGTTTAAGAACTGTGAGCGGCGGGAATTATACCACAATGTGCGGTTTGCCTTGAGAGGTGTGGACAGGGGTCGGGTGCGGCCCCTGTCAAAAATTCCGATGAAAATAAGAAAGGAAGATTAAAATGAATAAAAAACTTTTAGCAGTATGTATTGCGATAGTTGGCGTGTTTGTATTTTCCGCAGCAGCATTTGCTTCAGCAAACGCAAGTTTAATTTATACTGAAGCGGATTTGGGAGGCGGCTGGTGGCAATACAATTATACATTTTATAATACATCTGACACGGGTATATACCTTAATAGCGTATCTTTGAACCTAACGACAGCCGCTGACGTTTACGGCTACCCGCTTCCAACCGGTTGGAGTTACACGC
This sequence comes from Nitrospirota bacterium, assembly GCA_016217725.1. Taxonomy (GTDB): domain Bacteria; phylum Nitrospirota; class Thermodesulfovibrionia; order UBA6902; family UBA6902; genus SURF-23. The sequence continues at coordinate 13,873 of JACRHB010000163.1, read as the reverse complement.
AATGGGCAGGATGGAATTACGGTATAAATTACCTGGATGCATTTACAACTGATTCCATCTATGATATAGGAGCTGAAAGTTCTCTAAGCGGGTTCAACTTCAAAGTCAATACTCAGTTAGGGCCGATTTCTTTCGATGCTTATTTTGACGATCATAATGGAACCCCAGGTTATTTTTCCGGCACAACAGTTGTCCCTGAGCCAATAAGCTCAATTCTTTTCGCTACAGGCGGAATGTTGTTGGCAGGCAGGCAATATTTGAAAAGAAAAAGGCTCGTTGTTTAACCGCTGCTGACAATTATAAAAAACCCGGAAAGGGAGAAAATGTTTTCTCCCTTTCTTCTCTTTTGTTAGAAAATCTTATCCATACCCGTATCTGACGTCAAAACCTTTAAATTCTCCTGCATAATCCTGCCATTTTTCGTCAACTTTTGTGACCCTTGAGCCGGGAGGTCCTTTGTGACACCACTGTACCGCCTGTTTGATATCTTCAACAGTACCTTCAAAGACAGCCTCAACGCTTCCATCCGGCAGGTTTCTCACCCATCCCGTCAGCCCGAGTCCCACTGCCATCTCTCTTGTGCCGGCACGGAAGAACACGCCCTGCACAAAGCCGGCAATAATCAAATGCACCCTACCCTTTTCCATAATTGAAATTAATTATACTAAAAACCGCACATAAAAAATCCTGGAAGACCCCCTTGCAACCTTTTCTATATATTGTTAAAATCCTTTTTATTTAGTGTCTGTGTATAACGGGACTTTTTCGTCATTCCCACAAGCGAAGCGCGTCGGGAATCCTGTTTAATGAAGATTCCGGACAAGCCGGAATGACGGGATTTTAATCTCTTGTCGGAGGTATTATGAAAGCGATGGAGATAAAACCGGACATATTCTGGGTAGGGGCGATAGATTGGGCTGTAAGGGATTTCCACGGCTATATAACTCCTAAAGGTACCACGTATAATAATTACCTTTTAATGGACGAGCAGATTACCCTGATCGATACGGTGAAGCACGATTTTTCACACGTCACGATAGATAATATAAAAAATCTGACAGACCCTGCAAAGATCATAAATTTGGTAGTAAACCACATAGAGCCCGACCATGCAAGCAGCCTTGATAAGATCATGTCGCTTGCGCATGACGCGACGATCTTTGTCACGGATAAAGGCAAGAAGGGACTTGACAGGCACTTCGATACCTCAAGATGGAAGTTCAAGATCGTAAAAACAGGCGACGCCCTTAATACCGGCAAATACAATCTCATCTTCATTGAAACCCCGATGCTGCACTGGCCGGACTCGATGATGACCTATGTAAAAGAAGTGAGACTGCTTATTTCACAGGATGCATTCGGGCAGCACATTGCAACCTCTTCAAGGTTTGACGATGAATTTATCGAGTGCGCTTCATTTTCGGAGCTTGAAGATTCAGTCATTGATTATTATGCGAATATTCTTATGCCCTTCGGAGAACTTATTAAGGCTAAGATCGCGGAAGTTCAAAAACTCGGTCTCGAAATAGACATGATCGCGCCAGACCACGGAGTGATATGGAGGAAAGACCCGGGTGGTATAATACAGAAATATCTTGACATGGCAAACGGTAAATCGTCTTTAAGCGTTGCCGTAATTTATGATACTATGTGGCACAGCACCGAGCTTATGACGCTGCCGATAATGCAGGGCATAAAAGATGAAGGAGTTGACTGCAAGGTAATAAAATTGCGCTCGACGCCGATGAGTGTCGCCATAAAGGAATTCTGGAAATCAAGGGGCTGTCTTGTGGGAAGCCCGACTCTTAATAATCTTATGTTCCCCTCGGTTACGGAATTTCTGACCCACCTCAGGGGATTGCGACCGAAGAACCGCATTATCGGGGCCTTCGGCAGTTACGGATGGGGCGGAGGCGCAGTTAAGGAAGCATATGAAGAATTCAAAAAGATGAAGCTCGAGATATACGAGCCCGGGGCGCAGGTCCTTTATAGGCCTTCCCGGGAAGACAATCAAAAGTGCTATGAATTCGGAAGGGAATTTGCCCGGAAGGTCAAGGCTTATCACGCAAAATTTATTTAACCCATATGTTAATATATCGTCACTCTTTTTTTCTTATAGGCAAACCTGTTAAGATAGTAATGCAAGCTGCATTAAAAGGATGTTTTTTTATCGAACATATTTCTAAAAGGGGAATTCATTGATAGCCAAGCCGGACACAAGCTTAATAAGAGGCTTTTAAAACCGGATTCAAATCTCGACAAAAGAGGATAAGGTTATACGCTATTGAGCATGAATGGAATCGAAAAAAGAGTCCAGGAAGTTCTGCATAACCTGAACTGGCTCCTTGAAGCTCACGACAGCTTTGCAGAGCTGATTGAGATAAGAGGCAAAAAAGTAGTAATACGCTGCGTGGGCTCTTGCGCCGAATGCGAGACTAATTGCGTCAAAGTCGCTTTTCAGGAAAGAATGCCTGATATCAAACTGGTACTCCAATGACCTGATTAACCGGTGACGCCTTCAAAAAAACTTTTTTAAGTGTAATATTCAAAACCGCATAACTCAGTGTCTTGTATCAAATCATAGGTTGAACATTCCCCTAATTCGCAGGCCTGTTTGAAATCAAGGCAGGCTTTTTCGCCGTCTCCTAAGAACATATGCACGGTCCCCCTGTTTTCGTAGGGCTTTGCAAGCTTCGGATCGAGCTCTATCGCTTTGTTGTAGTCGAAGACGGCGCGGTCGTATTCCCCTTTTGCAAAGTATGCCAACCCCCGGTTGTTGTAAGCCTTTGCATATTTAGGGTCGAGCTTTATCGCCTTGCTGTATTCGGCAATGGCGCGCTCATACTGATTTATCTGTAGATAGGTAGAGCACAGGTTGCTGTACGCTTTGGCAAATTCAGGGTCCGTCTCCACCGCTTTCTCGTATTCAGCGATTGCCTTATCATATTCACCTTTTTGAAAATAAACGTTTCCGAGATAATTATATGCAGGCGCATAATCAGGGTTCATTCTAATCGCTTCCTCGTATTTAATTATTGCGAGCTCCTCCTGACCGCTGCCCGCATATAAGATGCCGCTTCTCACCATCTCGGCAGCTTTTTCATGGCTGGAGACAGAAGCGCAGCTTGTAAGAAGTAAAGCCAAAAGCATTAATAAATTGATCGGCATAATAATAATTTTTAGCAATTAACATACCAAAAATCATTTTTCTGTAACCGTGTGTATTTTAAGATTATTATTTTGTTAGAAATATGCTGAAAGCATTAAATGTGTTAATTAGTTTTACATGGTGTAAGCTAAGCCGACATTAAACAAAATCCCCTCCTTATTTCTTCTTCTGGAAATGTTTTCAATATTCGGGTACAATCTGAAATAAGTTTTACCTAAATTGAGCGATTCTTTTTTGTCATTCCGGCTTGTCCGGAATCTTTCCTTGCTGTAAGAAGGATTCCCGACAAGCGGGAATGACACTTATTAGGTGATTATATTTTCACAACATGCTCTACGTCTTCATGAAAGAATCGCTCAATTTGGGTTTTATACATTTTATCTTTCAATAAAAGAGGTGCAGCATGGCATACATGAATCTTTTTCGGACCGGAAGAATCGGAAACTGTGAATTGCGAAACCGTATCATCATGCCTCTTTACCCTACCAAGTATTCTCATGACAGCCGCGTAAATGAACGGATGCTCGCCTTTTACAGGGAACGGGCAAGGGGCGGCGCGGCTATGATCGTTCTGGATTGTTTTTGTCTTGATTATCCTTCGTTATACAAAGGAAAAAACGAGCTGCGTATTGACGAGCCGTCTTATGCGGAAGGGATCCGGAAGCTGCTCGGAGTTATTCATGATGAAGGATGTAAGGCCTTTATGCATCTGAATTATCCCAAGGAGCGTAGTTTTGACGCACAGGCTCCCGGCGCAAAATTGAAAGGGGATAAATGGGTTCAGCCCCTTGCAAATTACATGACTGCCGAAGAAGCGCGCTCCATCATTGAAACAATGGCAAAGGGAGCAAGCAAGGCAAGTGAAATCGGATATGACGGCGTGGAGATCCAGGCGAGCTACGGCGATCTGATTTCACAGCTCCTCTCACCTCTATCAAATAAAAGGACGGATGAATTCGGCGGCTCCCTCGAAAATCGCGCAAGATTTTTAGTCGAGCTGATCAAAAAGATCAAGCAGGAGGCAGGGGATGATCTTCCCGTCATGATCAAGCTTGTGTGCGATGAATTCGTTTCGGGCGGCATTACCGTTAAGGAGTCGTCCGGGATTGCAAAGATGAGCGCTTCAGCCGGAGCGGACGCCATCCTTGCCAATGCGGGCAACAAGGCGTCAAGGCACATGACGATTCCCTCGCATTATACGGAAGCGGGCGTTCTTGTGAAGTTAGCTTATGAAATCAAAAAGGCTGTGGATATTCCCGTAATAGCCGTCGGAAAAATAAATACCCCGGAATTGGCCGAACAAATTATTGCTGACGGCAAGGCGGATTTCGCTGCGATGGCAAGGGCGCTGGTGGCAGACCCGGAATTGCCGAAGAAGGCATTGGAAGGAAGACGCGAAGAAATAAGAGGCTGTATTTACTGTCTGCAGGACTGCGCACAATCAGGAGCGCCCGGCCTCGGCCGCTGCTGCACTGTAAATCCTTTTGCCGGACAGGAGCACATAATGCAAATCGGACCCGCGGAGAAAAAGAAAAAGGTATTGGTAATCGGCGGCGGCCCTGCGGGAATGCAGGCTGCGATACTGGCAGAACAAAGAGGACATCAGGTAACGCTCTATGAAAAGCGGAATAATCTCGGCGGGCAGTTCAGGCTGGCAAGTAAAGCGCCGTGTAAGAACGAAGTGTCGGAATTGCTGCGGCGCCTCAATTACATGCTTTCCAAATCAACCGTAAAGGTTGTTATGAATAATGATGCGGGATTAGACGAGATAACGGCTGAAAACCCTGACGCCGTCATCCTTGCCACGGGCTCCAATTCAAGAGCCCCTGAAATCCCCGGCGCAGACCTTCCTTTTGTCTATGACGTCAGACGGGTTTATGAAACGACACCCCCCTTTAATTCCTCCCTTAAAAATATTGTCATCCTCGGCGGCGGCGACATAGGCTGTGAAACCGCCGATATGCTTGCATCGGAAAACAGAGAGATCACGATCATCGAGATCCTTCCTGAAGTCCTGTCTAAAATGAAAGACATTCCAAAGGAAGACCTGTTGAAGCGTCTGAATGAAAAGAGAGTTAAAATCTTAACGGGGACCGAGGCTGTATCCATTGAGCAGGGCAAGGTGCAGATAAAAGATAAGGATGGAGAACTTTCTTTCGTGCTGGCTGATTCAGTGATAATCTCTATCGGGACGACGCCGGAGAATTCATTGCTGGAAATCCTCAAAGGAAAAATGCCCGAGGTTTATGTCGTCGGGAATGCGGAACAACCCGGCAACGTCGGAACCGCTTTGAGAAGCGCTGCTAAGGCGGCACTAAGCATCTGAAGGATAAGGTCCTGTGAATTGCCTCATTCCGGGTTATATCAATTTCAAATTATTTGTGCTATATTACTATTGACTTTTAAAGTGAGCCTCACAGCTTTAAAGGCTGTGAGGCTCTTAATTTTAACAACCAAGGAGAGAGGAAAACCATGGGAAAGAAACTGTACGTAGGCAGCATTCCATTTCAGGCATCGGAGGAGGCTCTTTCGGAGCTCTTTTCGTCGATCGGAGAGGTTGAGTCGGTCAAGATAATAACCGATGCGCAAACCGGCCAGTCAAAAGGCTTCGGCTTCGTCGAAATGGCAACCGAGGATGATGCGAGCAAGGCCATTGCGGAGCTGAATGGAAAATCTTTTATGGAAAGGACCATCGTCGTCAACGAAGCGCGTCCCCAGCAGCCGAGGGAGAAAAGGGGCTTCGGAGGGAATAAAGGCGGCGGCGGTTACGATAGAGGAAGAGGCGGCTTCGGCGGCGGCAGAGGCAAGGGAGCAGGCCAAAAAAGAGGGAGAAGATAAACCGTTTTGGAAGTTAAGGTATATGGGAATAACATAGAGAAAGCTATCAGAGATTTGAAAATCGGTCTTCAGAAAGAAGGTTTATTCAAAGAGCTGAAAAGGCGAAGAGCTTATGAAAAACCTTCCGTCAAAGAGAAGCGCAAGCGAATAGAAGCAAGAAAGAAAAAGGCGAAGATACAGAGATTCAAAAGACATGGCTGAGATTATAAACCCAACATCTACGAAAGGCGTTTATTGTAGGTAATATTTATCTGGTATGATACTTTTGCATGGTCGGACGAGAATTCTTCAATCTTACCTTCGCATATCATGTTCCCCTTTGCCGACTTTTTATGGTGTTTAACCAGCCTGGAGATTACAGGGGTTAAATCAAAACCGCCGTTATCGCATCCCTTTGTCATGCATTCCATATTAAAGTAGGCTATGCTCGTAGGGAAGACATTTATCGTACGCTCCATGAGAACGGGATTTTTTGCGTCATGGAAGTACGTCATGTGAATGACCATGTTCCGGATTTCCGGAAATCTGTCGGATACAACGCCGGCCTCGACCTTGCGCTGCTTCCTTATTTCCATCTTTCTTATATAATCCTGTTTAAGCGCCATTTGCTTTTCGTCGATTAAGTCCTCCCGCCTTGCGGGAGGACTTTCCTGTTTGTTAGAGTTTTGTTACATTGACTGCCTTGGGACCTTTGGGCCCTTGTTCAACGTCAAAGCTGACCGCCTCACCCTCAACAAGCGATCTGAATCCCTTGTCCTGGATGGAAGAGTAATGGACAAAAACGTCACTGCCGTCTTCATGAGCAATAAAGCCGTAGCCTTTGGTTTCGTTGAACCATTTTACCGTGCCATTAGCCATCTAATCCCTCCTTACTTATAAACTTAAGCATCAGAACGTCTGAACAAAAAATAAAATTGGCTGCGAAGATAAAAGTATTTGCGGCCTTCTTTTAGATTGCAAAAACTTCTGAAACTTTGATATATAATGACAGTTTTCATTAATTAAGTCAATAAATTTATAACTGAATGCTTATAGTTATCAGACAATTCGAAGGCTTTACTTTATTAAACACGGCCTGTTAAAATTTTCATGGTAATAAAAAACATGAATAAATTCCCGATCACCCCGGAAGGGCATCAAAAACTCAAGGACGAGCTCGAAAGGCTCCTTAAGGTCGAGCGTCCGCAAAATATAAAGGCCATTGCGGAGGCGCGGGCGCACGGCGATCTTTCGGAAAACGCCGAGTATCATGCCGCTAAGGAAAAACAGTCTTTTATCGAGGGACGCATCCAGGAGCTGCAAAGCAAGATAGCCCTTGCCGAGGTTATTGATCCCTCAAAGATAAACATGTCGAAAGTCGCCTTCGGCGCAAAGGTAAAGGCGCTCGACATAGGCGCGGACGAAAAATATGAATTCATTCTTGTAGGCGTTGAAGAGGCAAACATTAAAGAGCGTAAGATATCCATTACTTCACCGGTCGGGAGGGCTTTGATAGGCAAGGAAGTCGGAGATATCGCAGTCGTAAAAGCGCCCGCCCGGACCATTGAATACGAGATATTAGAGATAAGCTTTGGATAGAATATTTAAGGCATCCCTAACAGGTCACAAGCAAATCGGAAAAAACCACTACCTTTTAACACTCCATCCGTTAACAAAAATTAAACAGCCTCAACCGGGCAACTTTTTCATGTTGGCAGTAAATAGCGGAATCGATCCGTTACTGAAACGCCCTTTCAGCATTCACCGCCGGCTCGGAGGTGATTTTCAGATCCTTTACAGGGTTACCGGCAAGGGAACAGCCATTCTAAGCAAAAGATGCCTCGGGGATATACTGGAAGTCGTCGGCCCTCTCGGCAAAGGCTTCCCTGTCAAGACAACGCGGGATAAAATAATCCTTGTAGCCGGAGGAGTCGGGATAGCCCCGATATTCGCCCTCGCCGAAGAAATCAAAATGAAAAAGCCCCTCCTATTCTACGGCGCAAGGACAAAGGATGAGGCGCTGTGCTTGAATGAATTGAAATCCCTCGGTATTAAACCCGTGATTTCCACTGATGACGGAAGTCTTGGCGCAAAAGATAATATAGTCAACGTTCTGAAAGATTTCCTGAGTCATAATTCTGTAGGGGCAAGGTTACCTCGCCCCTACTCTCAACTCTTAACTCTGAACCCGTCGCCCGTCACGCGTCACGTTATATATGCCTGCGGCCCCGAACCCATGCTCAGGGCGCTCTCCCTTCTTGCCAAAGAATATAACCTAAAGGGATACATCGCACTTGAACAGAATATGGCGTGCGGGATCGGCGCCTGCCTCGGCTGTGTTGTAAAGACAAAAGAAGGGTACAAAAGAGTCTGCAAAGAGGGCCCCGTTTTCCCTATAGAGGAGGTTGTGTGGGAATGAACTTATCAGTCAATCTCGGCAGGCTGAAACTGAAGAATCCCGTCATGACCGCCTCGGGAACCTTTGGTTACGGCGACGAATATTCCGAATTTGTCGATCTCGATAAACTGGGGGCTATTGTCGTAAAAGGCCTCTCGCTCCATCCTAAACAAGGCAATCCGGTCCCCCGCATTGTTGAGACTCCGGCGGGAATGCTCAATGCAATCGGGCTTCAGAATATCGGGGTAGACAAGTTCATCAGCGAAAAACTGCCTTTCCTGCGGAAGCTCGATACAAAGGTAATCGTTAATTTCTTCGGCGATACCGTAAATGAATACGTGAAGACTGCGGAAAAACTCAGCTCCGTGAAGGGCATTCACGCCCTTGAGATGAATATCTCCTGTCCGAACAAGCAGGTGGGATGGATCATATTCGGCACGGACCCGAGGGTGACATACAAGGTTGTAAAAGCCGTCCGTAAGGCAACCGGTCTTACGCTGATAGTAAAGCTTTCGCCCAACGTGACCGATATATCTCTCATGGCAAAGGTCGCGGAAGACGCAGGGGCCGACGCAATATCTGTTATAAATACCCTCACCGGAATGGCAATTGATATAAAAAAGAAAAGACCCAAATTAGCAAACATAACCGGCGGATTATCAGGACCGGCCGTCAAACCCGTCGCCGTCAGAATGGTATGGGAATGTCATAAGGTTGTTCGCATCCCGATTATCGGCATGGGCGGCATAACCTCTGCTGAGGATGCAATTGAATTCATCCTGGCAGGCGCAAGCGCCGTTGCGGTCGGCACTGCGAATTTCATTAATCCAAAGGCAACTATTGATATAATTGAAGGCATAAAGTCCTTTATGTCGGCAGAAGGCATTAAATCGTTAAAAGAGTTAATAGGGGCGGTTCGATGTTAGATAAGAAGCCGATCATCACCTTAACGACGGATTTCGGGCTGAAAGACCCTTTTGCAGGTCTGATGAAGGCTGTAATCCTGGGGATTAATCCTGAGGCAAAGCTGATAGACATCACGCACAACATAAGCCGCCACAACGTCTTTGAAGCTTCGCAGGTGCTTGCAATGAGCTATAAGTATTTCCCGCCGGCAACCATTCACGCAGCGGTTGTCGATCCCGGGGTCGGAGGGGCGAGAAGACCTCTGCTCGTCATCACGGAAGACCATTATTTCATAGGACCCGACAACGGGATATTCACCGCTGTTTTTGAGAAAGAGCAATCCGGTTTTTTCAAGGTTCTTAATATAACCGCCTCACATTATTTCCTCCCCATGAGCGGCTCCACCTTTCACGGCCGGGACGTTTTTGCGCCGGTCGCCGCGTGGCTTTCAAAGGGAGTGGATTCTCACAAGTTCGGCAAGCAGATCACGGACTATCATAAAATCTCGATACCCTCCCCTGTTCTGTCGGACGGCGATACTATAAAGGGAGAAGTGGTTTCCTTCGATAATTTCGGCAATGCCATATCGAATATAACGTTGGAGTTTTTATCAAAATCGAGGCCCGCTGACTCCTTGAGTAATTTCAAAATAATCTTCCGGGACAGGCGGGTTCCTCTTCTGAATTATTATTCCGAAGCTAAAGACCACTCTCTGTGCGCGGTCATAAACAGCTTCGGGCGCCTTGAGCTTTTTGCCAACAAAGACAGCGCCGCTGAAAAATTTGACATCAGGATAGGAGACGGTGTTATCATAACCATCGCTTGATTATGCGGATATTGTTAATTGGAAATTTTGCGCCTCCCTACGAAGAAGAAAGCCTTCACAACCTAACGCTGCTGGCTAAGTTTAAACAGGAAGGCAATTCATGCCGTGTCATAAACATCTCCGGGAACCCGTCGGTTGAGGAGGACTTTATCGACGTTAAAAACTATCTCGATTTTGTAATTAAGCTCATTCGCTACAGCTTCAGAAGCAATGTCATTCATTTTTCGACAAAAGGCTATACGCGCCCGGGTCTGATGAAGCTTATGACGACGGTCGTATTCTGCAAAATGATGTTTAAGAAGACCGTCATCACAATGCATTCCGAGCTGTTTTCCATATTCGGACAGTTAAGAAGCAAGATGGGCGGCCAGCAGCTTCTTAACCTTTCATTCTCAAAGGCTGATAAAGTCCTCTGCGGCGACAAACATACATATGGAGTTGCAGCGCTTCATTATAAAGTGAAAGACAAATTTGAGATCATACCTTCCTTCATCCACGTCCCTGAAGATTTGAAAGAGAATGAGCTTCTGATCCTGAAAAAACTTCAGAACATGAAAAAGGTCGTCTTCTTTAATAATGTCAGATACCCTTCACTGCTGTTCGATGTCCTGAACGTCTTATTGTCCGGATATTTTTCTCAGGATGTCGGGATCATAATCTCTTTTTCGGAGAAATTTTCCACAAAACTCCAGCACGCAATAGCGGAAGCGGAGAAACGCCTCTCGGGCAATCTTATCTTTATAGACCCCACGAACATTCGGCTGCTGTCAACGGCATATGCCAAAGCCGACCTTATTTTAAGAAACCTGAGCTGCGACGGCAAGCCTCTCTTTGACGACATCGCCTTATGCGTCAGAAGGCCGGCCCGAGCAGGGAATTATGCATACTTCCCGTTAAGCCTAACTCTGGTCAAAGAGGGCGACGTCCTCGAGTTATGCGCTCATATATTCAACAACGTCCTCATGGAAAGGACCGAAGCGCTTCCGCCTTCCGGGGAAGATTTCTACGCGAGAATCAAAGAGCTCTATTCAAAGTAAAACTTTCGCTCTTTGATAAGTTTTTCACGGCCTGCATCACTTCTTTATAATTTTAGTCATGTCATTCAGCGCAGTCAGAAAAGCCATCCCATATCCGTCAGGATGCAAGGTCTTTCGTTCCATTCGCCGTTCGGACACAAAACCGCATCGAAAGACCTTCCGTCATATCTGCGGTCTGAGCCGATGGCGGAGCCGCTTAAGATACATCAGGAAATGCTTTAAAAACATTCCCGTGCATATTAACGATAAGTTACACTAAAGTCGTCGAATTGGACGTGGCTGTAAACGCCGCCGAGACCGATTTTGCCTGTTGGTAAACCTTCAGGAAAAGAATAGCTGACCTTGTAACATCTGAAATCCAGGGCGGTCTCTGTTTTGGCATAGAGCTCAACCGTATTGCCGCTGATAACCAATTTCAAATTATGTGAGCTGCCTGCAAGCAACAAATCATCAACCGGGGACTGAGCCAATGTAGTGAGTAAAGCCCCTGTGATCAAATCTCTCTTTTCTATCACCCATATTTTTTTACCAATTTTCCCGCCTGCCCAGTACGCGATATGATTAACTTCATCATAGGCAAATACTATCATAAAGGTTCGGCTTCTATCCGGCTCATTTTCCGTTTTTAAATCTTTAGCAGTCGCTGTTATTACCATGTCGGGCGTTGTAACAGTATTTATTACAGATACAGACAAATAGGAGGGCGGCTGCATGATATACTTGCCTCCATCAACATACCAACCGCTGCCGCACAATTGTGAACCGCAATACGATGTCCAGCCGTTATCATTTCCATCGTTGAAATTGTCTGTTATATTCGCTGAATCAGACGTATTCGGATTGCAATCATCGTCTATCCCGTTATTCCTTACTTCCGCCATCCCCGCATTCATATTAGGGTTGCTGTCATCACAGTCAGTATTGTTTACTACATACCCTGCTGGCTGTGTGCACAGTTGTTGCGCTGCAGCCGGGTTGCCATAACCGTCATTATCTGAATCACGATAATATGTGTATAGAACTCCTTCATCTGTCAGTCCATCACAGTCATTGTCTTTGCCGTCGCAGATTTCAACCGCGCCGGGATATATTGACGGGTCGTTGTCATTGCAGTCCTGATATCCACATGCTCCACCTTCTGCGGAAAAACCATCTCCGTCATTGTCAGTGCATGCCGGGGCGTTTGTCGCATATTTGAGGCTTCCTTTAGTGAAATCATAATAGCTGATGTGAACATTGCTGTTTGAATCTGTTGCTATAGAGCCGCAAGAAGCTTTTGAATCCACTTTTGAAGTCAGCCACGAGCCTGAGGCATTGGTCGCATATTTCATATCATAGTTGGCGTAGTCGAAATACTCGTCATAGCTTATATGCACATTATTATTTGAATCTATCGCTATAAAGCTACAAAGTCCCACATATCCTGTTGAATCTATTGTGTATGTAAGCCATGAGCCTGAGGCATTGGTTGCATATTTCAGATCACTGTTGTAACCCGCAGAATAACTGATATGCGCCTTGTTGTTTGAATCTATAGCTAAGGAATTAGTGTAATACGCTGTTGAATCTATTGTGTATGTAAGCCATGAGCCTGAGGCATTCGTTGTATATTTCAAAGTAGAGAGAGTATAAGCGCCATGGCTGATATGTACCTTGTTGTTAGAATCTACTGCTATAGAAGTATGATAGCCTCCTCCCGTTGAATCTATTGTGTAAGTAAGCCATGAGCCTGAGGCATTGGTTGCATATTTCAGATCGCCTCTACCGAGAGAATAATCACTACTTGAATAACTGATATGCACTCTGTCGTTTGAGTCTATTGCTATAGAAGCATACCTTCCAACATATCTCTTTGTTGAATCAAGTGCATATGCAATCCATGCGCCCGAGGCATTTGTAGCATACTTGAGACCGCCGTTGGTTGAATCGTAATAACTGATATGAACCTTGTTGTTTGAATCTATTGCGATGGAGGAACCGCGCGCATCCCTGTCAACACATTCAAAATTCCATCCGCCGCTCCCGCCTGTGTCGGGAGTTTCCCCATTGCAGTCGTCGTCAATACAATTGCCGAATATTTCGACTTTCCCGGGATTGACCGTCCAATCGCTGTCATTACAGTCGGTGTTGTCGGATATATAGCCGGACGGCGGCAGGCATTTCGATACCGATATTGCCGGATTACCGTAACCGTCTTGGTCGGCATCACGATAATATGTGTTTGCAGAAAGACCATCATCTATTTCTCCGTTGCAGTTATTGTCAATAAAGTCGCATAGCTCCGCGGCTCCGGGATTTATGGCGGGATTGCTGTCGTTGCAGTCAATGTCTGAAGTATATCCGTCGCCGTCGTTGTCTAAATACATTCTGAAATTGTCGAAGTGGGCATGGCTTTTGGCAGTGACAAGTCCTATCGAACCATTACCGATGCTTGTAAATGTAGCTTCAGTCTTATAGATAAATCCGCTCCCGTCTCTGTCGTCGTCTACATAAAGCTTCGCCGTATTCCCATTGATCACTATTCTCATACGATACCAGCGCTGCACGTCTACTGTTTCATAGTATTTACCGATAGTATTGTATACTAACGGCATTAAGTAACACGACATAATGAACGAATCTTTTTTGGCTTCCATCGATGCTGTTGGAGACGAATCGATTGATGGATAGCATCTACTGAAAGATAGTATCTGTTTGTAGTTACCTCATAACGTATCATG
>JACRHB010000014.1 GCA_016217725.1 Nitrospirota bacterium | reverse complement strand
CCACAGATTACTCAGAGTTACACAGATTTTTTATAGAGTTTTTCTATCTGTGCAATCTGCGAAATCTGTGGATTTAATTTATCATTCTCCGTATCCAATTTTTTTAATTACAATATCATTGGGTTAAAGAAAATAATCCACAGATTACTCAGATTTACACAGATTTTTTATAGAGTTTTTTCTATCTGTGCAATCTGCGAAATCTGTGGATTTAATTTATCATTCTCCGTATCCAATTTTTTTAATTACAATATCATTGGGTTAAAGAAAATCATCCACAGATTACTCAGAGTTACACAGATTTTTTATAGAGTTTTTCTATCTGTGCAATCTGCGAAATCTGTGGATTTAATTTATCATTCTCCGTATCCAATTTTTTTAATTACAATATCAGCAGATCCTGGGAAGCTGATCGCCGACGGACATGTCGACGATCTTTGTGGCGCCTGTAACGGTCTTCATAAAAACCTTACCCTTGTGCGAATCCGTGACTTCGCCGATGATGTTAGCCATTTCGCCGAACCTGCTTTTTCTTATGGCCTCGAGAATAACGTCCGCGCCGTCCCTTTTGACCACAGCCACCAGCTTTCCTTCATTGGCGACATAGAGCGGATTAATGCCGAGGATCTCGCACGCCTCGTTCACTTCTTCCCGGATGGGTATCTTCGCTTCTTCAATAACGATGCCGACATCGGACTTCTTTGCGAATTCATTCAGCGTAGAGGACAACCCGCCCCGGGTGGGGTCTCTCATGGCGTGTATCTCCGCGCCGGTCTTGAGCATCTCTGAAACGATATTATTTAAAGGGGCGCTGTCGCTCAATATCGTGTTATTAAAGATAAGCCCTTCCCTCTTCGCCATTATGGCAATGCCGTGATCGGCAAGGTAACCGCTGAGGATTATTTTATCGCCTGCCTGCAGGTTGTCTGCGGAGATATTATGGTTATATTCAATGACGCCCACTCCGGCTGTATTTATGAATATGCCGTCAACGCCGCCCTTGTTTACTACTTTCGTATCTCCTGCGATAATCTGGACGTCCGATTCCTTTGCAGCCTTTTTTATGGAATTCATTATCCTTGTCAGATCATCCATTGGAAAGCCTTCCTCTATTATCAAGCCGACACTGAGGTAAAGAGGTCTTGCGCCGCCCATTGAAAGGTCATTCACGGTCCCGTAAACGGCAAGCTCCCCGATATCGCCGCCGGGGAAAAAGATCGGGTTGATAACGTATGAATCAGTAGTGAAAGCGAACCTCGTGGAGTTTATTTCAAAGACCCCCTGGTCATTCAGCTTGTTCAATATCGGGTTGCCGAGTATGGGGAGGAAAAGCTCCTCTATCAGCTCGTTCGCGATCTGTCCGCCGCCTCCGTGTGCAAGGGTTATTTTGTCTTTTTTCATATTTCAATGCCTCCTAATTTGTTCATGTTATTTCCTGTCTTTGCGGCAAGCGCCTTTTCCACTGTCTCAAATGCCTCTTCAGGCGTAATCTCTTTTTCAAAAAGCCTGGCTACGACGTTCAGATAGACCCCGGCTGCGTGAGGCGGAAGGTATTTGAAATAATGCACCTGAAGGTTTTCCGCCTTGCTCAATTCCTCCGCCATCCTTGCATGAACTGCAGACGGATATTCGCTGAACGGGACGTGGTTTAAGGCCGGTATGTCGCCCATGTTAAAGATGACGTCCCTTGCAGCCTGTCGATCCGTCAAAGATCTTAAAAATTTAACCGCTTCCCGTTTATGCTTCGATCTTGCCGATATTGCATAAGTTGCAAGAGAGCCGCCGAACAGGGTTGTGGTCTTCCCTCTGCTGCCGTCCACGAGCGGGAATGAAAATATGTCAAGCCTATCAATTATCGCAGGCCCTTCAACCAATAAATAATTCAAAAGTCGGTTACCGTTTATCTGCATGGCGGCCCGGCCCTCAATAAGCATCATGCGCTGCCCGTAATAATCCGTCGTGTTGCAGTCTTTGTGAAATGCGCCTGCGTCCACAAGCTCAAGCAGCTTTGAAGCCGCCGCAATAAAGCTGTCTCGAATATGGTCGTAATTTGGGGCTTTTGTAAAATCGCAGACAAACACCTCTTCCCCGCCGATCCTGTGAAACAGGTGTGAGAAGAAAAATGCGCCGGGCCACCTCTCGCCGTTGCCGACTGTGAAAGGCACGATGCCTTTCCTTGCAAGCTCCCTGCAAATGTAAAGAAGGTCATTAAAGGTCTTCGGGATGGAAAAGCCGAAATCCTTAAATATACTTTTGTTATACCAGACGAATATGCAGCCCTGCTCAAGGGGAATTGCGAAATCTTTCCCGTGAAATCTCAGAGGCTGAAGCGAGGCCGGCACGAAGTCCTGCCGCCAACCGTTGACCAGCTCATGCGTAAGATCATATACCAATCCTGCATTGGAGAGGTCCTCAAGTATGCCGCCGCCGCAGGTGTGGAATATATCGGGCGTTTCATCGGTATGAAGCTTCTTGTTCAGTATATGCATAAGCTGATACCAGTTCCTCATGATGGTCGATTCTATTTTTATGTGAGGATTGGCGTCTTCAAACCTTTTTATAATTCCATCTACCAGATGGTGATACTGGACCGCGCAGTGATGCCGGTCCAGACAGTGAAAGCGGAGAAATTTCAGTCTTACTTCTTTCAATTTATAGAACCTCGAATCGTCATTCCCGCAGTTTGTTGAGCGGGAATCCAGTCTTTTCAATAAGTTCTGGATGCCCGATTAAAGACTTCGGGCATGACGAAATTGAAAATCTGTAATTTATAAACAAACAATATTTAAATATCCTTTAACTTCTTTGTAGAAGCTGATATATCCCATATGAAGGGATTTCTCTTTCTGACATGAAAATCATAATAGCCTAAAAACCTGCCCCACGCCTCAAGGACAATCGCACCCAGGGTCCAGGAGATTTCCTTTGCCGACCACCTTAACTCTTTTAAAAGCGGTTTCAATATATGCGTTACAGAAGTTGTAGAGACGGAATGATGCTGAGTCTTGCTTACATACAAATGTCCGGCGGCGATCCTGCGTCTCTGTTTTATGAACTCTCTTATGTTTTCAGGGCCTTTATTGTAGACCACGGCATCCTCCGCATATTTTATCCTATATCCTGCGGCTGTAACAATTGCCTCAATGCTCGCCTCATCCGTAGCCGTGTCAACGGGGATCTCTTTAACAAAGCTTCTGAACGCGATCAGCTCGCCCATCTTGGGACGCTCAAGTGAGATCATATGGTGAAGCCGCCAGAGGAGATTAACTGTAAAACCCAGGAAATTATCGGGCCTGTCAACCGGCACGGGGCGACCTCCTGTCATGACTACAGCCGGGTCTGAAAACGGAGCCGCCATTTTTTCAATTGTCTCGGGCGCCGGTATGGTGTCTGCGCTCTCGAGAATCATTATTTCAGCCTGAGAAACGGAGAGAAAAAGATTTATGGCGGACGCCTTTCCTTCCCTTTTTTCCTGGACCAGCAGCTTGATCCTGGCGTCTTTCTTTGAGTAATCCCTGACGATGTCCTCAGTCCTGTCTTCACATCCGCTCGCAACAACGTATATCTCCTTTATCGAGCAGATATGAGTCTTTTGAGTAAGCAGGGCTTCAAGCAGATTGCCGATGTTGGCTTCTTCATTATAAGCCATTATGCCTATGCTGCAGCTAAGCATCTCAGACCTTCCCCGCTCTTATCAGCTCATTCGCAATGATCGCCTGCCCCAGCGACAAGCCCCCGTCATTCGTCGGCACCCTGCGGTGCGTATAAACCTTAAAGCCGTTTTCATCAAGAAGGTTATACGTCTTTTCCATAAGAAGCGAATTCTGGAACACCCCGCCGCTCAGCGCTATTCTGTTGATCCCCGTCTGCTTTTTGAGCTTCAAACACACGTCCAGAACTATGGCGGCAACCGTGTTGTGAAACCTTGCGGATATGGTATTAACGCCGGTCCCTTTTGCGAGGTCCGAGACAATGCCTTTAATCAACGGAACAAGGACGATCTCTGTTTTGCCGTCATGCTCTTTATAGTCAACCTCGTACCTGTCCGTATCTGAAGAGTCGGCCCTCATTTCAAGCTCGATGGCGGCCTGGCCTTCGTAGTAAATTGCCTTTCTAATCCCTAAAAGGGCGGACACCGCGTCAAATATTCGACCGGCGCTGGACGTCAAAGGTGAATTGACGCCCCTTTCTATCATCTGCTTAAGGATATGCCACTTATCACTTGCGAGAGTCTTTACGAGATCAATGTCTAAGTTCATCATGTCGTCGCCGTAAATTTTATACAGTAAGGAAGCCGCTATCCTCCACGGCTCTTTTATCGCCTTTTCCCCGCCGTTGAGCTGGAAATATTCAAAATGCGCCGCCCCCTGAAAAGCGCCGAAGCTGCAAATCAGGAATTCACCGCCCCATATCCTGCCGTCAAGCCCGTAACCCGTACCGTCAAAAGACACGCCTATTATTTCGCCCTCCAGATCATTATCACCCATGCAGCTTATGATGTGCGCGTGGTGATGCTGTATGCCGACCTTTCTGATATCTTTTAAAGAGCGCGCATACTTCGTGGAAAGATATTCAGGATGCAGGTCATATGCGATAACGGCAGGCTCTATGTTGAAGATCCTCTTGAAATGCTCTATGCCGCTTTCAAATGAC
This sequence comes from Nitrospirota bacterium, assembly GCA_016217725.1. Taxonomy (GTDB): domain Bacteria; phylum Nitrospirota; class Thermodesulfovibrionia; order UBA6902; family UBA6902; genus SURF-23. Next base: position 19,546 of record JACRHB010000014.1, on the reverse strand, counting down.
GAGAGCGTTTCAAGATTTTCGAGGTCTCCGATATGATGACTCAGGAAGGCGTAATTGCCCCTTGTGAGGCAGAATGTGTTCTTTAATTCCGCGCCGCATGCAAGTATCTGCTCGGTAAAAGAATGCTTCAGCAACAAGGGATGCGGGGCATACCCCCTGGACCGTCTCAGCACAACGTCCTTCCCGCGCTCAACTTTGCTCACGGAATCGTCCGTCCTGATATGGATCTCCCTGTTATGGATGACATAATAATCGGTAATACCGCTCAGCCGGTTAAAGGCGTCTTTATCTTCAAAAACGATCGGCTCCGAGCTAATATTTGCGCTCGTCATGACGAGTATAAGCCCGGACTCCGCAAGCAGCAGATGGTGGAGCGGCGTATAGGGGAGCATAACGCCGAAGTATTTCTGGTTCGGCGCAACGTCTTCTGAAACCATTGCGTCAGGGCTTTTCTTCAGAAGAACTATAGGACGTTTTACACCGCTTAGAAGCTGCTCCTCTTTTTCATTCACAAAGCATATTTCTTTTGCGGTCTTGATATCCCTTACCATAATTGCAAAGGGCTTGTATTCCCTGAACTTCCTGGCCCTCAGTTTCGATACCGCGTCCCTATTCTGCGCGTCGCAGGCGAGATGATAGCCTCCGAGACCTTTAACGGCGATTATCTTGCCTTCCTTTAAAAGCCTGCACGCCTCGGATATCACATCTCTGACGGGGATCTCTTTCCTCTCGCTGTCAAGCAAAAAAAGCCTCGGCCCGCAAACGGGACAGGCGTTCGGCTGCGCATGAAATCTTCTGTTAACGGGATCATGATATTCGGCATTGCATTTTTCGCACATGGGGAAGACCGACATGGTCGTGAACTTCCTGTCATAGGGGATGTCCTTTACGATGGTGAACCTCGGGCCGCAGTTGGTGCAGTTTATGAAAGGGTACCGGTGCCGCCTGTCCTGAGGATCAAACAATTCGGAGACGCACTCTTTGCAGGTTGCGAGCTCCGGCGATATCGGGACGAACTTCTCCTCGACGTCCTCGCTTTCCCTGATCTCGAACGCCTCGTCTCCTATCGGATCGACGTGCTCGCTCCGTATTTCAAATATCTCAGCCTGCGGAGGCGGCTGGGTCTTCACGCTCTCAAGGAATTCACTTATGTCTGAGCCCTCGCCTTCGACCTCAATAGATACGCCCATAGTATTGTTAAGCACGTAACCGGAAAGGTTGAAACTTCTGGCAAGATTATAAATGAACGGCCGGAAGCCCACGCCTTGCACGATCCCTTTAATAATTATTTGCATTCTGTGCTTCATGACATTTTCTATGACCCGAGCTGTTTAATAACGGCGGTTATTTATTCTTCAATTTTTTCTTCCGGCAGCTCCGCATTATGCCGGGCAGCCTCGTCCCGAGAAGGTATTCTTTTAAATCCGGCGGCCAGACGGTCCTATACACGATCATTTCACGTCCGCCGGTCGTGATATTGTCTTTGATCCTGACCGAATATACATTCTCAAACAAATCGCTCCTTGCCGCAATCATGGGATACCAGTTCGGGAATATGACGAGATAGTCAGGGCGCTTAAGCTCGAGATATTCCAGCAGCCCCTTCTGCCGGTCAGGCTTTTTACGCAGGTAGGGGATTATCTCCGGGGTAATAAGGCCGACAGTGTCTATAATACGCCTATTGCCGAAGAAGGCTATGGCGCCTATATCATTTACTGCAATCACGGCATTCTCATCGGTGTGCTCATTGATCCACTTTCCTATATGGACATGCATTTCATTGATGTTCTTGACATTATATGCGTATTCCAGTGATTTTGGCTTTTGTGACGCATCCTCCCTGAAAGGCGCGAACAGGAGCGCTATGAACCCGAGGATAAGAAAGAGGGACAGGATAAAATTACTGTCCACACATGATCTAATCAGGTCTTGATAATTCTGAAAGACATAATAAGCAATAATCATGAGGTTCTTGAGGTTTCCGTGCGCAATTAAATCGATTATTCCCCTGTTGCCTACCTTGGCTGAAAACGACGTCGGCACAGGGCTTCCCGACAGGGTGTAATTGAATACCGCGTAGGGTGTCAGGATTATCAGGAATACAGCAGCCTGAAGCAGACTATTTTTAATGAGTGCGCGCTTATCTCCGTCATTAAAGAGTCTCAGGGTAATGAAATTGTCTATTACCGTTAGCGGGAACAGTATCAGGCACTCCGGCCTGGCAATGGCGGCCAGCGCAAACACAGAGGGTACCGCGTATTGGCTCCAGCCGCTTTTTCCCCTGAAGGTTATATGGAAATAGATGCCCACGAGAGCGAGAAAGGCATACAACGGCGGTTCCATCCCGGAAAGCGCCGCCCATACAAGGGGCGGGGTCACGGCAACCAGCATCCCTGCAATCAGAGGATAATTGTTTTCCTTGGTTATGGTCCGGGCAATCTTATAGGAATAAATACAGACCAGGCCGGAAAACAACATGCCCAAAACGATAGCGGCTGTAAAATAGTTAGGTATAATGCTCCAGACGCCGGCCAGGAGAAGCGTCCAGAGGGGACTGGTAGAGCCGTTGACAGGGATACCGGCATTGTATGAGAAACCGTTTCCTGTTATCAGGTTTTTTGCAAACTGGAGGTGTATCCAGCTGTCATCCAGGGGAAAGCCCGGCACCCCGGCTACCTTAAGCATCCTGAACAGATAGGCGCCGGCAAGGATTAAAAATAAACAGGAGATTATGAGGTAATGTTTTTTCATTAGAGAGCTCCTAACCCAGCAAAGCCGGAGCCAAAATATTTCTTAACCACAGAGGCACGGAGGCACAGAGATAAAACTAAAAAAGTATCTTTTAAAAACACTACTTGATTATAAGGGTTACTAAAATATTTTCTCCGGGTCTCTGTGCCTCTGTGGTTAATTTTTCTTTTCATTCTATACGGAATCCATCTTCTAAGGGACTAATCAAAAGGACATTCAAGTGAGATTGCTCCGGCCTGGAAGGCGATCTCTGAATTGTCCCCATATTTCTTTGGATGTTATCCTGACTGTTTCAATATCGATTTCTTTCATAATAATCAAGAGGGAAAAGAAAAGGGCTATAAGAATAGTGTAGAAAATGAGCAATGCAAAACCTTTTGGTGAATATGCCAGAGCAGCGAAATACACCAGAAGCGACGCGGCTATGATGCGGACAAGAGAATATGGCGCTGCCCGGGTCATGAATCTTCTCGACACATAGACATAACATACGATGAAGCCTAACAAATGAGTTATGGTGCTTGCCGCAGCAGCTCCGGAAAGACCCCATTTGCCGAGGAGCAACATGAGGAGCACGACCTCGGTAATCAGGGAGAACAGGCCTATGGATATCAGCAGCAGGGGATGCCCTGCTGCTACGATCACGCTGTACATGAGGGCTTTACCTGAGAGGAAAATCCCTCCCGCCAACAAAATCTTTAACGGGGTCGAGGCCTGCGCGTATCTGTCGCCGTAAAGGAACGATATGCACTCCCCGCTTGTGGCGATGGCAATAAGCGATACCGGAAGGATGAGCATCAGGAGCAGTCTCAAGGCCTGTCTTATCCGGTTTTCGGTGAGGACGGCGTCGCCTTCGGAGATGGCCTTTGAGAGTATAGGGACCATCGCCAGCGTAACCGGCATTATAAGTATAGCCGAGATCCTCGAGATCGTCACTGCGGAAGTGTATAAACCCGTTTCGAGGTTTTTCCGGATGAACGCCTTTACTGCGAGGAGGTCCACGTACATAACGAGAGCTGAAAAGAACGATATTATGATAAGCTGCAGGGCAAAGCCGGTCAATTCCCGGCTTCGAAACCCGACATTCGTGCCGGTATGTCTGTACAGCCCCCTTGCCATTATGAGTCTTACAATTTCGGATATCAGCAAACCGATGACTACTCCTTTTACGGCAAACCCGTAGTATACAAGCGCAATAACGGCAACAAGCCTTGTCGCGGAGAAAACCATGAATATCAACGCCTGCCCGGCAAATCTTCTAAGTCCGTTAAAGGCGCCGAGATAAACGGTCGAAAGGAGGGAAACCAGTATGGAAAAAGAAGACAGCTTTATGTAGCCCGAAAGCTCCGGATCGTTCAGAAGGGAAGCGAGCCGGGGCGCGAATAATAAATAGAGGCCGCAGAGGGTCAACCCCAGGACTGCAGTCGCTTTCAGCATAACGCTTAAGATCGCACTTGCGGCTTCTTCCTTTTCAGCCGTAAACCTCGAAAGCGTATCGTATATGCCCCTCATCAGCATCATTTCATTTATCACTATAAAAGCATTGATGACGCCGTAGACCCCGTACAGCTCCGGCCCTAACGTGCGTCCTAAATAAAGCTGCATCAGGAGGCTCGTCAACGCTGAGACCACCTGACTTAAGCTTAAAAAGAAAGCGCCTTTAAGCATTGATCGTGTAATTACCTCTTATTGACAAAACGTTTGATGACGGTCATTATATTTTATTCGTTCGAAGTGACCGGCATGCGAAATAAAACATTATTCATAGCATCGATCATTTTCTCTCTTGTAATTCTTCAAGGGCTTGGAGCCTTCGCCGCTAACGTAGCTGAAACCGCTCCGGCTACCCCTTCTCAGGACAGCTTTTCCTTTGTTGTCTGGGGACATCCCAGGGGCAGGGCCACCGGCGAGCCCCCACTGCATTTTGAGGAGATCCTTGAGCGCATTGCAGAGTTGAAAGCCGATTTGCTTATCATTACGGGCGACGCCATCCAGGGACAGTGGGGACAAAAGACCGACCCGGCGATCATCACTGCGGATTGGGAAAAATTCGATGCCGGGGTAAACCGGCTCGACATTCCCGTTTACCGCATACCCGGAAATCATGACGTGCACAACAACGTAACGAGAGACGTTTATCTCAGCCGCTATCCTCGACCGCCCTATGCGTTTACGCTCAAAGGGAGCAGGTTCATCCTGCTCGATACCGCAGGCATTAAACAGCAGGGCAAAGACGACCAGGCCACCTGGGACGGACTCAGCCAGCCCTTTGATGACGAGCAATTCGGGTTTATCAAGGACGAGATCGGCAGGCAAGGCGATTACAACCATATTTTTATCTTCATGCATAATCCGCAGCCGTGGTCAGAGCCTGAAACCTTCTGGTGGAAAAACATCCACACGCTCCTTTCCGGCGGAAAAACACGCGCCGTGTTTGCAGGCTCTCCCTGGTATTTCAAATATGCTCATATGGAGCAGGACGGCATTCATTACATCCTCAGCAGTTGTTTGAGCGCCCCGCCGAAGGAATTTTTCCGGATGTTCCCGAACCCCGATGAATGGGCCATCCACAAACAGCTTGACAACATCCAGTACGTCCGGGTTGAAGGAGACAAATATCTGATCCGCACCATCGCCGTAGGTGCGTTAAGCTCCGGGGCATTGAATTGGCGGTTCTGGGATGAAGTTGAGAACCGTCCCCCCCGATGGGCGCAGAAGGTACTGGTTCAATTCTATAAAAAGTTTTACAAACCTGAGCATCTTGCGCTGCTTGCCGCCGCATTCGGAGGCGTCTGCCTCTTGCTCGGAGCGTTCCTCACAGCCCTGTGGATGCGCCGACGCTGCAAAAAATAATACTGCTCTTTATCGTGAACCGTGCCCGGTTAACGTGACCGTGATAAAAACGGACACGGACAACGGACACGATCAACGTGAAGGGCCTGGGGCAGCCATCAGGTTGTTCTTTTGAAACCGGCAGAATTTTATTATTCTTATACTGTAAAACAAAGCAAAAATAGATAGGAGCTCTTCAAACAGCTCTCCGTATCTCATTCCGCAGCCGGCTATAGCCATCATCGTTGCCAGGATGTACAGCTCAGGGTGCGGGAGCACAAAGCGGCTGAACACCGACCTGTCTTTCCAGTAGAATAGCCATACCGACAATACGCTCACAATGAATATTACCGATGCGAGTGCGTACATGGGGGTAAAGCCCATTTCGACCAGATTATGTATATTGGTTTCTTTCTGGCGGTTCAGCTCGGCATAAAATTCCGGGGTCTGTACGTGAAAGAGCCTCTGCCCCCAGCTTATCTCCTCCCCGGCAAGGGCCAGCAGGACGACTGCAATGCCGATATATATAAAGAAGACCTTCCTGTACGCGCCTTCGTGACGGAGCCTGTTTATCTGTTTGACGATGAGAGACGACCTCAACAGCAGGACTGCCGATATAATGAAGAGGATAACCGTCATCGTCTCAAAGACGTTGTCTTCCCTAAAAACAAAGATCCTGTCTTTAAAAATGTTCATCGGTATTAAAAACAGGCCGAATAAGTACAGGCCGCTTATGGAGGACCAGAAGAATAAAAGAAATGAAGAAGGGTGACTTTCCTCTTCGTACATTGATAACCAGGCCTTTATTTTATCCCGCGTCTTAAATACCCAGAAGGACAAAGCGCCCAACAAGAAATGCAAAAAGGCATAGAGATAGATAAATCTTAAAAGGTTCAGTTTGAACAACGGGATCTTGTCAACCGGGATTGAGCGTATACCGGCAAACGCTGCGATATGGCCCCAGAAAAATGCACGGATCAAAAGAATGGCTATACCCGCCAAAAAGAAATACCCCGCGACTGCCAATAAAAAAGAATTCTTGCTTTCTGCCTTCATATATCTCTCCTTCTTTAAAATCAGCCTCAATAGAGGCCGGCTATCGCCCTCACGCCGGAAACGTATTTTGAATGGCGGCCCTGACGTATCGGGATGCCCTGTATGATATGTGATGCGGCTTCGTAATCCCCACGGTTAAATTTGAATTCAACGACAGATATGTCCGGCATATTCGCGCGGTGAATGAAATTCGGATAAGCCTTCAGGCGCTGCTCCCAGACGCCCAGTCCCGAATCAATGGTCACCCTGATCTTGCGGTCGCCGGAGATCAGATATTTCCTCAAATAGCGATTAATAATTACCGGGACGGGATTGGTTTTCAGCCAGCTCCTTCCCTCGGAAGGCAATTGCTCAAGAAGCGCTTGTATTATGTCCTGCCAGTTTGCGCCGGGTTTATACGGAGGATCGCCGATCTTAAACTGCAGCTTCCAGCCGTGGCAGTTGCGCTTCTTTTTAACTTCAAGCGTGCCGGTGTCAGGATAAATAGAGTCTCCGTACCATCTGTACCGGACTTTGGTCCTTGAGCTTACCCCGGAAAGATTTTCAGCAAACGCGGTCCAGTCGTGAGTGTCAAAATAGATATTATTCACCCGGCGGTCGGGAAAGGGCGAGGTAAAGCCGGCCGGGTGCACGCGGAGCCAGTTCAACAGCATGTGATAATGCGCAGCCCCGGCTGTGAATTTTATCTCGGTCCGCGCTGTTTCGGGAACCGTGTGGCTCATCTGCGAAAGCCTTTCTTCATAACGGTCTTGTAAAGTTGGTCTACATCCACGTCTTCGGTTTCCACAGGAGCGCCGTCAATGGTGATCGAGCTTCCCTTCTGTGCACGGGCATGTATAACGTTATCTCCGAACTTCAAGCCTCCGGCGTCAATGCTCGCCGCTCCGTATTCCGGTTTCTTGATATATGCCATCAGTCCAGCGGTAACAACTTGATTTACGGAAGAATCGGAGATCTCAAGCAGCGAGCCGTCTTTGCTTGCAGCGCCCGTTCCGGCGCTTTCAACAATTACATGCGCCGCCTTCATTTTACTTGCTTCCCCAACGGAAAGGGCCTTATCGTTTATGTTCCTAAAATGAGAGCCGTTGACCGTTATATAACTGCCTGACACGTCTATCCCATCGCCTCCGCCTGCCTTGCCGATGTCCTGAAACAGGCCGCCCTCTACAGCTCCTTCCGAGAAGTCGGAATCAAATGCATCCGACGCCGTGTTGACGAATTTGAGGTCAGTTAATTTGAACTTCGATCTCACAATGTTCAGGGCGTCTTCCGTCACGTTGTTTGTAAAAGTGCAGCGCTCCATTTCTATATCGCTTTGATAAAACGTCGCGCCGCTTGTGAGCTCCCACCCCGGACGCTTCATCCCGGAAGTGTTGTTTACGGTTACGTGAGACCATTTTGAAGGAGAGGGGGCATTGAGGATTAAAAGCCCCTGCCATGAGGATGAAATACCTTCAAAAACGATCGGCCCTTTTTCCGTGCCGTGAAAATCGAGACCGCCATATGATATCAGTCCCGCGTCCGGCGCAAACCTGAGCATAGTCGAAGGCATTATCTCAAGAGAAAAACCGGGCGGGACGATCAATGGATCGCTTATCTTCCATTTTCCGGGGGCAACATGTAAAACTTTTTTCTCCGTGTCGGCCTTCAGAAAAGGATGCTGCGACAATTGCTCCTGCAACGAGGAAGCCGGGATAACTCTGTGTTTGAGGGGCGGGTAATACGGCAGCGCGTCAGTCTCATAAACTTTTTCCGAGCCTTTTACGCCTGCAATCACACGAATGGAATAATCGCCGCCTTCAGAGATCGGCTCGTAATATATTTGCCGTGAATTCGGGAGCGCGCCGCCCGGCGTAGGCTGTAAATGCATCGGGAATGTAATCTCGGATGCCGGTTTAAACGGTGTGCTTTTGCCGTTGCCGGATATCCATCTGATGGATTTGATCTCCACTTCTTCCGGGACGGCATTGTCAAGCTCCAGATAAGTCCCTTTTTCACCATACACCGTGTATACGTGAAGAAGCATGGGGTATCTATATTTAGGGTAAGCCCTCTCTTGCTTTTTATTTGCGACAAAGGAAGCCGGTATGCCGTTGATTAACATGCCGGACAGTTTTTCAGCGTGAGCCGTCACAATCTCGTACGGAAATTCCTCCAGCATCGGGAATTCTTTTCGGAGCGCCGCCAGATACCGATGCTCCGCTTCTTTCCGCTTTCTGATAAGGCCGCCGTTTTCGATCTCCTTGATCATCTCTTGTGCGGTCCTCGCATAGGACTCGAATATTTCACGGTCGGAAAGGAGCGCCCTAACTACGGGCTCTTCCGATGAGATGACGTTGAAGGACTCCTCTCTTAGCAGCTTGCGAAAACTGTCAAAGGCGACAGGCTCCAGCTTCGCCGTAATGGGATTGAAATAAAATCGCATGTTGTTCCAGTTTGCGCCGTGTTCGGCGCCCCATAATTCGGAGATTGCCAGGAAGCGTCCCATCAGCTCTGTATCAAATACATCCGACGCCGGAAGCTCTCCGTTGACAAAGCCCCTCAGCAGGCCGACAGCGGTTGCGTAATTCACGGAAAGGGTTACCGACTTTAAAATCTTTGCAGAGCCGAAGGCATCGATAGTCGCATTTTTATAGTTGTCGAAGACGGGGCCCCTCGCGCCTAACGCAATCCATTCATCCCAGAACATGGACTCGTCGAATTTCAGGATGACGCTTTCGCGTCTTTTCTGAGACTCAAGAAGCTCTTTTGAGAAATGCTCTTCAACCGCCATAATGCCGACATCCTTGCCGTTGACCGTTACATCAACAAAAAAATAGCGGGGGGTCAGCACGCCGTGTTCGCGGAGGATCTCAAAAAACAACGGCTGCGCCTGGAAGGAGCGGGTGCCGGGATGCTGGATCGAAAACGTCTTGAGGCCGAAGATACGGTCTTCGCCCTGCACCTTGATGCGATACGACCACTTGTTCCCCTGTAGATGGTCCGTCAGGTCTCCTTTAAGTCTTAAATTGACTTTAATGGTTTTGCCGTTCATCCTTACAGCGGCAGGGACAAAATCGTCCGAGTCCTTTATTAAAAAACCTTTTGTCACAGCCTCGTCGCGCTTTTTCTGAAGCTCCTTGAAATACTTGAATTTGATGTCTATGACAAGACTTGGGAGGTCTTCTTTGGCCCTGACGGCTTGAATATAATTAAGCGGCGCCGTGATAAGCGCCCGGGAGAGACGCGCATCCTGCCGCATTACGGAATGGCCGTTGTTGATCGCCCACAGCACGATCTCTTTCATCAAGTATTTTTTATAGGTAACGCCGATTACTAACGCAATGACCGCAGTTAAAAGCGCTACAAGCAGAAGCGCAAGTAACTGCCTTTTTCGTAAAATCCTCTCTCTCTCGACTTGTTGCGGACTTCTGACTTCCATTTAAATTAAACACTCGGCATGTTGTTCTGGTCTATGAATGTAACCCCGATTGACGGGAAGGTTCGGCGTAATTCAGCGACGAGCTTGCTCAGGTTATCAGTGCCGCTTACGTGCACGAGATAGGTAGCCTCTACAGACTCTTTCCGCGCGTCAAACCTTCTGAGGTCGCTTTTCTTCAGGTGTCTCAGAAGGATTTCGTTTACACTTTCAAGATAGCGCTCCGGCTGTTCTCCCTCGCTGTCGTGCCAGTCAACCGACAGGTAGAGGTTTTTGTTTTCAACGCTCCTCTTGCTCCATTTGAAAAGCGCCGTAACCGTAAGGATGCCGAGGCTTGCAATAAAAGTAGCCGCCAAACGGTCCGCCCCAAGCCCGAGGCCTATCGCAATGGCGACAAAAAGATATGCGAGCTCCTCCGGCTCTTTGATCGGCGTGCGGAATCGGACGATCGAAAGGGCGCCTACCAATCCCAGAGAAAGGGCCAGGGAAGACTTCACAACCGAGATTATCAGCACGGTGGTCAATATAATAAAGGGAAATACATTGGTAAATTCTTCCCGGTTGGAAAGGGTGGAGCCGAACCGTTTAAAGTGCCAGCTCAATATCAGCGAGAGCACCACCCCCAACAACAAACTGATCAGCAATGAGGTTAAAGACAGGTCTCCCTGCAGCCAGTTCATGGTCAATTCTTTAGGCATCATTTCCTCCTTATATTTTAATTATTATTGTATCCTTACGATATCTGAATAAAAGTTTACCGTATTTAAGGCCCTTATTTCGACTGCATATTCCCCTTGCGAGGGCGTTTGAAATGAGAACCTGAAATCTTCAACGGCGTCATCAAATGCTCCGTCCTCAGGCTCCGCCTTCACCCAGCCGGCGACGGCTTTCCCGTCCTTCATCACCCGGTATTCCACGGATATAATTTTATTGATCGTAATGTCGTTTCTTGTCCAGGGAAACGGCGGCTGGAAGGCAGGGACCTTTTTAAATAAATCCCCAATGCCGAGTCTTCTTTCAGGTGTTGGAGACAAATGCAGAACGACAGAGAGGTCGTGCGGAGGTTTCAGGGTGCCGCCTTCAGAGTAAGGATTCCTGTTCGGAAGGGGCGGGGAAAAGGCCCTTCCTTTATATGTCGCTGCGCCTTTTTTCGTATCAGGGGATAACGTTATAACGGGCGGCACGTCAAGTATGTCGGGTACATGGTCTCCGTCGCTGTCCGTCCAGCCTATCTGCTTCTTTGTATAAGGGGACAGCTCCGGCCAATCCTGCGCAGAGTACATAACGGATCTATATCCTCGGTCCTTGCCGTAATTAAGGTTTTCGCCTCTCAAATATCCCATGGCGGCATCGTCTTTGAAGTGCTTGTTGCTGGTATGCTCATCAACCGCGTACCATACGTGAAAAAATTCATGGATCATCCCGGCCACTGAAAGGGGGTCTTCGGGAGATTGTCGCTTCCCGATAAAAGGTCTTCCCCTGTTGTTTGAAAAATGCAGCCCCGGACCTCCGACGCCCATAGGAGGCCCTGCGGATCTCTTGTTTGCAAAGAGGCCGTCTTCGTCATTGGAATTGTCGTAGAAGAAAATGACTGTAGCCCAATCGGTATCGTATTTATTTCTCAGATAGTCGGCGTACTCGGCCACGTTATATTGATACGGAGGATATGGAAGAATAGGCTGAGGGCCTGACGGCGGAGCCTTTTTGTTGAATCCTTTCTTTGTCATGACTTCATTCACCCACAGCTTAAGGTCGCCCGTTGAGAATACGATGCCGGAGCCGTTGAGCGTAACAGGCTCCACAGAGACCTCTACCGTTTCATAATCGGTGATGAACTCGAGGTTGACGCCGGGAGGCAGCTTGCCGGAGCCTTCTTTGAGCTCGAATTCCTTGATGAAACGTTTTCTGATCTCGAATAAGGCCTTTTCCAATGCTTCCCTGCAATTGCTTTTTTCTTCCTCGGTCCAATTTTCCGTATTCGGGCTTTTCTCATTGCTCTCAAGGAAAATGACTTTCACGTAAACTTTGCCTAACAGGTACTCGGATACGTCATACCACTGAGCGCCGTACGGCGCGGCTGTGGAAGCGCCGGGAGTCAGTATCGAGATTGCGGACAGCAGACCTATTGATTTCAAAATTAAAGCCGCGCTCCTCATTTTTTTAAATCCAAAGAAGAACTTTTAGCCACGAATTTTCACGAATAGACACGAAGGAAAAAGAAAATAAATTTGGACGCAGATAAACGCAGATTTTTAGGATTTAAAAAAACAAGCTTATCTGCGTATATCCGCGAAAATCTGCGTCCTGATTTTATTCGAGTTAATTCGTGTTAATTCGTGGCTACTGTTTTTTTTAAGTTAAATCGTCCTTTTCAATATCCGCGACACACCGACTTTTAAGAGGTTAACCGGGTTCAACTGTCCTCTTGCAAGCCTGCGGGCCCCGATTATAAGAAGCTCTGGAAGCCAGCTCAATTTAACAGTCCATACGAGAAGCTGAGGATGTTTCTTAAGGGGCTGCGCCTTGCTTATCGCCCTGACCAGGAAAGCAGGCACCGCGCTCCTTGCAGCAAGGAGATAGAGGCAATTCCAGAATACGTCTTCCCTTCTCCGGGGGGTATACCAGTTGTAGCTCATTTCAAAATAACCCTGTGAGCCGAGGGACTTCACTTCCGTTTCACTGGTTAAGCCCTTATCCAGACCTTCGAGGGTTATCTTGTACGTGGGGAAAAACTTCAGCCCAAAGGCGCTGATATTATACGGCTTCGGTATCTTCAGCAGGAAATCGAGTCCCTCCTTCTTGTCGGGCTCGGTTTCAAAAGGGTTGTCCAGTATGATGTCGTAAAAGCCTTCAAGCCTGTTCCTGTGCAGTATCTCGATTGACTTCAGGATCGTATCGTTCGTCTCGGCCCTGTGAAAGACCTCTTTCCGGACCCTTTCCGAGGGGCTTTGCATGCCGAAGCCGACGACGATCAGTCCGGCCTTTTTAAGTATTTTTATCACGCCTTCCCTTATGGCGCTCGGGTGAGAGGTGCAGAGAAAGGGAAGGCCGATCCTCGTTTTATACTCTTCGCCGAACTTTTGTATCCAGTCCATCCTCCATGGGAATACTTCATCCTGGAACCTGATCCTCCTGACGGAAGGGAATATTTCGAGAATGCCCGCGATCTCGTCCACGACTTTCTCCGGGCTTCTCAATCTTACGAAGGGTCCGCTGCCCCGGTAAATGTCTCTCAGCACGCCGTTGATGCAGAAGCTGCAACTGTACGGACAGCCCCTGGAAGCCATCGGGTAATATTCGAATACGGTATTGAGACAATCGCCCCGCGTCAGCCTTTCATTGTTGATGACATACTTGTTCTCCCCTCCGCAGTCCGGGAAGGGAAGGGCGTCCAGGTCTTTAGTCTGGAGGAGGGGACGTATGCTGTTTCTGACGAGCTCTCCGTTTCTTCTGTGCCAGAGATTCTTTATGTCATATATGCTTTCGCCGTTCGCTGTTCGCTCAAGAAGCTCTAGAAACGGATACTCTCCCTCGCCCACGCAGACGACATCCGCGCAGCTTAAACTCTCTTCCGGCATTATGGTCGGGTGGCTTCCACCCCATACCACCGTAATGCCGAGCTCGTCTTTTATCCGTCTCGTTATCTTCTCCGCCGTCTTTAAAAACGGGGTCTTTACGCTTACGGCGGCGATATCCGTATTCAGGTCTTTCAAAAGCCGGACCAGTAAATCTTCTTCTGAAGCGGTAGGGATATCATCCTTTGAATAGCCCAACTTGTACGTGACTATGTTTGAATCCCAGCCCTTGTCTCTGAGGACGGCGCTGATCGCCCGAATCCCGGCCGCCCTTATGTCGCCGAGGGAAATAAACGTCGTCACCGGTTTTTTATTTTGCACGTTCTGCATATCGGTCTCCGTTTAACTTAAAAAGGTTAGTCAGCCACGAATGAACACAAATAGACACGAAGGGAAAAGAAATACATTTGGACGCAGATAAACGCAGATTTTTAGGATTTAAAAAATACAAACTTATCTGCGTATATCCGCGAAAATCTGCGTCCTGATTTTCTTCGAGTCAATTCGTGATGATTCGTGGCTAAAAAGCTTTATTAGTAAGATATTTTATATACGACGACGTCGGAAGTTTTATCTCCGAATCTTTTAACGGGAGTCAGCTTGTCCATAAACCCTTCGCCGTCGAAACGCTCGCTGAAGAACCTCACCATATCCTCCCTGTCAACGAGATAGTCCAATCTTTTTTCCTTCATGTATGAGAATATCCTTTTCTCCCGCATCGCACGGTAGGCCTCGTGGTTCACAACGCCGAGGAGATCGGTCGTCCTGCTGGTGATGTATCCGTAAACGCCCGAGCTTATCGCCCCTATTCTCGTATCCTTCTCCGTATTCTCGTTTACCCACACCGCCGATTCATACAACTGCTTCTGGAACGGGAAAAGCCCCTTTTCCCACACGCGTCCGCCCCTGTATGAAAAATAGACGGCAAGGATGAGAAGCAGGATAATAAGATGCCGGGGCTTCATAAACGGGTCCGGATTCGGGGCCGAGATCGTCTTCCGGACATATCCTGCGAATACCCCGAGGTTGACGGTCACCGTTAATATCACCGAAAGATAATACCAGGGTCTGAACCATCCCCAGAAATAAAAGGCATAAAAAGATATAAGGAGGAGCGATGACAGTACGGTAAAATTCAGTTTTCTCAACAGCGACAGCAATTCTTCCATTTTTTGCGTAAAATTATCCCGGCTGGTCCATATGAATATCAAGAGGACGCCGACGAAAAAAGGGAACCCGCCGCCGAACCTCACGATGCTCTCCAGCCATATCTTCAAATTTAATAGCTCGGTCTTCAGCAATGACAGCGAAAGGTAGGTCTCGTATTTCATCAGGTACATATTGTGCGCAACGTTCGGCAGGGTCACCCCGCTTATCTGCCTGATGGAGCCGAAGTGATAAAGGTTCCAGGCAAACCAGGGGGCGAGCACGCTGAAAGCGGCAAGGTTGAAAAGCGCAGGCCGTGCAAGAGATGGGATCAATTTTTTCTTTTCCTTATACGCGGCATGGAAGAGGAAAAGTGTAAGTGATATCATCATGAAGACGGAATCCACCCGGCCCAGGATTGCGAGCGCAGTGAGGATCCCGAGCAATGTCAGGCCACGTGTATTAAATGCATTCGTCTCCCGCATCCTTACAAACTGATAGATACAGAGCGAGAGGAAAAAGGTCGCCACGCTCACCTCAACGCCGTTTAATGAGATCAGGATGACGTATGGATTGAACAGCCATAGAAAAGACGCGATCAATCCCGCTATCTCCCCGGCGAGCTCCTTTACGATAAGGAATATGATGATCCCCGTCATGACGTTGAAGACGGAGCAGAGTGTCAAGGCCAGATGAAAGGTTAGATCCGGGTTGTCGGGGAAGAGCAGGAACAACGGAACCAACAAGAGGGCATAGACCGGATGAAACCCGTTCGTCAGGATGGAGCCGTCGAACGTCGCGCCTTTGCCGATGGAGATGTTCTTTGCGATGTTCAGATAAAAGAAGGCGTCGTCCACCACGCATTTCTGGAACAGAATTACAAAATCCTGCCAGGAGATATAGAGCCTTATCCCGAGGGCGAGGATAAGAAATATTGATAATAGGAGGGCCGGTCTGACCCTGTTTTCCGATTTAACGTTGTTATCCATTTTTTAAAATTTATGATCCGTGTCCGTAAAAACAATTATCAATGAACAATTATCAATGAACAATTGCGGAATGGTTTTTTAATTGTTAATTGCACATTGTTCATTGATCATTCCTCTTTTCACGGACACGTTAACCGGACACGGCCTTTCTAACTATCCTTATGCCGTTGATGTCATAAAGGAACAACCGTTCATTATTCTCAAGCTCGCGTGTAAATGTCAACTCACCTTTTGTATTGTCGGCATCTATTATTAATTTAAAAGGGATTTCGCCTTTATAAGGGAATTTAGAGGGCGCTAGCCGGCATCCTGCGGCAGAGGCGTGAATTTTCTTGTCCTTGAAGACATATCCGAGCCTCGCGCTGATCTTGCCTGCCGGGAAAGAGGTATAAGATACGTGTATGAATTCCACCTGCCGTGACGGTCTGAGCCCGGACCATTCGGCCCAGGCTTCCATACTGTAGCTTACGAGTATGGTGGAATTGGTTCCGGGGGCCTCTGATTCGAGCCCGATAAAGCCGGGCCAGTTGATCAGGTATATCCGGGAAGCGTCCCTGTCGGAGCCAAGCGCCTTCTCCGTTTCATCCAGCGTTTTACGAGTGAGCTCGCTGCTGCTGCGCCAGGCCGTATAATCGACGAATACGGGAGAGTAAAAAAACGCGTAAGCTGCCAATATGCCGCCGGAGAATTTAACGACGATTGAAACCCATTTCTTCGTGAAGGTGTCTGCAAGAGCCATAACCGCCAGGATAATTACCGCCATGTTCGGAAGGTAATGGTAGAAATCCAGAGACTTGCCGCTCACGGTAAAGAGCGCCATAAAAGTGAGAATAAAGGTGAGCAAATACGTATATACCCTTCGCTCCCTGCTCAGTATTACATCCAGAAATCCCCTGACGCCGTGTTTGCGAAGGGCGTTCATAAGAAACAGAAAAGCCGCCAAAGAGATGACCAAAAGCGCCGCTGCTTTCAAGGGGAGGCTGAGCTGTAAAATCTCCAGAGGCCCCGCGAGCGTGAAGAAAGACTTTATCGCAGCAGCGGCATTTTGAGAAAGGCCTGAAGAGCCGTGTACGCCCCAGGAGCCGAATAAGTATACGTGAAGAAAAGTATTCAGCAGGGCCAGGCTGAGGAAAGGCGCTGAGCGTTTGACGGCCGTTATGGATCTTTTCTTGTAGTCGCCGTCGTTACTAAATATAAATGACAAAAGCCATATGAGCACAGGCAGCACGAATGCGGATTCCTTTGAGAAGACCGCGAGAAAACCGATAATCATGGAGAGCGCATACCATGCCGTCCTGTTTTTTCCCGCCCGCTCGGCTTTGGCAAATGAAAGAAGGCAAAGACACAGCATGAGCGCTATAAGCATGTCCTGCCTGCGCGCTATGGAAGGAACGACGGCGGCGCCGAGGGGATTCAGCAGAAACAGGATTGACGCGATCCAGGCATACATCAGTCCTCTTCTAAAATCACTGAAAAGGATACCTGCTATTACAAAGACCATTATTGAATTAATAAGATGAAGGAGTATATCCGTAAGATGATAACCCATCGGGTTCTTGCCCCAAATGAGGTAATCTATTCCGTATGATAATTCACTTAACGGCCTGTAGTACGTCCCGAACGGAAACCCTCCGCCGAGCGGCGACGAAAATACCTTGCCGATGTCTTTTAAGGAATCGATTTTACCTATCAATAAAAGCGGAAAGGCGTCCATCGACGTGAAATAATAACCCAGCACTTCTCCGTATACCGCAAAACAGAGGAGCGCGAGGGAAATCACTCCGGCAGTCCAAAAAAGCTTGCGATATATTTTTTTATTAGGCACTTAGTTTGCCGTTAAGGTCTTGAATATCTCCTCGGCTATGATCGCGTGCGCCGCTGCGTTTGTGTGTCTTTCGTCGAGGAACAGGCTCTTATCCCGCATTGCTTCAAAGACACCGACAAGGTCAATCATGGGGGCGTTCATCTCTCCGGCCACCTCTTTAACGGCAGCGCTGTATTCAGCGATCACCTTCCTGTCGACGTCCGTCTCTTTTGCCTTTCTAAATTCCGCCTGAGCCTTTTCATTTTCTCCGGAGGCGTCATATTTTTTAGCAAGAAAGTAATGCGCCAGCGCCCACCGGGGATATTTTTCAACGGCCTTTTCAAGCACGGAGGCGGGACCGTCGAAATCCGATTCGACAAAATAATTCTTCCCTTCGATAATCGCCGGTCTCAGCCATTCCACGCCTTTTCCGTCGCTGCCGCCCGGCTTAGGCACAGGGTTGACTACAAGAGGGACGTCAGGCCGCACCGGTAGATTTAAAAGTATTACTTTGATGCCGGACTCCCTTGCCGCGGATATGAGCTCTTTGATATTTTTCTTGAAATCCGGCAGGTCTACGCGCCTGTTCGGGGGATATGTGGGCTTCTTAGACGTCAACAGATCGAGCCTGTTTTTAATGAACCTGTATAAATGGCTTTCCCCCATTATGTCGTCAAGGAAAATAGCGGCGTTACTCGATTCCGGCACGTCTTTGTCCGAAGGGCCTCCGGTATAAAGATAGTCGTTAAAGCCGAATTGCACGGTGATGATATCCGGTTTGTATTTGACTACGTCTGTCTTGAAAAACCTTAAGCCCTGAAGGGAGGAATAACCCGCGACCCCGGCATTTATGACTTCATACCTGCCTGACGGCTGCTTGCGCTCGTTAAGTATGCGCTGAAGGGCTGCGGAATATGTTTCATCGTCTTCGATCCCCACTCCGAGAGTGCAGGAATCCCCGAGCGTGATTATTCTCGAGACGCCGGGGTTCTTTTCTTCCGAAAACTCTTTTCCCCTGAACCCCTTTGAGCTGATCGATATCTTGCCGAAGCTCGCCAGCGGTTTTAACCTCCAGAAAAGATAGGGGTCTCTCTTGTTGATGGGCACCGTAAAAAAAAACCTTTCCTGGGGCGTGAGGTACTTGTCCTTCGAGCTTGAGGCGTCAAGGCCCAGCACCCTCGCCGTCGTCTCCGCAAGGAGGGAAAAGATGGTTAAGACAATTAATATACAGAAAAGATTCTTATAGGTGCTGCGCATATTGCTAAATGCAAATTCGGATTCAGTTGTCAGTTTTCAGTTTTTAGACTAACAACTAAAAACTAACAACTAACAACTTTACTCCCCTATCTGTTAATGTATCCCAGGGATTTGAGCCTTTGCTTTGTCTCCTCATCCATTTCCGGCCTAGGCCGGGCTACCCCGGATGTCTGCCGCGCCTTCCCGTATATCTCTTTGAACTTATCCCGCATGTCTGAAGCAAGCCCGCCGCTTTCTGCGATGAGGTTCTTTAATTCGTCATGGTCCTTTCCGAGGTCATATAGCTCTTCCTCTCCCTTTGACGTCTGCAGGTATTTATATCCGCCTGAGATGATCGCCCTTTGCTCTTTATCGAGGTGGTCGACATTGATCCCTTCCTTCCGCGCCCAGTTTAAATTGTTCACCGGGGTGTCGTGCTCGAAGATAAGCGTTTTCTGATAATCTTGCTCCTTTATCCTTTTCAGGAGGCTTTTTGCGAGCCCGAGACCGGAAGGGTTTCGCTCCGCGCCGACAACGTCCATGATCGTGTAAAAGACGTCCGATATCTGCACATTCTCCGTGACGGTCGATCCGGGCGTGAAATATTTCGGATACCTGATGATCAAGGGGACGTCTATCAGCGTGTTGAAGAGTCCGTAAGCGTGGCCTACGATGCCGTGCTCTCCGAGGTTGTCTCCGTGGTCCGAGGTTATGATGATCATTGTGTTGTCGAGGACGT
>JACRHB010000162.1 GCA_016217725.1 Nitrospirota bacterium | reverse complement strand
GAGGGTATTCTTCCTGTACCTGTTTGTCTGTGTCGCCGGAACGATCATGATCGCCTATGCTTTTCAATACCTCGTATTTACTCCATATGTTGATACGGGCAATCCTGTTTTGCAGGGCGTCAGGTCCATATCCGGAGGAAGCTCGGCTGTTATAACGAAAGCGCATAATAACAAATTTGTGAAGGTTGTTATGAACCCGGGCGGAAAAGGCATTATCGCTACTTACAATAATTCAGTTGAAGGACGTGGAGGCATTGTCTTTGATTCCGGCGGCGAGAGATTCATGGAGGGTTCGGCAAATAAATACGATAACCGGAGATATATGGAAAATATCGCGGCATGGCTGGAAGAAAATAATGTGTCTGAAGGCGGGAGAAATATATTGATTTATAATACGGCCGGTAGTTTGGAAGCCGACAAGGATCCTTTCAGCCGGAGCGCATTTGAGGGTCTTGAGAAAAAGGACGGATTTAAAATAAAGTTAACGGACAGAAAGGAAACTCCTCAAATATCCCGGTCATTGCTTGAACAATACAGTCAGCTCTGGATAATTTTCGGAGAAGCAGGCCCAGCCTGCTGTTTTTCAGACGCTGAGCTAAAGACAATTACCGGATTTTCACAAGATGGCAAGGGCCTGTTGATCGCGGCCGGGAAACATCATGAAGGAACAGACCTGACCGCCGTCAACAGGTTGTCTTCCGGATTCGGCGTTACGTTCTCAGGCCCTGTTGAAAATGCGGAAGAGCTTCGAGTATCGACGTCATTCTATTTTTTCAACAGGATGTCGGAGCTCCTTGAAAGGTTTTACAAACAGTTTTAATTGTAATAAACAACATTTTCGGAGGAGATTATGAAGAACAAGAGTTTGATCCTGGACCTTCAGAAGCTCAAGAAGTTCAGCGAAGAAAAACGCCACCATGAAACAATATGGTCGGACAAACAAGCGAAGATAAACCTTATCTGCATGAAACCGGGACAGGAGATAACAACCCATACCCATCATGGAAACCATATCTGGATAGTCATGGAGGGCAGGGGGGAATTCACGGCGGCAGGAGAGACACAGGTCATTGATAACGGCAAGATCGTTATTGTCCCGGCGCTTGTGGATCACGGGATACGCAATGCTTCAACTGAAAATCTGGTCATTGCATCCCTGACGGCTCAAGGTGACTGATAAGGCGGAATGATAAATGAAAATATACAGGAACCCTGACGTCATGTGGCGTGAAGAGGACGAATACAAGGCGCGGGCTTATGAAGGACTGGAAAAGGGAGAAGACGTCGAAAGGATCGGCACATCCGTTTTATACCATAACGGAATGATGCTGTCGCTTAACATACTTGGAACTGAGATATGGAAACGGTGCGAAGGCAGGACGCTTGACGAGATAGTTTCCGAGCTTGCCGGGATATTCGATGTCGGGACTGAAGTGCTGAAAAAAGATGCAGAGGCATTTATCGCCGAGCTGAAAGAAAAGGGATATGTCGGATATGAATGACTTTCTTCCAGGCGCGCCTCTGACAATCAACTGGGCGGTTACAAATAAATGCAATTTCAGATGCAGTCACTGCTACAGCAGGAATGACCCTTCGGACGAGCTCGGATTGGATTTGCTCTGTAAATGCATTGAAGGAGTTGCAAGGGCAGGCGTACTGTCAATCAACTTCGGCGGCGGCGAACCCTTGCAGAGAAAAGACCTGATGGAGATAGCGAAGTTTGCTTCACAAAACGGGCTGAGGGTTTCGATGAACAGCAACGGTTTTTTAATAGACAGCGGGAAGGCGGCGGAGCTGAAAGATAACGGCTTTTCAAAAGTCGGCATAAGCATTGACAGTCACCGGCCAGTGGTTCACGATGAGTTCAGAGGCGTTAAGGGCAGTCATGAAAAGGCGGTGAGGGCGCTTGACTGCCTGAATAAAGCGGGGATTGAGACGTCCATATCAACCGTCATCTGCAAGATCAATCACAGGGATCTTGACGCATTGATTGCGTTTGCAATTCAAAATAAAGTGAGGCATCTTAATTTCCATAATTTCAAATGCTCGGGACTCGGCTATTCCAATAAAGACATATTAGACTTGACCGCTGAGGAGTGGAGAGATTTTTATCTCCATGCCCTGGAGGCAAAACATAAAATAAAAGACATGGATATCTCGCTTGATGATCCTGTGATCGCTCTATTGGGCGCCAATAAAAACGACTCGATGGTCAGGGGAAGTATCTGCGGAAAACTCTCAGTGAATATCAAAGCAAACGGAGACATAACTCCCTGCGGATTTATCCCGATGGTGATAGGCAGCATTATAAAAGACGATTTAAGAGACCTCTGGAAAAATTCTCCCGTACTGGAAAAAATGAGAAACAAAATCCCGAAGGGCAAGTGCGTCACATGCGGTCATTATACAGACTGCCTCGGTGGCTGCACTGCGCGGGCCATTGCACTCACCGGCGACATGAACAACCCTGATCCGCACTGCTGGCATCATGAATCCGGATAATTTAATAAATCCATTCATTGTCCACTGGGATATAAGTTCATCCGGGTATGGTGACGATACCATTTCAAAGGTCTGCGATGAATTGATAAAGAGCAAAATATTTGTCCTTAATCTCAGGGACCTTTCAAACCCGGTAAGCACTGCCGCAATCGGTATCCTCGACAAACTGGCTAAAACGAATATTAAAATCAGGTTGACCGTGAAGCATGACGCCCTTGAACGGTCAATGATGAGGATTTTACAGGAGCGTAGAATATCGCTTTTCACCGAGACGGATTCCATAGAGAAACTCCAATCCCCGGCGGCTGCCGTCGCGGGCAATGTTTCCTTTTCATTAAACAAAAGAAACTTCCATGAAATCCCTGCCGTTGTTTCCTGCTGTAGTAAGAACCGGATAGCCGAGCTTGAGTTCCCGATACAGAGGGCTGAAGACGGAGAGATATTTTATCCGGCCCCGGATAATATTGACCGGCTTGATAATGAATTAAAAGCAATATCTTTTGAAAAACTGAAAATAACGGTTCATGATCCTTTTTTATGGAAGGTGTTTAATAACAAAGGACCGCATGAAGGCATGGGCTGTAACGGCGCAAACACGATGGTCTATGTCTCCCCGGACCTTGAAGTCACCCCATGCCCGTTATTACCTGTCAATATGGGGCATCTTCAAGCCGAAACTTTAAAAAAAATCTTCTCCTCGGCCAAGAGACGGCAAATAAGAAAAGAGCTTCTTGCTCCGCCTTACGAATGCCGGGAATGCGCCATAGTTGATAATTGCAAAGGCGGCTGCAGGGGCAGGACTTATATTTTACAGGAAACATTTGATAAGAAAGACCCGGCATGCCGGCTCCAATCTTTTTAATAACCTGCTCGACTGGATAACGTGGAAGGACAGCGTTGATTAGAAAAAGGGACCGTTGATCGTTTTCGTTACAATAATTGTGTGAAATTCCCCATCGGTTGGTCATATAAAACACCTCCTTTATCTTCAGACTAAGGTAACCTTCCCATTTAATTCAACAAACTGAATTCCTGCTGCTGGTATTTATTTTGCATAAATAAAACCGGAAAAATATGAATAAAAAAATAGAACATCGGGAAGCGGCATGAATATTTTTATTTCTAAGGGTTTTTCCGACGTAATTTCAGGGGAAACCCTATTCAGAAATAAATTAAGATGTCCGTAGATATAAGTGTATATTTATGGGTAAGGATAAAAGCGACTAAAATTGTAAACATATAGAGCAATGAATAAAGGGGCCGCTTTAAAGATAATATTTTTTGTATGGCTGCAAAGCCTTATAGCGATAGGCGCTAATGCACTCGACTATCCCCATTACGGGATCAACAACATTGGCTGCGATTCATGCCATTTTATATATGGGACGGAGCCTTCTCTATTGCCGCTGTGGACAGTGCATACACCGCAGGACATTGACGATACTCAATACAATACCCTCTGCTGGAGCTGTCACAACGACATTGAAGCTGCATATGTCAGGACACATTCAAGTCTTCAGATAGACAACAGTTACGGAGACTGGACAGTTGAGTGCAAGGTCTGCCACAATCCGCATTATCAAAAGCAGTTCAGGACCTACGGAAGCGTAAGTTATCTTTATTCAAATACTATATTGAGCGTGACCGCAGCGACGCTTACAAATAGTGAAGCGGTTTGGACTGATAATCAATATCAGGGACTGATCGTTGTTCCGAACGTAACAAAGAGGGATTACAACTATAAAATTTTAAGCAATACTTCTAACACACTGACCGTGGAAGGCCCTATAGACTTAACGAAAGCGGCGACAGGCAACACGTTTGCGATAGTGTACGGGAAGCTTGTATACAACTCAATTAATCTCAGTAAGATAACGATAACGCCGCCGAAGAGCGGGAGCAAAACAACGAGGTTTTTCAATTCAACAGGGCCAAAATCATTTACAGACGGCGATGCGACATATGATGGAGTATGTGAAGTATGCCACACACAGACGACACATTTCAGGAATGGCGTATACGGAGGCGATCCTACATATACCAACCCTGCTCATACAAATGTAGGCTCTCCTGCGGGAACGAATTGTATAACATGTCATTCGCATGAAAATGGTTTCAGGCATGGAGGAGGCGGTGGAACCGGTTGCGGTGATGCATCGAGCTGTCACGGCACGCGGCAATCGCATCCGACACATGTGGGAGGCTCGGGCATGCAGCTTTCGCTTGCGTGTTCGGACTGTCATGATACGTCCAGTTTTCCGCTATTTAGAGTCTGTTTATAAACTCACGATTTTTGCAACATGAGGGCAGCGTCGAATATATTTGCCCAGTTTTTGTCATTGCATGGAGACAAATAATCACTCTCACAGCTTTCCACATCAATTTTTCCGGCTTTTTGACGCACCT
>JACRHB010000161.1 GCA_016217725.1 Nitrospirota bacterium | reverse complement strand
TTCATGTCCCTCAAGACATCTTGTAATTAAAGACTTAAATTGCATGAAAAGCAAAATGAGAATTACGCTAATCTATTTATTTCCATTATATCATACGCTGGTAAGCCGGACAATAAATCCCCTCTTTGACAAAGAGGGGTCAGGGGAGATTTTTTAATGAATGTCCTTATCACAAAATCCCCTCCATCCCCCTTTTTCAAAGGGGAACTAACTTACTCGTAATACGTTGCGGACGACGTATCGTTTTCCCATACCGTGACTGAAGAAAGGGCGCAGCTCTTTTTGGGGATCTTCTTTCCGATCGAATCGTAGATCCATTTTGCAATATTCTCAGAAGAGGGGTTTATCTCCGTAAAAGGGAACACGTTATTTAAAAAAGTATGATCTATCGGTGAAATGACTTCCTCGGCCAGCGCCTTCAGCTCATGGAAGTCCATCACTATCCCTATGTCGTTCAGCCTGTCGGAAGAGATGATTACCTGCACCCGCCAATTGTGTCCGTGCAATTCTTCGCACTTGCCTTTATATCCCCTAAGCTGATGCGCGGCGGAAAAGCCCGTCTCAATCATTAATTCGTACATGTCGTCTTCTTTCTGCCCCCCCTCACCCTAACCCTCTCCCGCCGGGGGAGAGGGAATTATCACTTTTTGTCTTCAAACTTGAAGATCAACTCGCCTTCTTTTGTAAGTCCGTATTCTCTGGCGAATTCTTCAATGCGCTCAGGATTTTTTTCGAGGGTCTCAACCTCTCCCTGTATCTCTTCGTTCTGCTTCTTGATGATTTTGGTTTCTGCGAGGAGCTTGTCTCTCTTGGATCTGAGCTCAAGGTATTTTAACAAACCGTTTTCTCCGACAATTAAATGAAGCGACAGAAATATAAACAACAATACGCCGATTGTCAGAAAAATCAGATATCTCTTTTTTTTGTTGTGCTCAACCTGTTTTCGTCTAACGTTGCGCATAATTCAAATTATAAAACACCTCTTTCCCTCTATAAACCGCCGCGTCCCCGAGCTCTTCTTCAATGCGCAGGAGCCTGTTGTATTTCACGACCCTGTCGGTTCTGCAGAGGGAGCCTGTTTTAATCTGTCCCGTATTCATTGCTACTGCAAGGTCCGCGATAGTCGAATCTTCCGTCTCGCCCGACCTGTGAGATACGACCGCGGTATACCCTGCCCTCTTTGCCGTTTCAATGGCGTCAAGGGTTTCGGTCAAGGAGCCGATCTGGTTGAGCTTGATCAATATCGAATTGGCTATTCCTTTTTCTATCCCTTTTGTGAAGATCTCCTTGTTCGTCACGAATATGTCGTCGCCTACGACCTGCGCCTTCTTCCCTATTCTCTTTGTCATTGCTTCCCAGCCCTTCCAGTCATTTTCGGCAAGGCCGTCTTCAATGGATATGACCGGATATTTCTCAATCAGCCTTTCATAGAAGTCTATCAACTGATTTGAAGCAATGGATTTTCCCTCAAAGCTGTATTTGCCGCCGCCGTACAACTCGGACGAAGCCGCGTCAAGCGCAAGGAAAACGTTCTTACCGGCAGCATATCCGGCCCTCTTTATCGCTTCAATTATCAGGACGATCGCTTCTTCGTTAGACTGTAAACTGGGAGCGAATCCCCCTTCGTCACCCACTGCAACGTTCAGGCCTTTCGATTTCAACAGACCCTTCAGGCTGTGAAATATCTCCGCGCCCATCCTCAAGGCCTCCCTGAAGCTCGGCGCGCCCACGGGCATAATCATGAATTCCTGGATGTCGAGGTTGTTGTCCGCATGCGCCCCGCCGTTTAAAATATTCATCATCGGGACCGGAAGCTCCCTTGCGCTCACGCCGCCTATGTATTTATAAAGCGGCAGATCCGCCTCCATAGCAGAGGCCTTGGCAACTGCAAGAGAGACGCCCAAAATCGCATTTGCGCCGAGCTTGCTTTTATTCTTTGTGCCGTCAAGGCTGATCATAAGGTTGTCAATATAAACCTGGTCGCTGCCTTCAATGCCTATCAATTCAGGCGCAATTTTATCATTTACATTGTTTACCGCCTTTTGCACGCCTTTTCCGAGATAACGTTTTTCCTTATCCCTTAATTCCAGCGCTTCCCTCTGACCCGTCGATGCGCCTGAAGGGACCGCGGCCCTCCCGAACGCCCCGCTTTCAAGAAATGCATCAACCTCAACGGTCGGATTGCCTCTGCTGTCAAGTATTTCTCTGGCCCTGACGTCTAAGATCTCACTCATTTACAACCTCCATTTTTTCTATAGAAGTATTTTGAAAAAGCAGTTTCTTCTCTCTGAATGCAGCGCCGATGAATGCCTTAAAAACGGGATGCGGATCCAGGGGCCTTGACTTGAATTCAGGATGGAATTGACAGCCGAAAAACCACGGATGGTCTTTAAGCTCGATTATCTCCACCAACTGTTTGTCGGGGCTCATCCCGCTTATCTTGAGACCGTTCTTCTCAAGAATTTCCTTGTAATTATTATTAAACTCATACCTGTGCCTGTGTCTTTCATGTATTTCCTTAACTTTATAAGCATCGAAAGTGATCGAATCTTCATCATCAATTATGCATGGGTATTCCCCAAGTCTCATGGTTCCGCCTTTGTCCGAATTGAGGTCCCTCCTCTGCACCGTCTGGTTCCTGAAATCATACCATTCTTCTATCAAATAAATGACGGGATAAGGCGTGTTCTTATCGAACTCGGTGCTGTTTGCGCCTTCCATTTTGCAGACGTTGCGGGCAAACTCTATTACCGCGCACTGCATGCAGAGGCATATGCCTAAAAAAGGTATCTTCTTCATCCTGGCATATTTTACCGCCTCAATCTTTCCCTCAATACCGCGTTCTCCAAAGCCTCCGGGAATAAGTATCCCGTCGACGTCGGCGAGGAACTTTTCGGCCCCTGATCTTTCTATATCTTCCGCGGCAACCCATTGCAGGTCCACTTTCACGTTATTGGCTATGCCGCCGTGTATCAGCGCCTCCATCAGGCTCTTGTATGAATCCTTAAGGCCTACGTATTTCCCGGCTATTGCTATGGAAACGACATCCTCGGGCTCCTTGAATTTTTTGATCACATTGGCCCATTTTGTCAGGTCTGGCTCTCCGGCGTCCAGGGAAAATTTCTTGGCCAACAATCTATCAATGCCTTCCTCATGCAAAACAAGGGGCACCTCGTAAATGGATTCAACGTCCCTGGCGGCAATGACGGCGTCGATGTCAAGGTTGCAGTGCAGAGCTATTTTCTTTTTAATTGACTGCGAGAGCGGCCTGTCGGTACGGCAAATCAGGATATCGGGCTGGATACCGATGGCGCGAAGCTCCTTTACGCTGTGCTGCGTGGGTTTTGACTTAAGCTCCCCGGCGGTGCTGATGTAGGGGACCAGAGTGAGGTGTATATAGGCGACGTTTTCCCTTCCGACGTCGTATCTGAACTGTCTGATCGCCTCAAGGAACGGCAGGCTTTCGATATCGCCTATGGTTCCGCCTATCTCGACTATTACAACGTCAAAGTTGTCCGATACGGCTTTAATGGAGTTCTTTATCTCATCCGTTATATGCGGGACCACCTGTACGGTTTCGCCGAGGTAATCCCCGCGTCTCTCTTTCAGTATGACATTATAGTAAATTTTACCGGAGGTATAATTGTTCTTCTGCGACATGCGCGTTGATGTGAATCTTTCATAATGCCCGAGGTCCAGATCGGTTTCAGCGCCGTCGTCCGTAACAAACACCTCGCCGTGCTGAAAGGGACTGAGCGTCCCCGGGTCCACGTTGATGTAAGGGTCCAATTTCTGGATCGTGACCTTAAGCCCGCGCGCCTCAAGGAGCGCGCCGACTGCCGACGCCGCAATCCCCTTTCCGAGAGATGATAAAACGCCGCCTGTTACAAAAATATACTTAGCCATCATTCCTTCCCGTCATTTTTTAATTCCTTATTTTGCATTTTGCAATTTTCATTCTGCAATTCTTCCGCCTTTCTTAAATCTTCCACGGTATCTATCCCGAAAGTTTCATATCTTGTTTCTTTTACCTTGATCCTCATCCCGGCTTCAAGGGCCCGCAGTTGCTCGAGCTTCTCAATCTGCTCAAGCCTCCCCGGCCGCATCGAAGTGAACTTCATAAGCGCGTCTTTCCTGAAGCCGTAAATGCCGATATGCTTATAACAAAAAAAAGTTGGGCGTTGAAAGTTGAAAGTTGAAAGTTGAAAGGCAAATCCCCCCTCACCCCCCTTTGCCAAAGGGGGGTTGGGGGGATTGTCTGTGCTCTGTGCTCTGTATTCTATGTTCTGCATCTGCCATTCATCCCTGTAAAACGGGAGCGGCGCCCTTGAAAAGTACATTGCATAGCCTTCGCTGTTCATGACCACCTTTACGACGTTCGGTGAAAAGATATCATTTATGTCGGTTGTTCTCTTCGCCAAAGTGCTTATGGGAAGATTATCATCATTGTACAACAGCTCGACAACCTCATCAATCATTTCAGGTTTTATAAACGGCTCATCGCCCTGGACGTTTATGACAAAATCACATTCTATCTTGCCTGCTGCTTCCGCGATTCTGTCCGTTCCGCAGGCATGACTTGCCGAAGTCATGACGGCCTTGCCGCCGAATGAATTTACGGCGTTAAAAATCCTTTTGTCGTCCGTCGCCACTATGACAATATCGATAAGCTTTGCATCCGACGCGCGTTCAAAAACATGCTGAATGACGGTCTTTCCTTTAAGGGCGGCAAGGGGTTTCCCGGGGAAGCGGGTGGATTCGAATCGTGCCGGAATTATCGCCGCCGCTTTTGGCATAGAATACTTTACAACAGTTAATTCTTTAGTTCAAGAGATGCAGCGTAGCAAAGAGCCCTTATTTTAATGATAAGAACGGATCCCCCTCCCGAAGGAGAGGGGTCCGCTCAGAATACGTCACTAAGACCTTATCATCATTCCGCTGCCTGCCAAACTATCATGTTGTCAAGCATCGCCCCAGTTGAACCTGAGGCGGATAACTGCTCGCACTGCACAACCACATTATACTCGCTTGCGGGTTTTACGGCGGAGCCGACAAGCGTTACGGTAAGTTCATAGGCGGAATTGCTCGTAGTAAACCAAACCGCCGGACGTCCCATAGGGGTAAGCCCGTTTGTCGGCCCGGTTCCGTCGCTGATAAGCATTTCGCATGCGCCTCTGACGGCAACGCCGCCGGGGTTGTCTATGTGGACTTGCGCAGACGCCAAAATCCTCCCGGCAGACGTGGTCGTGATCTGATGATCCGAATTATCGAAATTACTCCCTGCAAGGTCTCCGATCGTGACGTATGTCGAGTTGATCAAATCGTATATACGATAATTCGTGACCGCTTCAGAAAGCGGGAGTCCGTTTTGGTTCCACGAAATCTGTTTCTCTCTTGGAGTGCAATGGCTGGCGTCCTGAACGATCCTCAGCGCTCCCGACACCTTGTTGTAGCAGGCCTTGATCTCGCCACCGGTTTGGCAGGTCAAATCTTCATCGGTCTTCCCGTCGCAGTCATTGTCCTTATTGTCACAAACCTCCGTTGACGGAGAACCGGGTGTACAGACGTTGCCCCAACTGCCTGAAGAGCAGACCTCTATGCTCGACCTCGCGCATTCTCCTACCCCGCAGAAGGTCTCGCGGGTTAGGTTTTCATCGGTCAGCCCGTCACAGTCGTCATCTTTGTTGTTGCATGTCTCAGTTGCTCCGGGGTAAACCGTTCTGTCATTGTCATTACAATCAAGGTCTTCAGGGAAGCCGTCTCCATCGGCATCCAGGAGAAACACCGAAAAATAGGTCGCCTCTGTATCCCTTAAAGTAGAGTCTCCTTCATAAAGCTTCCCGGTAATATTCCACACCCCTGATTCTTTTTTGTCGTTCCAAGAATCCAGGCTTAACCAATAATCTTTATAGCCATTATAGTAATAATAGCCGGAATCAGAATAACTGACACTTTGCTCCTTTGTGTATATATCGTTTGAAGGCGATTTCCATTCCGTGACGATCTTACCGTTGAAGCTCATCGGCGTAGACGTCGATTCCGTCGAAAAATTAACCCTCATGTACATAACCGGTGTTTCATTGCCGTTAAATGCATTTTTTACCCTTGTGCTTCCATTTGATGCAACCGGATAAATCGTCAGACTTGAATAAGTGGCGGCATATACGGCGACCGTTATCAGGAACAATAATACAATGACTGATAATGCCAGAATATTTTTCAGCGTTGTTTTTTTCATTGTTACGTCCTCCTTCTTTTATGGTTTAGCTTCCTGCAAGGCTCTTGAAAATCACTCTTTATTAAATTCCCATCCTTATTATAGATAAGGCAGACATGACCGTCAAGCAAAAAATTTTCCGGTCATTATGTCCCGGAAAGGGGTCAGACTTGCCAGGCTGTTGAAAAACTCTTCTGAAAACAGTTCACATCAGAGCGGAGATTGTGTGAAGAAGTGAAGATGCACATAGGCTATCGGTGGTTTGTAGGATTAAGCCTTGAAGACAAAGTACCTGCTCATTCAACCTTCTCAAAGAACCGGCATGAAAGGTTTGCAGAGAACAATATATTTCAGGAAATATTCGATGAGATAGTGGGTCAGTCTGTAGGTCATGGATTATTGACAGGGAAACATTTGACAGTAGACAGCACGTACATAAAAGCCAATGCCAAGTTTAAAAGTCTTGAGCCTATAGTAGTAGATATGAACGGTAAGGAGTATATGGACATGTCAATAATTTTGTGTAAACGCCTTATGGGTATATTCATGCCAAGGGCATTCTTCCATCAAACAATATAGCAAATTGATTTAAGGCCGATTTCCAGTCCCGAATCGGCATCGTCCATTTTTTGGCTATGTTTCTTAGCGCCAGATATAAAAGCTTGAATGCAGATTCATCGTTGGGAAATGAACCCCGGTTTTTTGTCACCTTGCGCAGGGACATGTTCAACGATTCTATCGCATTGGTTGTGTAGATTGCCTTCCGAATTGCCGGGGGATACCCGAACAGCGGGATTATCTGCGCCCAATTATTCCGCCATGAAACGCTGATAGTCGGGTAATCCTTGTCCCATTTCCGAGAGAATTCATCCAGGTGTACAGCCGCCTGTTCTGCAGTTGCCGCTGCATAAATCGGATTTAGAGTGTCACAATATCACAGCCATACCCTATTTCCAGCATCTCCTCGTCAAACCGTACGTGAGGTTTTCCCTCATACGGCTTTCCTGTTCTCTTCACAGTAAAGCATATAACCTATCGTGCCGGAGTCGCTTTCGGACGGATATATGTGATTCGGTACTCATTGTACAGACCCCATTTCTGATATATCTCCTCCCTACTCCACTTCTTCCCGCCGAAGCCCTTCAGTTTCTTTCTGCGCATGACAAACTTCCGCACTTTCTTCTCTATGTAATCCCTGACGTTATTGAAAGTGCTGTTGCTGTTTCCTATCCGAAAATAATTCACCCAGCCGCGTATCACTGAATTGACTGCTTGCATTGCCTCATTCAAGGGTTTGTTCCAGATTGCCTTGAGCGCTGCCTTTACCCTCTTGCCGATTTCCTGTCGCTTCTTCTTGCGCGGCGTCTTACTGACATAGTTCTTCCCTTCACGGTTTTTATTGAGCCGAAAGTCAAACCCCAGAAAGCTGAAGCAGCCTCCTTCTCTGAGGTTTACTACTTTCGTCTTCTCCTTCCTGTATATCTTCCTCCTCAGTTCCTGCAGACTTATGGAAGCCTTTGTCATTCTTCCCTGCTTCTCCTCCGTCGAAAGATTTAAGATACAGCAGAGCCCCTTCGCTCCGGTAAGGTTATGCTGTCCTTACCATCTTCACTTCTACGGGCTCATCCGCCACCCTCTTGTCTGTCAGCCCATTTCGTCTCTTGACTTATTGAGCCCTGCTATTTCTACCAGGGACAAGGAGGGCTTCAGAAGGCAACGTTTCCATCACCCCCTGCCATCCTAGCTGGGCTTTTACCATGACGGGACTTCACCCGTTAGAAAGCAGTACCCTTCGCTGGGCACGCCAATAAGCACGTCTGACCCCGTACTGTTTTGTTTAAATTTGTCTGACGCAGATTTGTAGCATGTCTTGTCCCTCGCTTAATAAAGAATGGATTGATTTACTCCTGAAGACGTGGGGTTGTCAAGATGTTTATTTTGAGTGTTTGAGAGGTTTCTTTATCTATGTTAAATAAGATAAAATTCTCAAGTTATGACCTCCCGCATTCTTGACTTACATCCGTAAGGCTGATAATATAATTCACACTTAATGGACTTAAGCCATTTGCAGTAAAATTCAGGGTGTTCCGATAATATTCCGGGGGTTCAAATGAAGGTTGCAATCGGCTCCGATCACGCGGGGGTCGCTTTAAAAAATGAGATCACGCCCGTTCTCAAAGAGCTTGCCGTAGCGTGGGAAGATTACGGCACAAACAATGAGGAGTCCGTCGATTACCCGGACTTCGGTGAGAAGGTCGCC
>JACRHB010000015.1 GCA_016217725.1 Nitrospirota bacterium | reverse complement strand
TAGGTCTGATTTCATATTGCGCATTGTTGATTGCCGCGACGGGGCTTTTCTGGAAAGGCATGGAGAAGTTCCCTCTCCCCCGACGCTTCGGGGAGAGGGTTAGGGTGAGGGGGATATTGGACTCAAATTTCAAAAGCTATATTCTGACAGCCTGCGCAGGCATTATGATAGGCACCTTCTTTATCAATGCAATAGTAGAAAATTCGCATCTGACGGAATTGGCGCTGGTTCTGGGAATCGGTCTTGCAGCGTATAACATAACGAAAAATTAAGAGGTAGCGCCCTCATTTATTGGGGGCGTTTCTTCGTCGGGGATAAACCCCGACGCTACATTTATGAAGATAGCCATACTTAGGAAGAAATATACCTTTCACGGGGGGGCGGAGAGTTTTTCGGGCAGCTTCATCGAGAAGCTCGCTGATGACGGACACGAGATTCACATCTTCGCAATAAAATGGAAGGCTGCCGGCGTGCACAAGAATATTCACTTCCACAGAATCCCCGCTGTCACCTTCAACTCGTTCCTGCGCGACCTTACCTTTGCGCTCTCATCTTATTACATCTTGAAAAAACAAAGGAAAAGCTTTGACATAATCCAGACCCATGACAAGACGCTGTATCAGGATATTTACAGGGCGGGAGACGGCTGTCATATTGAATGGCTGAGACAGAGATGGAAACGGATTGGCTTGTCAGGGAAAATCTCTATCATGCTCAATCCGTATCACTGGCTGATCCTCTCGCTTGAACGCTCCATTTTCAACGGGCGCAGGTTCGAGAAGGTCATAGCAATATCGGAGCTGGTCAAAAAGAATATAACCGATAACTACAAGGTCTCCCCTTCCGATATTGAAGTTATATATAACGGGGTGGATACGGTAAAATTCCATCCTGAAAACCGTGAGAAATACAGAAGCGAGATAAGACGGAAACATGGATTAGCCGATAACGATTTTGTCGTGCTTTTCATGGGGTCGGGCTTTGAGAGAAAAGGGGTTGGGTATTTGTTACAGGCGGTTGAAGCGATGGATGAACCGGTTGCGGTCTTGGTTGTGGGGAAGGGGTCGGAGAAGAAATTTCGAAAAATCTCCACTTCCCGTTGCAATGCTTCGCGGCAACGGGAACCCAGCCCCTCTTTTCCAAAGAGGGGAAACACACCCCTGCACCCCTCTCAAGAGGGGAATAATTTCCCCCTTTGGAAAAGGGGGATTAAGGGGGATTTTCAGTTCCGTCAGAATATCCTCTTCTGCGGCCCGCAGAAGGACAACTACAAATACTATGCCGCCGCAGATATTTTTGTCTTCCCGACAATATATGAGCCGTTCGGCAACGTCCATCTTGAGGCGCTGGCGAGCGGGCTTCCGGTTATAACAACGGCAAACAGTGGCGCCGCAGAGATAATAAAAGACGATGTGCAGGGTTTTGTCATTCGGGAGCCGGAGGATTTCAGGGCGATTGCGGAGAAGATACGGATCTTCGTCAATGACAGGAGCAGGCTGAGCTCCATGAGTGAAAACGCAAGACAGTCTGCTGAGGAATTTACATTTGAAAGGCATATCGGCAAAATAAAAGAGCTGTATGAGAAGGTAGTTGATGAAAGAAGTAATAAATAAAAAAATCCCCCTACATCCCCCTTTTACAAAGGGGGAAATTATTCCCCTCTATCAAGAGGGGGTGGGGGTGTGTTTCCCCTCTTTGAAAAAGAGGGGTTAGGGGAGATTTTGTAATTTGTTCCCTGTTTCCGTTGTCATCATAACAAAGGACGAAGATCAAAACATCGAAGACGCCTTGAAAAGCGTTTCGGATGCACAAGAGATTATCGTGGTCGATGCATTCAGCGCTGACAAAACCGTTGAGATATGCCGGAAATATACGGATAAAGTTTACCAGCTCGAATGGCAGGGATTTGCAAGACAGAAACAGACTGCCGTCGATTATGCAAAAGGGCAGTGGGTTTTGGTGCTCGATGCCGATGAGAGGGTAACGCCTGAGCTTAAATCGGAAATCGTGCAAGCCATATCGAATACGGACAGCAGCGGATTTTATATTCCAAGAGAGAATTATTTTATCGGCAAATGGATAAAACACGGCGGGTGGTGGCCGGATCATACTTTAAGGTTATTCAGGAAAGACAAGGGGCGATTTGAGATCCGCGAGGTGCATGAAAAAGTGGTCGTTGACGGCAAGACGTCGCACTTGAAAAATCCTCTCAAACATTTCACCTACCGCAGCATGTCCGATTTTATCGCAAGGGCTGAAAACTACTCGACTCTCGCTGCGAGGGAGCTAAAAAAGAAAGGCAGATGCGCAGGCGTCTTTTCGCTCACGGTAAAACCTCTTGCAACTTTCCTGAAGATGTATTTTCTGCGTCTCGGCTTTTTAGACGGAACGCGGGGACTAATACTTGCCGTTCTGTACGGCTATTACACGTTCCTGAAATATGCAAAGACATGGGAAAGCCGGGTAAAATGAGACTGCTTGTCATAAAGCCAAGCTCGCTGGGCGACGTCATTCATGCCCTGCCTTTTCTGAAAGCCGTCAAAGACGCATTCCCCGAGGTCCGGGTTGACTGGGTGATAAGCAAGAGTTTTAAGGACGTTCTCGAAGGCAATCCCCTGATCGACAGACTCATTGTCTTTGATAAAGATGCATTGAAGAAGATTGCCGATGCCGTCTCTATCGCGGCGGTTTTGCATAAAGAATTAAAGGCGAAGCGTTATGACATTGTTGTCGATCTTCAGGGACTTTTAAGGAGCGGAGTGATGACGCTGTTCGCAAAGGCCCCGCTGAAAGTCGGCTTTGCAGACGCGCGCGAAGGCAGCCGTTATTTTTATGACAAAACGGTTCCCGTCAAGAAAGACTTGCACGCGGTTGATAAATGTCTTGAGGCCGCAAAGGCGCTAGGCGCAAAAGCAAGGAAAGCTGAATTTCCTCTTTACGTTGATGAAGCGTCGAGAGCAAAGGTCAAAAAGCTTCTCGGCGATACCGGGAAATACATTGTTATCGCTCCTTCCGCGAGATGGGAGACCAAGAGATGGCCCGTGGAGAATTTTGCCGGGCTTATTGCAAGACTTTCAATCCCCTGCGTTATTGCCGGAAGCAAAGGGGATAAGGAAATATCCAATAAAATTATTGAATTATTAAAAAATCCCCCTACATCCCCCTTTTACAAAGGGGGAGATTATTCCCCTCTATCAAGAGGGGTCAGGGGTGTGTCTCCCCCTTTAGTAAAGGGGGGCAAGGGGGGATTTTTTAATCAAACAATCGACCTGACCGGCAAGACCGACCTGAAAGAGCTAATCGCCCTCATCGCCGGGGCTAAGGCGGTGGTGAGCAATGACTCAGGCCCCATGCACATCGCAGCCGCTTTGAATAAAACGCTCATCGCTGTTTTCGGTCCCACGGACCCGGTAAAAACAGGACCCTACGGTTGGCAGAAGAACAAGAATTTCAAAGTAATAACATCCGGCGTCTCATGCAGCCCTTGCAGGAAGAGGAAGTGTAAGGATTTAATATGCATGAAGAACATAAAAGTAAATATGGTATTTGAGGCGGTGAAGGAACTTTTATGATAAAGTGCAGAAGTCAGAGGTCAAAAGTCAAAAGTCAGAAGTTTAAGAAACTCGTTACTCGTCACTCGTTACTCGTCACTGTCTTCTTACTGTTCACTGTTCACTGTTCACTGTTCACTTATGCCGACGCCGCTTCTCCTGTCACTAAAAAATTCGTCTACTACGTATTCTGGTCGGGCATTCGTGCGGGCACGGCGGTACTGTATTATGAAAGCGCTCCGGAAGGCGTCATCATAAAGACCCATGCTACGTCCGCCGCGCTCATCTCCCTTTTCTATAAGGTTGACGACTTTGCACAAAGCGCCATTAATCAGGATGGATACCCTAAAAGCTTTATTCTAAAAGTAAGTGAAGGGTTTCACAAAAGAGACAAGGCAACATACTTTGAGGAAATATCGGGCGCCAAACCGCATAAGATCATTTACCACAACATACGTGACGACGAAAAGGTTGAATTCTATTTCGACAAACCGGCATACGATCCGTTGTCGGCGTTCCACGCGATAACGAAAAGAGACCTGAAAGTAGGGCG
This sequence comes from Nitrospirota bacterium, assembly GCA_016217725.1. GTDB lineage: Bacteria > Nitrospirota > Thermodesulfovibrionia > UBA6902 > UBA6902 > SURF-23. The sequence goes on along the minus strand of JACRHB010000015.1, from coordinate 16,013 downwards.
CTCGGAGTATATCGACATATTCGACAGCGAAAAACTCTACAACACCGAAGTGCAAGTATTAAAGAAAGAGAAGATACGCGTCCTGGCCGGTGAATTCGACACCATACTGGTAAAGCCGCTTTTGAAATCAGAGGGCATTTTCCGCAAGACGGGAGATATGTTCATCTGGGCTACCGATGATGAAAACAAACTGCCCGTGCTTATGAAAAGCAAGGCCGCCATCGGCACGTTTACCGTAGAATTGGTTGAGGGAGATTTTTAAGGGCGTTTTGTTTTAAAATTTCTTATCTGAAAATATGTAGGATCATCTAAAGGTCATTCCCGCGAAGGCGGGAATCCAGGGTAGGGGCGTATTGCAATACGCCCCTACAGATTCCGACAAGCCGGAATGACGTCTATACCGACTTGAAAATATTACAAACACCTTTTAAGGAGGCGGAATGAACATAGCCGTAATAGGAAGCGGATACGTGGGATTGATCACAGGGGCATGCTTTGCGGAATTCGGGATAAACGTAACGTGCGTTGATAATGATGAGAAGAAGATCCAGGCAATGAGGAAAGGCGTCGTTCCTTTCTATGAGCCGGGGCTTGAAGAGCTGCTGCAGAGGAACACAAAAGCGGGACGGATGCATTTTACGACAAATATCGCCGAAGCCGTAGACAATTCTCTGGTGATTTTTATAGCGGTCGGCACCCCTCCACGGGGAGACGGCTCCGCTGAGATGAAATATGTTGAAAACGTTGCAAAGGAAATAGCAAGCCATATCACGAGCTACAAAGTAATTGTGACCAAGAGCACCGTCCCGGTCGGCACCGGAGAAAAGATACGCCGGATCATTTCGAAAAATTTAAAAGAAAATATCGACTTCGACGTGGCGTCTAATCCGGAATTTCTGAGGGAAGGCGCCGGAATAGAGGATTTCATGAGACCCAACAGGGTTGTCATCGGGGCTTCAAGCGCCCAGGCGGTTGCAATCATGAAAGACCTTTACAGACCTCTGTACCTTATCGAGACGCCGATTATCATAACGGACGTAAAGACGGCTGAGCTTATAAAGTATGCCTCCAACGCCTTTCTTGCTACAAAGATATCATTTATCAATGAAATTGCAAACCTCTGCGAAAACGTCGGCGCCGACGTGCAGGTCGTTGCAAAGGGAATGGGACTGGACCGCAGGATAGGCCCGAAATTCCTTCACGCGGGCCCGGGCTACGGAGGCTCGTGTTTTCCTAAGGACACCCTTGCGCTTTTGCAGATAGGCAAGGAAAACAACGTCAACATGGGGATCATCGGGGCGACTGTAAACGCCAATGAACGCCAAAAAGAGAAAACAGCCGATAAAATATTGGCGGCGCTGGCCCCGATAAAGGGTAAAAGCATCTGCATTCTGGGGCTTTCATTCAAGCCCAACACCAATGACTTGAGGGATGCGCCTGCGCTCTTCATTATCAACAAGCTTATGAAAGCAGGCGCCAGGATAAGGGCGTTCGACCCTGTCGCAATGGAAGACGCCCGTGGAAGCCTTCCCAAGGTCACATATTGCAAAGACCCTTATGACGCCGCAAAAGGGGCCGAAGGAGTTGTGATAGTTACGGAATGGAACCAGTTCAGGAACCTCGATCTCGGCAGGATAAAAAAACTCGCAAAAGGGGAATTCTTCTTCGACCTCCGGAACATATATGAACCCGATAGGTTAAGGAAGATGGGCTTCAAGTATTATTCCGTCGGAAGACCTTAGGACGACAATCGATTACTTTCTCTTGTTCTTCTTCTGTCCGTACATTTTCAATTCCGCGTTTGACAGCGCTTCATTGACGGGGACAGGTTGTTCGGGGTTATAAAACGAGGCGCCGAAGCTGATCGACAGCTTAAGGGCGTCGCTTTTATCCGCATTGTACCTGTCGATATTCTCTTTTAAGCGGGTCATGATCATCTCCTCGGTGTTTTTAGAGGAGACCAATGTAGATATCACGAATTCATCCCCGCCGGCTCTTGCAAGGACGTCCGCCTCACGAAAGGTCTTCCTTAAGATATTTGCGGTATCTATTAAAATCTGATCGCCGGCGTCATAACCGTATTCATCGTTTATCGACTGCATGTTATCCACTCCGGCATAGATGATCATCAGCTCCTTTTTTTCCCTGGCGGCTGTTTTTATCTGCTGCTCGGTCATGCTGAGGAACGTATGAAGGTTATAGAGCCCCGTAAGCTCGTCTTTCGCGCTTATGTATTGCAGTAATTCATCGGCATGTTTGCGTTCGGTAACGTCGAAGGCGATACCCTGAGTGCCGACGATGGCGCCGTTGCCTTCAAAAAGCGGGATCATGTTGAGTACCAGATGTATCTCGTCGCCGTTTTTTGAGAAGAAGCCGGTCTCCTGTCCCGTCACGGTCTCGCCGATGAGACAATTTCTGAATGCGTTAATATAGTATTCCGCAGCCTCAGGCGTCTGGAAATCCGAAAAAGGCCTGCCCAGCATCTCTTCTGTCTTATAGCCGTAGCCCTTTTCCCACGCCGGATTGAGAAATGCAAAACGCCCCTCGGCGTCGGTGCGCCATATAAGGATATTGGTTCCATCGACAATGTCGCGGTAAAGGTCTATCGTCTTCCCGGAATCTTCTTCCGGACCTTCAACGGATTGTTTTTTATTCTTTGTCTTTTTCATGATATCTCTCCTGCTTATAGGGTTTCTCCGGAAATTCTCTAAGCAATTATAAAGATACTTACTTATTCGGATTTCCAAATTATTTCTTTAATTAAAAAAATAAGTAAGAAGTAGGAAGTAAGAAGTGGGAAGTGAGAAATAAAAAATGACTTAAAGAACTCTTGCCTTTTTTACTTCCTACTTCTTACTTCTCACTTCCTACTTATTCATGGATAAAAAAGCATTCTTAAGCTCTCGACGGATGAAGCCGGTTTTATACTAATTGCCACAAATACGTGACTACGCCCGTGAGTATGAAATTGCTGTCTATGACCGCCTCGAAAAGCCTGCTCGCCTGGATCCGCCTTTTCTGAAATACATAAAGGCATATCACCATGAAGACCGGCGAGAGGATTAAATAGAAGCCGAGCTGCGGCACTAATTCAAAGGCGGCGGATAAAGACATGAATAGCCCGATGATGACGGTAAGGACCAACAGCATGGTCTGTGTATGCTTCGGGCCTAAAAGGATCGGGATTGTTTCCCTGCCGACCATCCTGTCGCCCTCCAGGCTTACAATGTCGAAGACAACCGATCTTACAAATACGGTAACCAGGGCGAACAATAAAATCGATACGGACTTGTATGAAAAATATATATCGTTATTCAGAGCCGGTATCAAGACGATAACCCAAGCCCACGCCAGAGCGACAAAGATATCCTTTGAGCCCGGCAGGTCCTTGATCCTCCTGTATTTCGTCAGATGGCGCAGCCTTTCGGGGACGATCCTTACACTATAGATGACGCCCATCAGATAGGAAAACAAAAGGAGGACAAAGTCAATAACGCCGAGCACATATGACAGGTATAAGGACGTAAAAGACGCCGTGATCGCAGAGATGATGAGGGGTCTTCCGCAATCCCTGAAAAACCTGGTCCGCGCCGGATCGAAAAACTCGTCTTTCAGCCGTTCATTATATCTGTTGAAGATGTGCACGGCAAAGACGTAAAAGAAGGCGATTGCCAGGATCGTGGCTGAAGGCCTGACGCCCTGAAATATGAGGCTTGCATAACACATGCTTACGGCGCCGAGGCTTAAATACAGCGTGCTTTCGACCATGAATTCGCCGAGGCTCTGGAGTAATCTGTATAACTTGCCGCGCCTTTTGCTCAAGAGACGCTTTATCCTCTCTATCACTTTTAGGATAACCCAGTTGGGGGTGGAGGCGCCGGCCATTACGCCTATGTTTTCATATTGCTCCAGACCGAGCCCGTCAAGCTCATCCTCCTGCTCAATATGAAAAGACGGCACGCCGGATGAAAGGGAGATTTCGTGCAGCCTTCTCGTGTTTGCGCTGTTTTTACCCCCGACTATGACCATTGCGTCGACTTCCTTCGCAAGCTCAAGCACCTCTTTTTGCCTCAGACTTGTCGAATCGCAGATAGTGTCGAAGATCTTAATATCGGATATTTTCTCTCTTAGCCGGGCGACCAGCTTCTGAAAGACCCTCCGGTCCTGCGTTGTTTGAGCGATGACACAGGCTTTATCGAGCTCCGGAAGCTTTTCAACATCGGCAATCTCTTCGACAACAAAGCCTTTCCCGTCCGCATATCCGAGCAGGCCGTTGACCTCCGCGTGTCCCTTGTCGCCGATAATAATTGCGGAATATCCTTCCTTTATCCCCTTTTTTATAATCGCATGCGCCTTTGCAACATGAGGGCACGTTGCATCGCATAACAGGTTGCCGCCTTCTTTTAATTTCTTTCGCTCCTCAGGCGCCACTCCATGCGCGCGAATGATCACGGTCGCCTTGTTGACGGAATCATCATCAAGCACATCCACGCCCTTTTGTTTGAGCATTTCTATTACCTGGGGATTATGGACGAGAGGGCCATAAGTATACAATCTCCCTTTCTTCTTATTGGCTGCGTCAAGGACGATGTTCATGGCCCGCCGCACCCCCATGCAGAAACCGGCGGTCTTGGCGAGTTTTACCTTCACTTATAATTCTCCTTTAAATAAGTGAGAAGTGAGAAGTTGGAAGTAGGAAGTGAAAACAAATTATAATTTTTCACTTCCTACTTCTCACTTCCTACTTCTCACTTAATATGTAGCCTACACTGTCTTATATATTCCGCAACTTTTTTCTTATATGCGGAATGAAGCGCTTTTGTAATCCTGCCGGGCTTTGTGCCTATTTTAATGTCGTCTATCTCCCCCACAGGCATGACCTCCATCGTGGTATTGGAGATAAAAACCTCCTGTGCGTTATAGAGGTCTTCTTTCCTGAATCTCCCTTCTTTGACGTCAATACCCGCCTCTTTTGCCGCATCAATAATTATCCTTCTCGTTATTCCGTCCAGGATACCGACATCGACAGCAGGGGTGCAGAGCGCCTTATCTTTTACAAAAAAGATATTTGATATGGTGCCTTCAGCAACATACTCCCTGTAATTCATCATAACTGCCTCGTATGCGCCCCTGTCTTTCGCCTCAATCTTTGCGAGGATGTTGTTTAAAAAGTTAAGGGATTTTATTTGAGGGTTGAGCGCATCTTTAAAATTCCTCCTTGTATTAACTATGGCGATTTTTATGCCTTTTTGATAATACTGTTTCGGATATTCCTTGAATTCACCGGACATTATCACAAACGTCGGCTTCGGGCATAAATCAGGGTCCAGGCCTATAGGCCCTGCGCCCCGTGAAATGCTTATTCTTATGACCGCATCTTCCTGACGGTTTGCCTTCATCGTCTCGTAAACGGCCTGTTTGATCTCTTCGGAAGTTTTTGGAATAGTAAGGCTGATCATAAAGGCGGAGCGGAATAATCTCTCCAGGTGCTCATCGAACCTGAAGACAACCCCGTTGTAAGCCCGCAGGGTTTCATAAATCCCGTCGCCGTAGAGAAATCCGTGATCGAAAACGGAGATAAGGGCCTTGTTTTTCGGGACCAGCTCATCGTTAAGGTAAATCATGAAATCAGTTTATCACGGCAATAATGTATTTTCCACAGTAATGGGCCGATACCACCGGACTTGTTGACCAATTCCCTTTCAACAACTACAATATCTTTTTAAAGACGGATTATGATTTTCTCGTCATGCCCGAAGTTTGTAATCGGGCATCCAGTTCATTTGCATTCTGGATTCCCGCTTACTACCTGCGGGAATGACGGATTAAATAATGCAATATTTGGATTTAAACTGATATGACCCGAAGACGATTAGGGATATTTTTACTGTTTCTCACGGACGTCGCAGCGATCTTCATTTCGCTTCAGGCCGCGATATTCATCAGAACGAAAATCATGCCGTATTTCTTCGATTTCCCCGAATTCCCGGATATAGGCTTCACGTTTTTCTGGTGGGTTTTTTATGTCTGGCTTTTTTTCATCGCATATGAAGGGCTTTATACAAAGAGGTTCTCCTTCTGGGACGAAGTAAAAGCGCTGTGGAAGGTCGTTCTCTTCTCCACCCTCGGGGTGTTTACGATCCTTTATCTCGGAAAATTCGGCGAGCAGGTGTCGAGAACCACGCTGGTATTAATGGGAGCCGTCTCTTTCCCGGTTTTGCCGTTTATACGGATAACCGTCAAGGGTTTATTGATAAACGCAGGCCTGCTTAAGAGCAAAGTCCTCATCCTCGGCGCCGGGAAAACCGGAGAGCTTATTTTGAAGGCGGTGAAAAGGGATAAGAACCTCGGGCTTAACGTCGTAGGATTTCTCGATGACGATCCTGAAAAAATAGGCAAGAGGCTGGACGGTATAAAGATACACGGCAGCATAGACAAGGCGCATAAATACATCGGAAGGTGCGGTATAGAGGACGTGATCATCGCGATGCCCGGCTGCGAAAAAGAGAAAACCGTAGCGCTCATAAACTCCCTTCAGCATGCGGCTCAAAATATCCTGCTCATCCCGGATCTTTTCGGGATAACCGTCCTCGGCACAAATCTTTTTCATTTCTTTCAGGAACAGGCTCTCGGGCTTGAGGTCAAAAATAATCTTGCAAAGCCTTTAAATAAACTTATCAAAAAAATCTTCGACCTGGCAGTCAGCTTCGCCCTGCTGCTCCTGTTCGCCGTGCCGATATTTATAATTGCCGTTCTTATAAAAATCAATTCGCCCGGGCCCGCGATTTTTTCTCAGGCGCGGCGAGGTAAAAACGACAGGCCTTTCAAATGCTATAAATTCAGAACGATGTATAACGATGCGGAAGAAAAGCTTGAGGCGCTTCTTAAAAACGACCCGGCGGCGCAAAACGAGTGGAAGAACAACTGGAAGCTCAAAGACGATCCGAGGATAACGAAGATCGGCGGATTTTTAAGGAAGACCTCTCTTGATGAGCTCCCTCAAATATTCAACGTCCTGAAGGGAGACATGAGCCTCGTAGGTCCGAGGCCCGTCACAAAAACGGAGATAGACGATTATTATAAAGATTCGGCGGCGCTCTGTTTCAGTGTGCCGCCCGGCGTCACCGGGTTATGGCAGGTCAGCGGCAGAAGCAACACCGGTTACGGCTACAGGATCGCGCTTGATTCCTGGTACGTGAGAAACTGGAACTTATGGCTGGACATTGTTATTTTATTTAAAACCTGCAGGGTGGTGTTTAAAATGGAAGGAGCGGTTTAACTAATTAACAATTAACAATTATCAATTATCAATGAGTAATTAAAAATTAGGAACCAAGAAAATTTCATTAATTGTTCATTCATCATCACTCATTGTTCATTGTGGTTAACTTAAGGAGGAATTATGGAGAAGTGGAAGTGTGAAGTATGCGGTTATATTTATGACCCCGAGACGGGGGATCCTGACGGGAACATCCCCCCGAGCACCCCTTTTGAAAAGCTTCCCGAAGACTGGGTCTGCCCGGTGTGCGGAGCGACAAAGGACCAATTTGAGAAAGTAACGTAGAGGCGGGATTGAACCCCGCCCCTACTCGATGTTGAAGTTAATATTATTATTTAAGTCTTGTCTCTGCCGCCTTCCAGTCGATATTTTTAAAAAAGGCCTCGATATAATCAGCTCTCTTCAAACCGTAATCAGGCATAAAAGCATGTTCAAAAACATCCATTATGAGGAGCGGATTACAGCCTGCAGGATGGGAGACGTCATGCTCATTGATCCAGAAGTTGATCAGCCTTCCGCCGGAGACGTCCTGGTAAAGGGCGGTCCATCCGATCCCTCTCATTGCGCCGGTTGCCTTGAAATCCTTCTCCCAAGCCTCATAACTCCCGAAGCTCCCGGTGATCGTCTTTGCAAGCTTTCCGTCCTTGTTGATCCCTCCTTTCCCGCCGAGGTTTTCAAAGTAGTATTCGTGGAGCCTCATGCCGTTGAATTCCCAGCCGAGCCTCCTTTTAAGCTCCGCAAATTCAGGCGTCCCCGTTTTCCCGTCTTTCAGCATCCGGTCGAGTGTGTCGAACGCCTTGTTTGAATTCGTCACGTAACCCTGATAAAGGGTGAAGTGGTTTTTAAGCAGCGTCTCAGTGAAACCCTCCATGCCGATCAATTTCGAATAGTCCTTTGCCGCGTAAGGCATAATCTTTTCCTCCTTAGATATAAAAACCTCATTGTTATTTATGACCAGTATATCAAATAATAAAAAGATTACAAGGTGGGAGCTCGTGAACCGTGACCGTTGTCCGTGTCCGTCTTTTGTTACGGTCACGTTAACCGGACACGGTTCACGAATTCTTTTGTTTCTTCGAGAGAAGGTATACCGGCCCTTCCTCCGAGCTTCCGGCATTTAAGCGCTGCAAACGCGGAGGCAAAGCGCACGACTTCTTTTAGGTCCCATCCCTGCAAAAGGCCGTAGATATAACCTCCGTGAAACACGTCGCCTGCGCCTGTAGTGTCAACGACGTCCACTTTGAAAGCGGGGGTATGGAATATTTCACCGTCAGAGACGGTCTTGCTCCCCTTATCGCCGAGGGTTATTGTCGCAGCCTTTACACCGAAAGACTTCATGTAATTGACGGCGATTTCAGGATTGAAGGAATAATGATTAGCGCCGCCTTTGTGAAAAATATCCCTTTCCGGTTTCATTAACTCTCTCGCAAACTCCTCGGAGCAGACCACGTAATCGCATAAATGCGCGAGCTCGAGCATCCCCTCCCGCACCCTTCCCGCGTCGAGCATTACGGGGATGTTTTTTTCTCTTGCCTTTCGGGCTGCGTAAAGGGATGCCTCCGCCATCAGTCCGTCAACAAGGAGGAAGCCCGCATCGTTGAGAAAATCATCCGGCAGCTCCTGCGGCTCAAGGGGTTTTGCAGAAGGTCTTTTCCAGAAGATCGTGCGCCTGCCGCTCCCCTTTTCAACGGCGATAAATGCGGCCTGCGAACAGGATTTCGACCTTATCAACAGTCCATCGATATTGATGTGTTCCGACCGGAGAGATTCTGCGATTTTCACGCCGCTCTCGTCATCGCCTATGATGCCGTAAAAAGCGCAGGCAACGCCGAGCCTTGAAAGACCGACAAGCGCGGTGGCGACAGGGCCTCCGCCCGAGATCGTCCATTTCATTACCTCTTTTTTTGTATCAGGCGCGGGAAAGGAGTCGATGACAAAAAGGTGATCAAGCGAGCACTGTCCGAGTCCGACGACTTTCATAAGTAAAAACTTAAAAAAACTTTTTCAGCCACGAATTTTCACGAATTGTCTCGAGTAACAAAAAAAATGACTTTTCTCTGCATGTCTGTCATTCCGGCAGTCTTTAAGCCGGAATCCAGGGTTTGCCGTGAAAACGGGAATGACGCTTATTGCATTCGTGTTTATTCGTGTACATTCGTGGCTATACTGTTTTTAGGTTTATCTTTCAAACGCCCCAAGGCATAAACACGCGTTCTGCCCGCCGAAGCCGAAGGAGTTTGAAATGGCGATGCGGTGTTCTTTCCGTCTCGCCTCATTAGGCACGTAGTCGAGGTCGCATTTCGGGTCACGGAATTCGTGGTTGACGGTCGGCAGGACGATTGAGCGGTTTATTCCCATGATCGTCAGGATGCACTCGATTGCGCCTGCTGCTGCAATCGTGTGGCCGAGCATCGATTTATTTGAGCTGACCGGGATCTCTTTGGCCCTTTCCCCGAACACCTCTTTTATTGCGCGCGTTTCGGTCAAGTCATTTTGAACCGTGGATGTGCCGTGCGCATTGATGTAATCTATATCCTCAGGTTTGACGGAGGCATCTTCCAGGGCGGCATTCATTGCCAGGACTGCGCCAAGTCCCTTAGGGTGAGTGTCTGTTATACGGTAAGCGTCGGCGGAAGAGCCGTAGCCTTTCAGCTCGCCGAAAATTTGAGCGCCCCTTGCTTGAGCGTGCTCCAGCTCCTCAAGAATTACCGCAGCCGCGCCCTCCGACATCACGAAGCCGCTCCTCTTGCGGTCAAAGGGTCTTGAGGCGGTTTGAGGCGTCGAATATTTTTCGCACAGCGCTTTCAATAATATGAAACCCGTCATGCCGGCAAAGTCTATCGTCGCCTCGCATCCCCCGGCTAGCATCACGTCGCTCTTTCCGTCCTGGATCAGCCTCATCGCCTCGCCGAGGGACTGTGAGCCTGCGGCGCATGCCGAGACTATGGAGAGCGCGGGACCTTTGCAGTTAAAGAGAGTAGCGAGGAGGGACGTCGCCGCATCAGGTTTTCTCCTGAAAAAAAGAAGGTAAGGATATCCGCCGGTCCGGATCAACTTTTTCATGTCCCAGTGTCCTTCGCCGTCATAAAATTTGTTGATGAACGTCATTTCCTTAACAGAAGGATTATCACCGTGAGAGCCGAGAGAAACGCCGATGCCGGCGCGGTCCGTTATCTCCTCGAGCCGCGCCCGATGCGCAGCCTCGGCGGTTGCGATCCTCATCAGTCTGAGTCCGCGTGAGGAGAATTTCCTTAACTTCTGGTCTGTCCCGTTTTCAAAGTCTTCCACCCATTTATCGTCCACTTCGCCGGCGATACGGCAGGGGAATCCGGTAGTATCGAAGGATTTGATATAGTCCACGCCGGAAACGCCATTGGCGCAGTTTTCAAAGGTCTCCTCCGCATTTTCCCCTGAAGGGGTGATCATGCCGTATCCGGTGATCACCACCCTGCGTTTGTAAGATTGCTCTTTCATATCAACAAAGTTTTAACAAGCTATAAGACCGGCTTTCCCGGTCTTTCTGATACATTAGAACAGCTTCTTCTCCTCCTGAGCTTTTGTAAGCCACTCTTTTATTAAATCATCGCCGTTGGTGAAGGCTGCCGCCTCTCCGCAGGAGCCGCACTTTATACGGACACCGTCTTCAGATTTCCATACGGAGCCGCCGCATTTCGGACATTTCTCAGGAAGGCTGTCAAGTATGTCCATGACGCCGCGCACCATCGATTGCGCGGTAATCACGGCGGGGATCTCATCCATGTCCATCCCCGGCTTTAAATCGGAGACGTTGTCTCCCAGCCTGATCTTCAACAGTGCGACCGCTTTATCCGTCAACTGACCGTTTTCATCGATAGCCGTGCCTTCGCCGAACAGCTCTTCCACGTGCTCAAGCACAAAATGGCGCGCCATCTTGATCCCGAACGCCTGCTCCAGCCTGTAATTGATGTCAAGGAAATCCAGCGACTCCGCGCCCAGGTCTTTGATCAAAGACGTTTCGGGTTTTATCTTGCCTTCATCGGCCCTAAGCGTTTCAACGACGGCCTTCTTAAGCTCATCGAAAACTTTTTCTTCGGTAATAAGGTTCTGACTCATTTCGCCTCCTATTTTATATATCCGTCATGCTGAACTTGTTTCAGCATCTAAACGAATTTAATACCTTTGAGACCCTGAAACAAGTTCAGGGTGACACGTGGGGCAACCTGCAAATAGCGTTGCTCAATCCTTTGTCCACCACAATGGTCTGTCCGGTTATCCCCCTGCTTTCGGGGCTGCATAAAAATACCGCGACGTCAGCAAGCTCCTCAGGCTCAACAAAAAGCTCCTCAGGCAGCATGTCGATGTTTTCCCAGTACTGCCGCAATACTTTGAAGGAATCGGTTTTGACAATGCCGCCGCAGACCGCGTTTGCCGTTATCTTTTTGGGCCTCAGGCTCTCGGAGCAGTCCCTGACTACCGACTCCATCGCGGCCTTCATGCTTCCCAGGGGATAGGCGGGGTTGTAAAACCGGCTGCCGAGGCTTGAGATAAAAACTATCTTCCCGGCGCTTTTCTCCAACAAGGGCAGCGCCTCTTGAATGCAGAATATATTACCGAGATAATTGGTTTCGATCAACTGCCTGAGCTCACGCTCAAAGAGTTTTTCAATCGGCTTGAACGGCGCCTTGGCGGCATTCAGGATCAGAAAATCCAGGCGACCGAATTTCTCATTTGTTTCTGCAAACAGCTTTTTAACGGAATCTTTTGCAGCTATATCAGCCTGGACCATTAATACGCGGCGGCCCATTCCCTCAATTTCTTTGCACAACTGCTCTGCCTGCTGCTGTGAGGAGCCGCCTGCTTTCCGGTAATTTACGACGACGTCGGCGCCCGCAAGGGCCAGCTTGCGCGCAAGCGCATTGCCGATACCACGGGAGCTTCCGGTGATCAAGGCGACTTTATCTTTTAAAGGAAGCATAACCCGTCTATTTTATAAAAAACACGGTCTTTAGTAAATCATGCCTGAATTTAAAAAAAATTTTTGTTGTCTGCGAATATTCTGGCGTGTTTTTTGATAAATACTTTTGAAGGATATTGAGAAAAATATTTTTACTGTTAAAATATAGCGTGCGGGTCTTTTTGATGAGCAATTTCATAACGTGCAGCTTGACGTTGTTGATTACTATATCTCCGATGACGATATACGGACAGATGAGAATCCTGAACGTCCTCTATACGGGGAGTCTGCAGGGAGAGCTTGAGCCGTGCGGGTGTTCTCCGAAGACGGATTTCGGGGGGCCGGCAAGGCTTTCAGGCTATCTTGCGGAAAACAAAAAAGACCTTCAGCCTTATCTTCTGCTTGACGCAGGGAATTTCAGCGGCGAAGATACGCCGCAGGGCAGGCTAAAGACGGAAACCGTGCTGGGGGCTTTCAGTATTATGAGATATGATGCGGTTGCATTATTAGAGAGAGAAAGTGTCTTTAAAGATGATTTCATCCAGCCTCTTTTGCAAAGGAATGAAATCCCCGCAGTCTCAGGAGCGCCGAAGTATAACACGTCCGTTTCATTGAATCGGGCTAACTTCGATGTAAACATTAGCGCGGATCCGGGCGATTTAAAGGAGGGCAAGCTTAATATTCTTCTGACCGATCTCCCTGTTTCCGCATCAAAGCTGTTTAAAGGATGGGACGTGATTATACTTTCATCCGGTGAAATACTTGATGAGCCTTTGAAGGTAAACGGGACGGTCATCGTTTCCGGTTATCCCAAGGGCAAGAATTTGGGAATCCTTACCCTGAAGGTTGATGATTCGGGGAATGTAGTCGAGTCCGTCCACAGGCGGCAGCCTCTCGGCAGCGATATAAAGGAAGACGCATCGGTCCGCGGAATTTTGAATGACTATGATTCACGGGTTGCCGGGCTTCTAAAGGAAGCTGAGAAACCGTTGACGGAAACCGCCTATCTCGGAGCCGTGAAATGCGCCGAATGCCACCGGCCTTTTATTGAAAGCTGGAAGGACACGCGCCATGCAGGCGCATTTGCGAGTCTTGAAAAGGTCGGCAAAGCGGCAGATCCGGAATGTATAAAATGTCATGTCGTGGGCTTCGGCGAGGAAGGCGGGTTTTACAGCATTCAAACAACCCCGGAACTTGCAAACGTCCAGTGCGAGGTCTGCCATGGATCAGGCAAGGGGCATCTTTCAGCCCTGGAAAAACCATTGAAGCCTGTTTCAGAATCCGTCTGCTTGAAGTGCCATACAAGAGACAACAGCCCGGATTTCGATTATAGTATTTATCGGGAGAAGATCGAGCATTGAAGATAAAAACGTTTCAAGGAGGAATGAAATGGCGATTACGAGATCAGCTTCAATTATTTTATCCATGGTGTTATTGCCGGTCTTATTATCTGCGGATGATAATCCGTCGATCAAAGGGATATATAAGCGGCTGCCGGGGCATCAGTATTCATCTGACGGAAAAACGGTCGAGGTTGTCGAATTCATGAGCTTTTACTGCGGGCATTGCTATGAGCTCGAAAAATCCATTCCCGTTATAAAAGGGAACTTCCCGAAGAAGATTAAATGGAGGATCGTCCCCATCTACTGGGGCAAGGGTTCCCCGAAGCCCGGAGAGGCTTATCTCTTGGCTGTAGATGAAGGAAAAGGGGAGTTGATGAAGAAGGCGCTGTTTGACGCTGTCTTTATTCAAAAGAAAGATATAGGAGACGTTGAAGTCCTGGATGAGCTGGGCGCGAAGCTAGGCCTCGGTTTCGATTTCAGCCGGAGGCTCAGGGCCGGAGATAAGGCAAAGGACGTCGGGGAAGCCTCGATAATGTCAAAGACATATGACATCGATGAAACCCCGACCCTGATCATCGCAGGCAATCTTAAAGTAAGCCCCGGCCTGGTCGATCACAACATGGATATTTTCAGGGATAATGCAATTGTGATACTGAAGAGTATTCTGAAGGACTGATCCGGAAGTATTGTAAAAACTTAACCACAGAGGACACAGAGAAAATAAGTAGTTGAGAAATTGAGAGGTGGTTTCATGGCTTCTCCTCATCCTGACGTCCCCCGCACGGATCAACGGCTCCGAGAGGGTCTGCCTTATCGCCGAACCATATAACCGCAACGTTTTCATATATCCCGACCCCGATTGCCGGCCACCCGATATTTTCCCAGTCGCCGAGCTCCAGGATAATTGAATTATGAGAAGGACTGTTTTCCCAGCTTTCAAAAGCCCTGATTACGGATAACTCTTTCATTAAGGTCAGATATACATTTTCATACCCTGTGCCCGTATATGCATTATCGGTTATTTCCTTCGGCTTGTTCCACATCAGCCTGGCATGACGGTTGTCATCCGTATAACAGCCCGGCGACCATTTCCCTTTATCCGACCAGCTGTGCAAGGTGCAGATCGAGCCGTCATAATCCCTGTGTTCATACGGTTTATTAATATGTAAATCCACGGCATGTGTCCGCGCAACAGTTGAAAGCGATCTTGAGACCGGAACCGGTGCAAGGCCGTTATTAATCCGGTATTCATTTATAAGTTTCAACAGCTCCATTTCTTTAGAAGACAAACAGTCCGAATAATAAGTCCCGGCTTTTTCGGGGACTCTTGAGCCGGGCTGTTCGCTTGACGGTGCCGCATAAGACGCGCTGCACAGAAAAAAAAACACGAACGCAGTCTTCATCATTATTTTTTGACCTTATTTATAAAATAATGCGCAACAAAAGCCGCTGAAATCCCCATTCCAAGCAGCAGGATCGTTCCCGGTTCGGGTATAGGCGTCGGTTCAGGAGCAGGCGGCAGTGCAGGGGTAGACGTTGGCGCTGGAGCATACATCGGCTCCGGAGCAGAGGTAGGTCTATTGTGACGGCCCGAGGCCGGAGTGGAATTAAAAGCAAACAAAGTCCGCCTTGGTTTTTTAACCCATGTGGGTTCTGCAGACTGCCGGGCCGGCGGAGCCAAAGACGTCTGAGCCGGGAGGCTTGCAGACATTTCAGCAGTGGCGCCTTCATCTAATTGCGCCGGCAGGGCTGCCGAGCTTTCAAGGGGCGGGACTGATGATTCCTTTATGTGAGGACCTGCTACGTAATCATTGCAGCAGTAGGTGCGCGCCGTTATATTGCCGTCACTAATATATCCATCGCCTGCCGGAAGTTTTATGGGCCTTTCTTTACGGAATATCAAGCCGTTCTTCCTGAAATTTATGTATACCGGAACGGCCGTATCCAGTTCCCCGAGCCGTGCCTTTTCCCATTTGAAATCTGCAAAATGTTTTGCCAGCAGAGGGTCTCCGGAAACGATTCGCCGGAAATCCTCGACGGAATGGACTGAATTTTTATTGCAAAGCCCGTACCATTTCCCCCCGGACTCAAAAGCGGCATCCTGAAAATCTTCTTCAAAAGGGGCAGCTGTATTTATTAAAGGCTCTGTTCGTTGTTTAAGCGCCGCTAACGCTGCTATAAGCGCGAAAAAAGCGATAAGGACCGCAAAAACGGCGAGGGTTAAAGCCGCTGTCGAACGCCTGCTGTGGGTATTACGCTTCATGGCATGTCCTTTCCTTATCTATATTTCGGACAATCATAACGATTTCTTTATCTCCTGAGGCTCTTGCAAAAGTCCCTGCAAAATGACTTGTGTCGTCATACCCGTGAAAACGGGTATCCAGAAGTCTTTGTTTTTCAAAGAAACTGGATTCCCGATTACTACCTCGGGAATGACGAATAAAGACTTTTGCAAGCG
>JACRHB010000158.1 GCA_016217725.1 Nitrospirota bacterium | reverse complement strand
TATAACTCTATAGCTTTGTCATAGTCTAATTTGCCCGCTTGCGTAAATTTATCTTCGTCTCCACTATGGTATCCGGGAACATCCTGGAAAGATGTGAATGACCTACAATATCAATATCAAGGAAGCAAGCCTCTCGTTTAGCGCCATCATTAAGTTTAGCCTCCTCTTCTTTTGGCATATCAAACTTCTCCATAATACACATTCCCGCCTGCCCGACTAATCTTTACATTCTTGCTGACCGGATGTGTAAGTTTAGCATCATTTTGAGCCAAATTCTATCACTATTCCAAGGTTGGAATTTGAGGAGACGGTGAGAGAAACGAAAGCTAAGACACACAGCTTGATGAGTTTCAATTGTTGATGAATTCAATAAATTCGAATTACGAATAAGGTATAATTAAAAAAGGTCAGGCGCTATGATACCCGAATTTAACACAGACGGAAATTTACCCGAAGGCATTTATACAGCCGATGAAAAGGAATTCATTAATCGTTTCTGTGTCGGCTCTGCAAGGCGTAAATGGCTGGGTGAGAGATTAACGGAATTATTCGCCCTGCTTAAAGCAACCGGCAAAGTAAGAAGGTTGTTCATATGGGGAAGTTTCGTCAGCGCGAAAGAATCTCCGAATGATATTGACGTGCTGATTATTTTGGAGGATGATTTTCACCTTGAAAATCTGCCTGAAGATCGCAGGGATATTTTCAATTATGTGAGAGCGAGGCTTAAGTTTAATATGGATATATTTTGGTCCAAGCGCAGCATCGGTGATGATGTTATTAACTTATGGCTCGATACCTATCAAACAACAAAAGATTTTAAAAGGCGTGGAATCATGGAGGTGATATTAACATGATATTAAATGATGAACAATTAGGGAAAGCTCAGCAGGCTGTTTTAAATCTTCAAAAAATACTGTTGGAAGCGCGCAAAGCTCATTCTGCAGAAGAGTATATGTCAATGTCAGAGCCCATCTTACTGGAGATTCAACTGCGTGAACAAGAAATACTGTCTTATTTAAGTAAGACAGGAGCGCAGTCAGCAGTTGTTTAAATATTCTCCACCATCTCCCAAACTCCGCAGGGGCAGATGCCGGCGCAGAAGCTGCAGCCGATGCAGAGGTTTTCGTCGACCACGTATTCGTATGAGCCGTCGGGATTTTCCTTCCTGCTTATGGCCCCGTAGTAACATGTAGCCTCGCACATCTTACAGTCACGGCATACGGCGCAGGACATGCAGCGGTTGGCCTCTGTCTTGGGCTTGAAAGGCTCGCCTTTGCAAATATCGTAATAGGATGTTTTTATCCTGTCATACGGAACCATCGGTTTTGGAGCAGGCATATAATAAGACCTTCCTGAAAGCAGCGCGTGAATGGCATCCGCTGACTTTCTTCCGTGACCGATGGCGTGTGTTACGAGGCCGAGCTTTGTGGCGTCACCGATTGCGAAAATCTTAGGATCGGAAGTGTGTCCGACCTCGTCGGCCTCGATCCAGCCCTGTTTGTTTGTATGCACTGAGGGCGGCAGGAATTCCGTAAGAGGCGTATCACCAATTGATACAACAACAACGTCTGCATCAAGCGATGAGCCGTCGGTGAAGTAAATCTTCTTTTCCTTTTTCACAAACTTTTCTGTGAATTTAGGCCAGACGATCTTTGTCCCAAGTGCCTGGGCGATCTCCAATTCCTTGCCGAAGGCCGCAGGTTTTTGAATATCAACAGCGGTCACTTCCTTTGCGCCGCAATGGAATGCCTGTGCTGCAACGTCCATTCCGACATTACCCGCGCCTATGACGACCACTCTCTTATCTTTCAGTTTCGGAACATCGCCGGTATTTATTCCCTTTAAAAAGGCATACGCGGAGACCATATCATCTGACCCGGGGACGTTCATCATCCTCGGCTTGTGCGCTCCGCATGCGACGACAACCGCATCGTGCTTTTTGTATATGTCATCAAATTTCTTCTTGTTCACTTTTGCGCCGAGATGGACTTTGACGCCTATCTCTTCAAAACGTGAAAGCTCTTTTTGCAGAATCTCCTGCGGCAATCTTTCACGTGGTATGCAGAGCTCAAGCTTGCCGCCAAGCTTTTCTTCAGCTTCATAAAGATTAACATCATGTCCCTTTAATGCCAACTGCCATGCAGAGGATAGTCCTCCCGGCCCGCCGCCTATAACAGCGACTTTCTTTCCGGCCTTTTTCGCACGCTTGGGAAGCTTCAGGCTTACGCTTGCCTTGCCCAGTTCTTTTATATTGAACGGCGTGTCAACTCTGGACCTTGTGCAGGACTGCATGCAAAGGTTGGGACATATTTCCCCGCATACGGATGCAGGAAGCGGGCTGTATTGGAGCACGAGCTGAAGGGCTTCCTGAATTTTTCCGGCCCTTATCAGTTGTGCGCGTTTTTGAGTAGGAATTCCGGAAGGACACGCATATTCGCACGGCGGCGCGTACTTATAATTATTCCATACCGGCTTGTATCTCCTGTCTTCTCCGGTTGTAACGTAAGGAAGAACGGTAAAAGGATGGCTCAGATACTCCGCAAAAATCCCGCCCTTGCCGACGCCCGCCTCCCAGACATTGCTGCGGAATTCGGCAATGGACGTCTTGAAGACCTTCTTCTTCGCGCGCTCCTGCGCCGTGTATGGAACGAGTTTTTTCCAATCGTCTTTTGAACGGGTAAGCTCATCGAGGTATTCAGTGCGCTCTATCGCCTCAAGATACGGCTTCATGTTGGTTGTTAACCATTGCCAATCCTGGTCGGTTAAATCAAGGAGTCTCACGTCGCCTTCGCTGTAGCCTTTTATGGTTCCCCGGAAATAAACCACTCCACCCACCATGCCGACACACGGACGGTAGCCGAGGATGTTTTCAGGGTTTCGCGGATTCACTCCGCAGACGACTGCAATGCCGCCTGCCTTGAATTCGGCAAATGTATCTCCAACATCGCGGGAATACCATGACTGAGGGGGATCGAATTTCGGATTGTGCTTGGTCATCGTGTCGCAGCGCGCGCCGCCGCTGCCCTGCACGTAGAGTATCCCTTGTGCAGCAGCATTGTGTGCGCCGTTTGTGACGTCACCGAGCACGGTTATTTTAGCGCCGCAGTTTATCCAGCCTATATCGTCAGAGGCGCTTCCCTTCACAATTAGCTCGGTGCCGAACATGCCCATGCTGCCGAGCCTCTGTCCGACAGGGCCTTCAACGGTGATCTTCACGGCTTCGCCCCTGGGCCAGATGCGCCCGCCGATGCCGTGCTGCCCGTCGGCAATGACGTGAAGCTCGCGTACGCCCTGACGCACCGCGTCCTGGATTTCCTCCTCAAATATCCGGGAAGGAGTCCGCTTGCCGTTGATGTTGCCTTGTAACGTTATCTTTTTCATGTTTTTTCAGTTAATCCCCTCTCCCCTTGTGGGAGAGGGTTAGGGTGAGGGGGATATTCCGATTATTTTTCTTCACCCTCCCCATCCCCTCCCGTCAAGGGAGGGGAAATTCTGGATTCCCGCCTTCGCGGGAATGACAACTTCTGCACTTTTGCTCTTTTGCGCTATGGAACTTTTCAACACACATAATTAATCTGCAATCTCTCCGCAATCGCATGGTCGTCCGTGCTGATGCCGTCGGACATGCCGATAGGCAATTCCATGCTCCTGCCCATCGGGGCAAATATCTTCTTCAATTCCACATCCAATGATTTATAAACCTCAACAACCCTTTCCGCAACCTTGTCGGGATCGAGTCTCCTGTAGAGCTTCGGGTCCTGCGTGGTGATGCCTCTTGGGCATTTCCCCAGATTGCAGACATTGCAGCGGTTCATCTCGTCTCCGTAACACCAGGCCGCCGACTGCATAATGTATTTTCCGATTGAAACGGCGGATGCGCCAAGCATGAACAGCGCCGCGGCATTTGCCGCGAGATTGCCCTTCTTCCCGATGCCGCCTGCTGCGATAAGCGGCAGGTCGTTCTGCTTGCCGTATTTTACAAGATCGAGATAGCATTCCCTTATATTTGACGCAATCGGATGTCCCATTGTATCCATTGACACGGCATATGCCGCGCCTGTCCCGCCGTCTTCGCCGTCAATCGAAAGCGCCGCGGCATACTGATTCCTCACGAGATTATTCAGCACCGCCTTTGCAGTCCTCGTGCCTGAGATCTTGGGATAAACGGGAACCCTGAAGCCCCACGCCATTGACATGGACTGGATCATCTTTGCGACTGATTCTTCAATAGAATATTTAGTCTGATGAGTTGGCGGCGACGGAAGGTCTACGCCCATCGGCACTCCCCTTATCTCGGCGATCAATTTCAGAACCTTATGCGCCATGAGGAGTCCGCCGTCACCGGGTTTTGCGCCCTGACCGTATTTGATCTCAATCGCACACGGGTCTTCAATCATATGCGGAATCGCCCTGACGATCTCATCCCAGCCGAAATAGCCTGACGCAATCTGCGGGATGAAGTATTTTATGAATCTCGATTTCAGAAGCCTATGCGGCATGCCGCCTTCGCCTGAGCACATGACAACCGGCATCCCTTCGACTTCATTCAAATATGTGATGCCCATTGCAAGTCCTTCCCACATGGTCGGTGAAAGCGCTCCGATGGACATGCTGCCGATCATTATGGGATATATTTCACGTACAGCCGGTATGAATTTGCCTGACGTTTTGTCCACTTCAAGCTTGCCGTCAACCATCTTTAAAGGCAGTTCATCTGCCGGGAGAATTCTGCCGAGATAAGTGCGTATCCTGAATTCATGTCTTCCCGCATCAAGCGCAGGGTCGGTGAGCATGGAGATTCTTGTGAATCTTAACCTGTCCAGCGTGGACGGGTTCGGGTCGTTTCTCCTGCCGCCCCTTCTGTAGGGATGTCCGCCTTTGTTTTTATGGAAATTGAATTTATGCTGCGGATTAAATTCCGGCTCTATCGCCTCATTCGGGCAAACAAGATTACACGTGCCGCAGCCGATGCAGTAACGATCTATATTGCTCGTCTGTTTGACAATGGTGGTTGTATATCGTATCGCCTTGGGCTCGGGAGTCAATCCTTCCGACTGCACGACACGCTTTACAACGACCGTAGGCTCTATAGAAAGCATGGGACAGACTGCCGTGCATCTGCCGCAGCGTTTGCACCTGTCGTCGCGCCATCTGACGATGTATGGAAGATCCTTTATTGCAAGCTCGTGATTATGATCTAACCGTGTAGCTGGTTCCATACCGTCACCTCCTTTGCATCAGGCTTGACTATAACCAGATCGTATTTCATGGGAAATACGTCCTGCGATTTATCTCTTTTGGGTATCACGCTGTCAAGCCCGCATTCCTCGGACATGAATGCATATTTACCCTTCACACCTCCGACAACCCCCGGTCTCAATTTCTTCGCATCCTGAACCATGAGACATGTGCCGTCGGGCGTGAAGGCGATCACGCAATTGGGACCGTCTATACAAAGCGGTCTCAATGAAATTTTAAGCAGCCTCGCAACCTCGCGGTCCGTCCTTTTATCAATCTCCGACTGTTTCAGCGGCGTGATAACGTCTTTATAATATGTAAGCGGATAACCAAGCTGCTTGCAGGTATAGTGAAGAATATGACAAAAGACCTCGCTGTCGCTGTTATAGCCTATGTATCCGGGGAACCCCCTGCTCATCAAAAATTCACGTATCGGCACAAAGGCCGTATTTTCACCGTTTGTCATAGAGCCGTAACCCTGAATGAAAAATGGATGACATGCGTACATATTGATGGCATAATTGGTATTCTGCCGGCCCTGTGCGAAAATGATCTTGGCCTTGAGAGGGGATTTATCGAGACCGAAAAAATTACTGAGCTCCAGGGGATCGCCGACTTCTTTTAACGTCAGGATATCGGGATAGAAGGAGAATGCGATAATTGACTCATCGCTTTCTCCCATCTTTCTCAGCGCAATTCTTGTGTGCATTAAGAGAGTTTCTTTCTCTCCAAAGGGCCTGTCCTTGTAAACGTCGGGATAATCATATACCCTGGCGAAATAATGGTCGCGTCCCGTGATCCCTTTTACAGGTCTGATCTTAGGGGTCCACGCATATTTCAGTTTGAACCCGAGCTTATTCATGTAATCATCGAGGACTTTCATGCCGTCTTTGGAGCAAATGCCCGAAAGGATCGGATAATCTTTCAACTCCTCGAACTCGCCGCCGAGTCTCTTCAGAATAAGACCCATGCCTGAACCGTCATGCCCTTCTTTCATCGTCTCCAGGGCGGTGATGTTCACTATCGGCGAGAAATATTCATTAGATGTTATCGCAGCAAGCCTGCACATATTGTTTCCTTAAGTAAGAAGTAGGAAGTGAGAAGTAAGAAGTATAAAAAAGACATATTCGTTTCTTGAACTTCCCACTTCCGACTTCTCACTTCTTACTTGTCTTTTCTGTTAAAAAAAGCGTCCATACCATTCCATTTCATACATCTTTATGGTATAAGACGCTTCTGAATGGTAAAGCACTGCTTCCAGATGTTAATAATACCAATTAGAGGCGGTCTTTGTAAACTCGCGATAACACTCGCTATAACAGCGTAAATCATTCTCCCTCGAATTCGTTTTTTTGAAATAAATCGATAAACTTTTTATAATAACAGCCAATTTACGGAAATAACTTTTATTCAGGAGGCGCATATTGCATAAAAAGATCTCTATTGAGCTCGCCACGAGAGTAAAGCATCTCCCGCCGTATCTTTTTGCGGCCATAGATAAAATGAAACAGGAAGCGGTCAGGAAAGGCGTCGACCTTATAGATTTGAGCATCGGCGATCCCGACATCCCTACGCCGAAGCATATTGTTCAAAGGATGAAGAAGGCCGTCGGGAATCCGGCTCATCATCGTTATCCGTCGTATGAAGGGATGTTGTCTTTCAGGGAAGCGGTTGCTGAGTGGTACAAGAAAAGATTCAATGTGAAGCTTGATCCGAAAACGGAAGTCCTTTCGCTGATCGGCTCAAAAGAAGGGATCGGTCACATACCCCTGGCATTTATCAATCCCGGCGACGTTGTGCTCGTGCCTTCGCCCGGATATCCGGTTTATCCCGTTGCAACTTTGTTTGCAGGCGGCAAGGGTCATATCATGCCGCTTATAGAGAAAAATAATTATCTGCCGGATTTGGCGGCGATCCCGCATGGCGTTCTTAAGAAGGCGAAGCTTATGTTCATCAATTACCCCAACAACCCGACGTCCGCCGTCGCAAGCAAAGGCTTTTATAAAGAGGCAATCGATTTCGCGGCAAAGAACGATATTATCATATGTCATGACGCGGCGTATTCGGAGATTTATTATGACGGCAAAAAGCCTTTAAGCTTTCTGCAGATGCCCGGCGCTAAGGAGGTGGGGATAGAATTCCATTCTCTCTCGAAGACGTACAATATGACGGGCTGGAGGATCGGTTTTGCAGTGGGGAATGCGGACGCATTGTTCGGACTCGGGAAGATCAAGACGAACCTTGATTCAGGCATATTCCAGGCGGTGCAGGAGGCGGGCATTGAGGCCTTAAGCACGGAGGAGCCGGTCCTCAAGAAGATACGAGATACGTATCAGGAAAGAAGAGATATTTTGTACGGTGGATTAAAAGACATGGGGTTTGACGTCCGGAAGCCTCAGGCGACCTTTTACCTTTGGACCAAGGCGCCGAAGGGATTTAATTCATCCGGTTTTGTCGCGCACCTCCTTGATAGAGCCGGCGTGCTCGGCACTCCGGGCCACGGCTTCGGCGCCCCGGGTGAAGGCTATATAAGATTCGCCCTTACGGTCCCTGCAAAAAGGATGAAAGAAGCTGTCGCGAGGCTCGGTAAGGTAGTATAATTTCAATAAGCAGTCATCTGCCGCGAATGTACACGTAATATAAAAAAGTTGGACGCAGATAAACGCAGATTATCAGGATTTAATAAAACAAAGTTATCTGCGTACATCTGCGAAAATCTGCGTCCTGATTTTTAATCGAGATGATTTGTGAAAATTCGTGGCTAAAATTTTTTTCAGGATAAAGGAGGATTTATGCTATCAAAGATTCTGGTGCCGACCGACGGGTCTGAAACGGCAAGGAAGGCCGTGAAATATGCAGCGGAACTTGCAAAACAGGTGAATGCATCCATAATCCTGCTGAGTGTAATTGACAGGAGCGCCTTTATTGCCTCTGCAATCCCGCCTGAGGCTGCGCCTACCCATCTTACTGAGCCTATCGAAGAATACTTAAGGACGGCTATCGAGGCCCATCTTGAAGAGGAGAGGGAAATGTGCAGGAAGAACGGGGTCAAAGCGACTAAGCTCGTAAGCACGGGCCATCCCGTTACTGAAATTATAAGTGAAGCTGAAAGATCAAACGTCGATCTGATCGTTATCGGCTCCCACGGAAGGAGCGCCATCGCCTCAGCGCTCCTCGGCAGCGTTACTTATGGGATCATACATAAAGATACGAGGTTCCCGGTGCTTGTGATAAGGAAGTAACGGGCAAGACGTCTAAATTAGCCTACATTATTTATTCATTGCACGATAAGTCATACCTAAATTGAGCGATTTTTTTTACTTCCCCTCTATCAAGAGGGGATTGAGGGGTGTGTTTTCCTTTATGCTCTTTCTGTTACACACCCCTACCCCTCTTTTTAGAGGG
>JACRHB010000153.1 GCA_016217725.1 Nitrospirota bacterium | reverse complement strand
GAAGTGTGTCTATATAGACCCCCCATATAATGCTAAATTCAGCGAAGTACTGTATAAAAATGAATACAAGCATTCATCATGGATTTCCATGATGTTTGATAGATTATTCGTAAGTTCTAAAATCGGTAAAAAACAACATATTCATGTAATTGCTATCGATGAAAATGAGCAAGAACGATTAGGTGCAATAATTGATTTGTTATTTCCCAACTTTGACAAAACTTTAGTAACCGTTGTGCACAATCCCGGTGGCATTCAGGGAAGTAATTTTTCTTATTGCAACGAATTTGCCTACTTCATTTTTCCGTCTATTGGAGTTCATATTGGTACTAAAATAATTGAAGATGCAAATGAAGTTTCACTTCGTGATTGGGGGGGCGATGAGTCAACTCGAGAATCCGCCCGAAATTGCTTTTATCCGATTTTCATTAAAAAGAATAATATTATTGGTTTTGGAGAAGTGTGTCAGGATAATTTTCACCCAAAGGCCAACGAAAATCTTTCTGGTGGAATTATTGCAATCTACCCAATAGATAGTAATGGAATAGAGCGAAAATGGCGGAATGCAAGAAATACTATCGAATCAATCCGAGATGCTTTGAAAATCAAGGAAAAAGATGGTGTTAAGTATGTAATCCGCTTGAAAAATGAGTATAGACAGAAAACAGTTTGGGATGATACTAAATACAATTCAAATGTTTATGGATCAAAGTTGCTTGGAGATATTCTGGGCGAGAAGATTTTTGCATTTCCAAAATCGCTATACACGGTTAAAGATTCTATTGCAGCTTCGACTTTTTCTGAAGATAACGCGCTCATTCTTGACTACTTCGCTGGTTCTGGCACCACCGGCCATGCAACCATCAACCTTAATCGTGAAGACGGGGGTAATCGGAAATTTATTTTAACTGAGATGGCCCATTACTTCGATACAGTCTTACTCCCCCGCGTCAAAAAGGTCTCTTTCTCCCCCGAATGGAAAGACGGCAAGCCCAAGCGAATGGCCACGAAAGAAGAAGCTGAGCGCAGTCCGCGCATCGTAAAATACATACGCCTTGAGTCCTACGAGGACGCGCTCAATAACATCCAATTCGACGACGCTTCGGGTCAGGCCGGTCTTAAGTTCGATGACTACCTGCTCAAATACATGCTCCATTGGGAGGCGCGTAAGAGCGAAACACTACTCAATGTGGAAAAGCTCGTCAGTCCTTTCAGCTATACCCTTCATATCCACCGGGACGGCCAGACCGCCAAAAAAAACGTGGACATACCAGAGACGTTCAATTATCTACTCGGCCTGAACGTCAAAACCCGGCAGGCGGTCTACGACAAGGAGAGACGTTACCTTGTCTATCGCGGCCGCATTGACCACCGCGAGATAACCGTCATCTGGCGCGAGACCGACGGCTGGACAAAGGCAGACCTTGAGCAGGACAAGAAGTTCGTAGCCTCACAGAAACTGACCGAAGGCGCGGACGAGGTCTTCGTGAACGGGGATTCGTTCATCCCCGGCGCAAAGTCGCTTGAGCCGGTCTTCAAGGCAAGGATGTTCACGGAGGCAGGGATATGAATATCAGGGTCGAGATTCCAAAAGACCGGATTGCCGAGTTTTGCCGGAGATGGCAGGTGAAGGAGCTGGCAATCTTCGGCTCAGCCCTTGGGGATGACTTCCGTCCCGACAGCGATATTGACGTGCTGGTGGTATTTCATGATAAAGCGAGGTGGACGCTCTTCGACCATATGAAGGCCGAGGAAGAGCTGGAGCAAATTCTGGGGCGGAAAGTCGACCTGGTGGAGAAGAGCGCGATCCGTAATCCTTTCCGCCGCAATCACATTTTAAGGAATCACGAGGTGATTTATGCGGCCTGAAGAACGCGACCCTGCTCATCTCTGGGACATGCTCGAGGCGGCCCATGCAATCATGGAGTTCACGGGCAGTCTCTCGTTGGAAGAATTTCTGGCCGCTGGAAAAGACGGGGAAGTCATACGCCTGGCCATAGAGCGGAAGCTGGAGATACTCGGCGAGGCCGGGCGCAGAATCAGCCCGAATTTTCGCAACGCGCACCCGGAGATCCCCTGGAAGGAAATAGTCGGCTTGCGAAATGTCATAAGTCATCAATACGAAAAGGTCAACTACACTGAGATATACGGCATAGTACGCCGGCAAATCCCGGGCCTGATCGCGCTCCTTGAGCCTCTCATGCCGCCTCTTCCACGGATGGAGGAGTGATTCATGGCCCGACCGAATATCGACAAATCTCAATACGTAAAGCTCGAGCAGAGGCTCGTCCTCCTCGCGTGGTTTAACGGTCTTTTCGGCTATAACACCAACCGCGATCTTTTAACCGATTTGAAAGGCGCTGCCGAAGGGTTTGACGCCGCGGGACGGAGCTACGTCTATCACATGCTTGAATCTCGCGGGAGCAAGGTTCAGGTGCCTCTTGCCGACCTTGCCCGCTATGACGACAATATCCGCGAGTACCTGCGCCAGATGAACGCCCGCAGGCCCGAGCCGATAACGCTGCGATACTTCCAGCACCTTTCAGTCCTATACACGGAAATATTCCTTGATTGGTCATTCCACCGCCGGGCGCAGATGCTCCGCTCGCTGAACGGGTTTGTGGAAAAGCGTAACGCCGACAAGATCGTCGGAGACCCGAAGGACGAGAGATTTTCCGAGCGCGACCTTGCAAAGCTCGCCTTCT
>JACRHB010000160.1 GCA_016217725.1 Nitrospirota bacterium | reverse complement strand
GGATCTCACGGTTATTTCCGGCGGCGATTCCGTTATCAATCTCCAGGGCAATGACGGTGCGGTTATCGATGGATTCAGCATAACAGGAGGGGCCTCCTACGGTATTTATTCCAATTCCGATTCCTTGACCGTCAAGAACAGCAAGATATATTCGAACCCAACCGGTATCCATCTGAACAACGGGTGTAATCCTGTCAGCATACAGAATACATTCATTTACAGCAATACATCTTATGGCATAAACAGCACGAGCTCACTGAACCTTCTCAGTATTTCAGACAGTAACATCTACAACAACGGCGGAGGCGCTACGAACGGAGCCGGTCTCGCCCTAAATAGCGGAGCCGGCGCTCATACTATTACAAGAACGTCCTTTACAGGCAACACGACTACCGGCAACGGCGGCGCGATTTACTGCGTCAACTGTGTAATTACCATTGACGACAGCACAATAAATAACAATACAGCAGGCGCAGGCGGCGCGCTCTATTTCCTGAACGCCAGTGTCAATGCATCTATTACAGATACCTTTATTCAGGGGAATGAGGCCACAGGCACGCTCGGCGGCGCAATTTATATGGGAGGCGGGACAGAGAGTTTGACCAACGTCATGCTCACCGGTAACAGGGCCGCTACCAACGGCGGCGCAATTTATGTTAACTCCGGGACGACCGATTGTCTCTTCTGTACAATCAGCGGAAATTATGCTGGCGGCTACGCCGGCGCCCTCTACCAGAACAGCTCTTCACAGACCACTATTAAGAACAGCATCGTCTATAACAATGACGCTATTAATGGTGGAAATTTTAAGCAGATCTTTGCGACCAGCCCGAGATACAGCTATGTTGACGTCTATTACACCCTGATCAATCAGTCGCCCGGATCCGATCTCTCAGGGCCTCCGGACCAGAGATGCAGCTACGAGGACATGGGAGGGAATGATATATCAAATGCGGCGTTCTTTGTGGATGGACTGGAGCCGTCTTCTGCGCCTTCTGCAAACGGAGACTATCGCCTGCAATCGTTCTCGTATGCAGTTAATACGGCAAGCTCAAGCTGGACCTCGGACCATGACATTTACGGCGGATCAAGGCCGTCAGGCTGGGCATACGATATGGGCGCGGATGAATATGCTTCAAGCAATAATGCTCCGTCGCTGTTATGGACTGGCGAGACGAATTATACGGGTGACGGCGTTAATCCCAACAGCGGCACAGGCGGCGCAAGCCTCGAGTTCCGCATTGACTATACCGATGCGAACAACAACGCTCCGACCAGCATACAGGTATGGGTTGACACTAATGACAACAGCTCATACGAGGCTGGAGAAAAATACACCATGACGGCTGTGGACGGAGGCGATACGACATACACTGACGGCAAGCGTTACACAAAAACCCTGACAATCTACTATGCAGGCGACGGAAACATCAGATACCGCTTCTATGCATCTGACGGCTTCAGCGATGCCACCGGATCACCGACGACTCACAGCATGCTCAGCATTGCCAACAATGTGCCTGCTCTGGATTGGACAGGCGAGACGAATTATACAAGCGACGGCGTCAATCCTGACAGCGGTGCAAATGGCTCGAGCTTCACATTCCGCATCAAATACACTGACGCAGACAATACCGCACCGGCAGCCATTCAGGTATGGGTGGATGAGGATGACAGCGGTATATATGAATCGGATGAGAAATATACAATGACCATTGACGGCGGCGACAGCAATTACATTAACGGCGAGAACTATCAGAAGTCGCTTACACTCTATAGAGCTGGTGACGGCATTTTAAATTACCGGTTCTACGCTTCGGACGGAACCAACGACGCAACCGGAACGCCAGTCTCAAACGCTGCTTTTACTGTTACTAATAATACGCCTGCTCTCAACTGGAAGGGCGACGGCGGTTATGTCAGCGACGGTGTTGATCCGGACAGCGGGCCGAACGGCACCAGCTTTACTTTTAAGGTCAAATATACTGACGCGGACAACAACGCTCCAACATCAATACAGGTCTGGATTGATGAGGATGACAGCAGTTCATATGAATCGGGTGAGAAATACACGATGACCGTAGAGGGCGGCGAGGGTGATTACACAAACGGTGAGCTATTTACAAAGACTAAAGTGCTCAATCATCCGGGCGTTGGAGACGGGATACTGAATTACCGTTTCTATGCATACGACGGGGCAGCGGCAGCTACCGGCGATCCTGTATCGAATAAGACAGTTACTATTGCCGGAACCAATAACCCGCCGACCCTTGACTGGACGACAGCCGACTGTCTTACCAGCGGCGGCGTGAGACCGTCGACCGGAGCTACAGGAGCTGACTTCGAGTTCCGCATCAAATACACGGACCAGGACAACAATCCTCCGTCATCCATTCAGGTATGGGTTGATACGAATGACAACCTTGCATATGATGCTGGAGAAATATATGCAATGACAGAGGTCGATGCATTAGATACGATTTACACGGATGGCAAACTTTATAAATACACCCTTGCCGTCAGCTATGCTGGCGACGGTGTTCTCAACCACCGTTTCTACGCGTCAGACGGAACAGACGCTGCAACAGGCGCGCCGACAAGCAATTCGACTCTAACTGTAGTAAATACAACATACAAAGTCAGGCCGACGGGCGGTTCGGGCTGGTACAGCACTATAACTGACGCTGTAACTGCATCCGCTGATCCGTCAACTATCCTGGTATATCCGAACAGCAACTTCACGGCAGCTACTTATGCGAACTTTGCCTTGAGCAGCAAGAATAACCGGACGATCCAGGCTGTCTGTGGACGCGATCTGACGACTGTTTCAGGAGGCAGCGATGCAGTCTCATTCACAAACAGCAACGCCGGTGTGGTGGACGGCTTCTCAATAACCGGCGGGACGTCAAGAGGAGTATACCTGAGCTGCAATGCCAGTCAGACCTTTACGCTTAAAAACAGCAATGTTTACAGCAACACCAGCCAGGGCGTGTATGTGCTCGCCTCTTGTCAGGTAGATATACAGAACACCAAAATTTACAGCAATACAGGCGGAGGAATATACATGGTTAATAACACCAGCCGCCTTAATGTTTCCGGCAGTGAAATCTATTCCAACAGCGGCGCTGCAAACGGCGCGGGTATTAATATAGGCAGCGGGAATGCGGCAACCACCCATACAATATCGAACTCAACTATCAGAAATAACACCGCATCATCCTACGGCGGCGCGATATATTGCAATGTCTGCACGTTTAATATACAAGACAGCATTATCAATGACAACGTGGCGACTTCATACTTTGGCGGAGCGCTCTACTGCACAAATACCTGCAACCTTACAATCGACGACTGCACAATAAACGGCAACAAATCAACTAATGGAGGAGCATTCTATTTCAATTCCAACACGACTGCTGCCACCATAACAGATACATTTATACAAGGCAATGAGGCGACAACCGGCGGAGGCGGCGCGATGTTTGTGAATGCAGGTTATGCCAATATGACCAACGTCATGCTGACAGGCAACAAGTCAGCGGGAAGAGGCGGCGCGATCTACATGAACAACGGCTATACCAACTGCACGTTCTGTACGATCAGCGGCAACTATTCCGCCACGCAGGGCGGTGGAATTTATTTACTGAACAACTATACTTCTTCTCTGAAAAACAGCATTATCTACAACAACAACGCGGAAAGCCCGACCGTCGACGCGACCCACGAGCAAATTGAGACAAATGTCAGATACAGTTATATGGACGTCTATAATACCCTTATCTACCAGGCTCCGGGCAATGGCACCGGCAACGCCCGATACAGCTACGAAGACATGGGAGGCAACCTTACTGCCAGCAACCCGAACTTCGTTAACGGCGGTGCGACTCCTCCCACAGCGGCAACCACTCCGACAACAGGAGGCGATTTCCGCCTGCAGTCGGGTTCACCTGCCGTCAATGCTGGAAGCTCAAGCTATACATCAGACCACGACATCTACGGTGGATCGAGACCTCTCGGAGGCGCATACGACATGGGCGCTCATGAGAAGGAATAGCAGCGTGATAACACCCGATGTGGGTGAATTTAAGCATACGATTTGTAATTCCAGAGTACAAACTGTTTGTTATTTAGATTAATTAACATTGGTATCTTTTTTGCATTCAAAAAAAGAGAGTGAATAGCAGAAGGAGGATTAAGCTGATACATAACTGATTAGAAAAAACAGGCTGCCGATAAGAGCAAACTATCTGTAAAGGTAGGGCGCAAAGCTTCTGGTCCTTTGTTGGCTTTCAGCTAACAGCGGTCAGCATTCAGCTCAAACAATAGAAACAATAGCTGATTGCTGAAAGCTGACAACTGAAAGCTTTGGGATAGCAGGGTTGCCGAAGTAGTTGGATGCTATAAAAGTTTTGACCCCATACCTTTGCAGGTATGGGGTTTTGTTTTGAATTTGAAAATAGGGGGTAAATAAAGATGAGATTTAAGGACGAAAAAGGATTGAGAGAGATTTTGTTTGCCGTATTAATTACTACGATTTTTTTTGCATCGTTGTTGATAGTATTCCCGGGAGTAACGGATGCGGCTAAAGCCAAACCTAAAAAAGTCACGATCTGCCACATCCCGCCGGGGAATCCGAAGAAATTCCAAACTATTACTGTAGACGAAAACGCGGTTGCCGCGCACCTTAAGCACGGGGATTTTCTCGGAACCTGTGACAGTGACGGTGATGGCGTCTGCAATAAATACGATAACTGCCCGCTTGTTGCAAACGCTAATCAAAAGGATACAGATAAGGACGGAGCAGGTGATGCATGTGACAAATGTGCAAGTGATCCGAAAAAGACGGCACCCGGCATCTGCGGTTGCAGTATAGCAGATACGGATACAGATAGGGATGGAACCGCGGACTGCAAGGATGCCTGCCCAAATGATTTCAATAAGACAAAAGCAGGCATTTGCGGATGCGGTGTAGCAGATATTGATACAGACGGTGATGGAGCTGCTGATTGTAATGATAAATGTGCATGCGATCCAAACAAGACGGAACCCGGTATTTGCGGCTGTGGAATGGCGGACACTGATACAGACAAGGACCGGACCGCGGACTGCAATGAAACATCAGAAGATGATCGGTATTACCAGGGGTATTTTTGGAAGCTTTTAAATGATTACACTCCCGGCACGGTCAGATACTCAACTAGCGGCAATCCGGATAATGATACAAATGGCATTCCCACATGGAGTTACGAATTGATAAATACTTCAGGCCTGGGAATTGATGCGCCGTGGTATACAAACCGTTCGACTTTATTGACATGGGACAGTTTTGAATATAACAGAATTACGTGGGCGACTAACGACGGAGGCGTTAATTTAAACAAATGGGTTGTGAATTACTCACTTTCCAATAACGGCATCGGGAAGGCTCCGCTTATTCGCTGGACTAACCCGACAGGCAGAAGTATTCGCGTAAATATTTACGGCCGCTTCAGGCTTAATTGGTACGGGCTTAATGTAAACCCGAATTGGAGGAGGGGCGGCAGTTATTGGGATTATTATCTTGTCGGCAGCCCGGCTGACGTGAATCTCACAGTCGGCTATTATGACGTCTCGACAGGGAGCACAAAAGCGCTGTTCAGTAACAGAGTAAAAAAACCAATCAATGGTGAAACAACCTGTGCGGCGCCTAATTATGATGCTTGTGATCACGAATTTGTTTATATAAATTCCGAGGCGCTGGTTGATCCGGGTGATTCGATCTTTTGGACCGCGCGTCCATTAAAATATTATACTGACAGAAATAGATGGATTACGATGGATCACGGTGATATTACTATACGTATTGTTCCCGAACCGTTTGTGAACGTCTGTGGTGCATTTATAGACAAGAATAAGTTTTATGCTGTTGAACCTGCAGGCAGCATTCAGCGTTTGGTCAGTATTGATCCGGTTACTTTACAAGTTGAGACCGTGCTCAATCTAAGGGGAGCGGTTGGGTTCAGATCAAATACGATCGCTTTCAGTCCTGGCGGTGAACTGTATGGATGGGACAATTCCTGGCAGCAATTGTACCGGATAGATTTGATGACCGGCGAAGTAATTCACATAGGCAAACCGGTTGGTGTTTCGATTAATGGCATGTCGTTTAATATGGAAGGGAACCTGTACGGGCTGAATTCTGCAAATGACACCCTTGTTTCAATAAACGTTTCTACAGGCGCTGTTGCCGTTATAGGCGCACTGGGGCTTGACATAAAGCATAACGGCATGGCAGTTGATTTCAGAACAGGTGATTTGTATGGGGTTTCCGGATTGGATGCAGATTATTTCTTCAAGCTTGACAAGACTTCGGGACATGCGGATGTTATTGGTTCACTTGGAGTAGGTTATCCTGATGTGGCTATTGAGTTCAGCCCTCTGACAGGTGAGCTTTTCACCATACGCAATTCAAATATTATGATGAAGATTAATACTGAAAACGGAAAAGCGACAGAGATCGGAGTGATTGAGGGAATACAGACAACGAATTTGGCTGCTCCCTGGCCGGATAAAAGCCTGAAATAAGCAATGCTGCAGCGCAGGCAATACATTTGCGATAATCTGCCAAGCTCATCAAAAACAACATTAACACGCCGAATAGCGGAAGCAAGGCGGTAAGGTTTTTTAATTCCACAGGCAGTAGCTCTTTTGCCAGACGGGGACGCTGCATATGATGGAGTCTGCGAAGTATGTCATACGCAGACAACGCATTTCAGGAACAACGGCGGAGGCTCCGACCAGTTGCATACGAATATTGGCTCCCCTGCCGGGACCAACCGTATAAGTTGTCATTCACACTTAAATGGATTTGCACATGGAGGAGGCAGCGGGACAGGATGTGATTCCTGCCACGGTCATGATGCTGGCTGGCAGAGCAATAATAATTTGGGGAAGGGGACGTTCAGGAGCCATTCGACCCACACTGAAAACGACAGCGATGATTTAAAAGGGCCTTATGTTAATTGCGATGCATGCCATGACACAAGCAATTTCCCATATTTCAAATCAGGAACCGACCAAAACGGCGACGGAGGCCCGAATCGGCGAATGATCCGGGGAGGGGAGCTGAAAGAATCCGCGAATGAAGTTGTTCCTGATTTCGGCTTTGACTTCCTTATGGCATGTGGATACCAGCCCCGTCGCCCAATTTGGTTGACAAGAACTTTACAGCAGATGGGGGCGCGGGAGGCAACAGCGCACCGACGCTCGAATGGACAGACGAAGCCAACTACCACGAAAAATGTAAATGGTTGGGGATTACAGATTATGTCGTTCCATTCGCGTCAAGAAGCGTTCAAATCCGCTTCAGCACCTGGGAAAACGGCTGGGACGCCGGATTTCAGCGTCAAGGTCCGCAAGGTGCCATAGCGAGTTTAATATAGAGACGCGCTCGAAAAAAACATCCGCATTTAAAAGCCTTGAGCCAATAGCAGTAGATATAACAACCAAGGAATACAGGTGTCGGATCATCAATTATGCATCACCCAAAGGGTGCGACTTTAAACTTATTTGTTTTAAATGCCGCACAATCGAGTTATTTCCCGCAGAATAAAACCCTAAGGGAAATGTAACTTACTGAAATTTCAAAAGATTAAATTAGGTATGATTATTGCTAAAAATAAGGGATAACATATTTCAAATATAGAAAAAGCCTTAGACAAAAAACTCAATCAACTCAAGGAAGACAGGAAATTATTACAAAATGTATTCTGGAAATGACGAAAGGAATTGTTGTCCAAAAATAAAGGTGTCCAATTTAACGATCAGAACGGTCACATATCAAAGCATTAACCCCTTAACCTAAAGAAAGCTTTCCGTTAGCTTCATATCTCCAGAACCACGCAGGCAATCCCGAATTCCCTTTCATGACTGAGCGAAAGATGGCAGCGCTTTATCTCCTTCTCTCTAAAGAACTCCGCAAGCCTGCCGTTAGCCTTGACCGAAGGTTTGCCGACCTCGTTATTTACGATCTCGATGTCTTTCAGGTTGACAAACACCTCCGAGCCTATCGCCTTCACGAGCGCCTCCTTTGCTGCGAATCTTACCGATATGGAAGGGTAGGGCTCTTTCCTTTCAAAGCAGTAGGCGAGCTCATTTTCGGTGAGGAATTTTTCAAAAAATCTCATACCCCATTTTTCATGGGCTTCTTTCATGCGCTCGATCTTTACAAGGTCCACTCCGATGCCGTAAATCATAATAAGGGTGCGTTTATTAATGCGGTCATAAGTAAAGATACATAAATTCGCCGTCATGCCCGAAGTTTTTAATCGGGCATCCAGTTCTTTAAACTGTCTGGATTCCCGCTTACTGACTGCGGGAATGACAACCAATGTGGCTTATGAACTCCTTAGTATCTTAATCCACTTCTTCAAGTTTTACCAGTGTCCCGCGCTTGGAGCCGTATCTGAAAACGGTTATGCCTTTACAGCCTTTTTCATACGCGAGCAGAAAGGCCTTTGCCACGTCGTCTCTTGACGCCCTTTGCCTGAGGTTGATCGTTTTTGATACGGCGTTGTCGGTGAATTCCTGGAAAGCGGCCTGCACCTCGACATGGTCTTCCGGCGGTATTTCATGCGCCGTCACAAAGAGCCGTTTGACGTCGTTGGGGATTTCTTTAAATCCTCTGAGGCCAATCTTCTTGCCGATTTTCACGATAAGCTCATCGCTGTAAAATCCTCTCTGCTTTGCGGTCTCAAGAAAGAGCCGATGTGTCTCGAAAAGCTCCGTGTCCAGGACCAGTCTTTTATATGAAACGGCAAAAAGAGGCTCAATCCCGCTTGAGCAGCCCGCTATCAATGAAAGGGTGCCGGTCGGCGCAATGGTCGTTGTGGTTGCGTTTCTCAACCCCCCCCTCAGCCCCCCCCTTGAAACGAATTCCGGCGTGTCGTATATAGAGCCTTTGAAATTCGGGAAGGCCCCCCGCTGCCTCGCAAGCTCCGAAGAGGCCTCTCTCGCATGGTCTCTGATAAATTTCATTATCTCTCGCGCAAGCTTATAAGCCTTCGGAGTGTTGTACCTGATGCCGAGCTTTATCAGCAGGTCCGCCCATCCCATCACCCCGAGTCCGATCTTCCTATTGCCTTTATGCATCCTTTCAATCTCAGGAACGGGATATCTATTTGCGTCTATGGCATCGTCCAGAAACCTGACGCAGAGATGGACAAGGTATTTCAATTGCTCCCAATCTATTTCAGCAAAAAATCCCCCTGAATCCCCCTTTTTCAAAGGGGGACTTAATTCCCCTCTATCAAGAGGGGTTAGGGGTGTGTTCCTCCCCCTGGGACGTACCACCTTCGACAAATCAATCGACCCGAGCACGCACGCCTCATAAGGCAGAAGCGGTTGTTCGCCGCAGGGATTGGTGCTCTCGATTGTGCCGACGTGAGGAGTGGGGTTGTCGCTGTTGATTCTGTCGATAAAGACAAGTCCCGGATCGCCGGTCTCCCATGCGCTCTCAACAATCTCTTTAAACACTTCCCTCGCCTTCAACCGTCCCGTGATCCGGTTACTGCGCGGGTTTATCAGGTCATATTCGGCGTCATTCTTCAGCGCATCCATGAAGGCCTCCGTCACCGCGATGGAGATATTGAAGTTAAGCAGCTCTTCCTCACGGCGTTTTATTTTAATAAACTCCAGGACGTCGGGATGGTCTATTCTCAGTATCCCCATATTCGCGCCCCTTCTTGCGCCTCCCTGTTTAATAACCTCCGTAGCCGTGTTGTATATCCTCATGAATGAGACGGGACCGCTTGCTATGCCGCCTGTTGATTTAACAATATCAGCCCTCGGCCTCAGCCTGGAAAATGAGAAGCCGGTGCCGCCTCCGCTTTGAAGGATAAGGGCGGCGTTTTTCAGCGTATCGAAGATGCTCTTCATGGAATCGTCCACGGGAAGGACAAAGCATGCCGCAAGCTGCCCCATGTCTTTGCCTGCGTTTATCATGGTCGGAGTGTTCGGGAGAAAAAGCAGACTGCTCATCGCGTCGTAAAATTTATCTTCCCATTCCTGCGGGTTTTCGCCGTAAAGCCGTTCAGCGGACGCAACGGCGCGTGCAACCCTGCGGAACATCTCCTCGGGCTTTTCCCTGACGATCCCCTGTTCGTCTTTCAGGAGATAGCGGGTTTCTAAAATTTTGAGTGCGTTTTCGGTAAGTTTCATAGAGAAATTATAGCAGACGAAACATATATTATTGACAAGGATGACTGGAACGGCTTCAGGGAAAAGCTGCGGCCGTTCATCTCAGGTCCTTGATGATGCCGTGAATGGCTGTTTCCCGTGATTCGATACTCTCCGTGAGCTTGAGCTGGACCAGCGCCCGAAGAAGATTGTGCTCCGGGTTTTTAACCTTGAAGTAGACGTTCCCTTCCAGATAGTCCGTAAAGAATCTGAGTCCCAGCTCAAAAGTCAACAGGCGAATGGATTCGTATAGATAGTCGAAGTCATTTTCGGTAAGGAACTCTCTTGCCGTTGAGAGATAGCCGCGCAGGATGTCCCGGCAAAGGTCGGTGTCGAACCGGACGGTCTCCCATTGTTCGGTTTCTTCTCCCGGGGGATTACAACCGGAGCGAAGGCAGTCGCCGATGTCATAATGGATCAGGCCGGGCTTGACCGTATCCAGATCGACAATTCCGACGGCCTGACATGTGGATGTGTCGATCATGATGTTGTTGACCTTCGGATCGCCGTGGATCGGACGAAGCCGCAGCCTGCCTTGCTCTTTCGCATTCTCAAGGACGTGCGCCCGGGCGCTTCGCTCACTTACAAATCGCAGGCAGTAATTCACTTCCGGGGATTTGCCTGCGCCGTATTTCGCCAGGACCTCATCAAAATGCCGCAGGTAGAGCGGTGTAATGTGAAACCCCTTCAGCGTATCAGCCAATCCGTCCGGAGGCAGGTCGTTGAGCAGGGAATGGAAGACGCCGATCGTGCGACCGACTTCTTCCGCATGCTCAGTATTTTGTACGGTATCAAAAGTCAGCGCGGAATCTATAAAGCTGACGGCTCGCCAGAACGAACCGTCGGGAGCAAGCCAATGATCCCGGCCCTCCTGCGTCAACAGCACGCGCGGGACTTCCCATCGTCGACCTGCAATGAAAGGAGCGCTTTGAAGGTGTCGGAGCATATGTTCTACAGCGATGCGCATATTGAGCATGACAAGCTCCGGCTGACGGAACACATGGGTGTTTACGCGCTGCAGGATGAATTGTTTTTCTTCCACCGCCTCGAGAGTTACCAGGAAGGTGTTGTTGATATTGCCGCTGCCGAATTCCCTGATATCAATAACCCGGCCCGAGGTCTTGAATTGCTCTGCTGCGGATAAGGGGTCTTTTAGGATCTTACCTCTTGGCATAGGGTTATTCTATTGGAAAAAAAGCCTCGGGGTCAAATCAATTATTTTTTTGATAAAAAATGTAATATATACGTATCGAGCGTTTTTGGATTATCGCGTTAAAAGTCAAAGGAGATATGAAATGAAAAAAGCTCCGACGTTATTTATATTAATGTCAATTCTGACGCTGGTTACAGCCGGCGCATACGCCGCTTCACAAAAATCACCTGAATTGACCCGGGAAGATCAGGATATGATTACTCAGGATACGTATTCCCTTTCAGGCAAGGTTGTGGAAGCGATGGACAGCGGCGGCTACACGTACGTCATGATAGAGAAAGGCGGCAAGAAAACATGGGTGGCCGTTCCCCAAATAAAGGTGACGGTCGGGCAGGACGTATCTTTTCAGCCCGGGATGGTCATGAGCAATTTCACGAGCAAGACGCTTAACCGGACGTTTGAATCCATAGTCTTTTCAAGCGGGGCGGCAGGGAAAGACGCGGCCGCATCCGTTAGTAAATCCGACGGCCCCAGGAAGACGGAAGCTCCCGCAAATAAGACAATTAAAGTTGAAAAGGCCTCAGGCCCGAATGCATTCACTGTAGCCGAGCTTTACGAGAAGCGCGGCGAGCTTGACAAGAAAGACATTGTCGTCAGGGGCCAGGTCGTAAAGTTTTCAGCAAGCATCATGGACAAGAACTGGCTCCACATCCAGGACGGGAGCGGAGACCCTTTAAAAGGCACAAATGACATTTTAGTCACCTCTCAGGACAAGGCCTCAGTCGGAGACGTTATAACCGCGAAAGGTGTTTTGTATAAAGACAAAGACTTTGGCAGCGGATACAAATATTCCGTGATAGTGGAGCAGGCAAGCATCAACAAATAACGTCCATCAAGGATTCTTGCACCTGCAAGAATCCTTGCACTCTAAGAAAACCATATATTATTCAAGTGTGTCATGGCACACTTGTGTGACTGCACACTTGTGTAACATTTCCTTCCTATATCCACTTACCTTAGCATTTCAAACTGGATTCCCCAAAGTAATATAAGCAAATAAACCAATATTACCGATCAGTTGCCTCTCTTTTTATTAAGTAATACACTTATAAAGATTAATAATTTTTTTGGGTATGGAAATTGCCTTTTGTATAAAAAAGGTTGACGTGTATTTAGGTAATTGCATTAATACAAACTCATTTTTAAAAGGAGGTGACAGAATATCTATTTGAATCAAATAATCAAACGAGGGAAGAATAACGTTTAGGAGGAGAAGATGAAAAAGACATTAACTATTGTAAGTTGCCTGTTGCTGATCTCGGCATTCTATCTTGTCAATACGGCGGTAAATTCAAAAACCCCAACTGCCGTTGCCACGCTCCCTGAAGCTAAAATCTATACGGGCAAGATCTATGTCGCCGGCATGGGGGGACATTTTGCGCAGGCCGATATTGTGATCGACCCCTCAAGCGATAATCCTATAACCCTGAAAGACCTCGACAGGGTCGAGCTCGGGAGCAAAGAAACCCACCCGCTTCACGATATAAGAATTGACGCCAACGACAGAAACAAAATGTACTGGGCGACCTACAAAACCGACAAAAAGATGGAAGGCAAGACCGTACATATGGGCATTGTCGATCTTAAAGAAGAAAAAGTCATCAAAGATCAGACCATACAATTGCCTGACAGAGCGCAGTGGATAGGGGCGCTTT
This sequence comes from Nitrospirota bacterium, assembly GCA_016217725.1. GTDB lineage: Bacteria > Nitrospirota > Thermodesulfovibrionia > UBA6902 > UBA6902 > SURF-23. The sequence continues at coordinate 4,406 of JACRHB010000160.1, read as the reverse complement.
ATTGCTCCTCCGGGCAGTCCAGGAATTCATACATGCCGGTTACCATGGCGAATGACGGCTTCATGGAGATAGTCGATAAGAATTCCCTGGAGATCAAGCGCCGCATATTCTTTGACAGCCTCGGTTATAAAAACAACTATCAGTTCTTCCACGGCACAAACTCGCCGGATATGAAGACCTTTATATTCACGGCAAACCTTACGGAAGAATGGGCTAAGCCTGACGCCCCTGCAACGCGTCTCGGCAAAGTGGACGTGCTTCAACTTGACCTTGCCGCGCTCGAAAACGGTGAAATAAAGGTATTGGGCAAAAACGTTTTGACCGGATCGGAAAAGACCGTAACGTTCAGGCAGAGATTTACACCCGACGGCAAGCTTCTTCTTCAGTCCGGAGCCGACAGGTTCTTTTTGTTGAACGGAAGCGACTTGAAGCTCCTTGACGAAGAGATGATGACGGAAGGCGAAAACCACGACGCCCTCCCGACACCCGACGGGAAATATGCTATATTGACGCTCAGGTCGAAAATCCCGGTTCCCGGAGACACGGAAGGAAAGAAAATTACCGACGGCGTGCTTCAGCTTTACGACATCGAGACAAAGAAGGTCGTAGGAAAACCTACCTCGACATGCTTCGCGTGTCATAAGGATGTTATCGATGAGAAAAAACCTGCATGGGACGCCATCCTCTGCGGATTGGAAGCGAACTGGAATTAGTAGAATACGGCAAAGAGCTGCGCGAGGATCCCAAATATCCCTCCCCTTAACGGGGGAGGGCGGGGGTGAGAGGTGACCTTGAACATTTCCACTCTCTACTTAATCCCCTCCCGTCAAGGGAGGGGAGATTTATTTAAAAATTGCTTCATATGAAATTCAATCTCTTGACAGTCGCCGTTAAAAATCTTAAAAGGAAACCTTTCAGAACGATAATCCTCATTATCTCCATCGCCCTTTTCGTATCCATCCTGGTATTCGGGACGTCTTTTTTCATCAGCGTCAATTCCTCTTTGGAAAGGACCGCCAACCGTCTCGGCGCGGACGTGCTTGTGGTCCCCATCGGCGCCAGACAATATGCGGACGAGGCGCTCCTTGAGACAAAGATACGCGTCTTCTACATGGATAAAGGCATGATAGACAGGGTGAAGCAAATCGAGGGTGTGGATAAGGTCTCGCATCAGACGTATTTAACTACAATATACGGTTTATGCTGCACGATACCTCCGGCAACGGTGGTGATCTTCAACCAGGACTCCGACTTCGTCGTGGATGTATGGCTCAAGAAGTCTCTCGGCAGAAAACTCCGGAAAGGCGAGGTCATCATCGGGCATGAGGCGTATGAGAATTTCGGGATGTTCGACGTAAGCAGGAGCACGCTCTTCGGCGTGACGTTCAACATAGCAGGGGTGCTCGAAAAGACGGGCACGGGCTTCGACAACGCCATATTCATGAGCGATGAAAATCTCGACGCCGTAATATCAAAGGGCAAATCAGGTCTCAAGCCGAACGACATATCGCTCATATTCGTAAAAGTGAAGGAGGGCTACGATCCCTACACGGTCAGCAGGAAGATCGAGGGTGAGATAATCGAGGTGGACACCATTGAAAGAAGCGAAATGGGCAAAAAGATAATAGGGACGTTTAAAGATATAAACATGGTGTTTTTAATAACCATAGTCTTTGCCTCTCTGCTTTCCGCGTTCCTTGCATGGACGATATTTTCCGCGATAGTCAATGAGCGTTTAAGAGAGGTCGGTATCATGAAGGCGCTAGGCGCCAAAGGCTCTCATATTGTGATAATGTTTATCCTCGAGGTATTTGTTTTAGGAATGTTAGGAAGTCTCACGGGCGTTGTTTTAGGCACTTATGTGTCCTTCAGCCTGTCGAAGATCTTCAGCTTTCTTAAAGATATAAATGTTACCCTTACGGCAGCGGAGAGGATCGGTGTCGGAATGTTAGGCTTATTGACGGGAACCGGGATATGCATTACAGGGGCGCTCACTTCCATAATGCGCATGAAAAACCTTGAGCCGTTTACGGCCATAAAGGAGGCCTGATTGACGCATCTGGAGATCAAGGAGCTCAGCAAGGTGTACTTCATCGAGGATAAAGGGATCAAAGCGGTGGACCGGGTGTCCTTGAGGATCGATAAGGGGGACTTCATATCCATCATCGGGCATTCAGGCTCGGGCAAGACCACGCTGCTTTCCATAATCGGCGGCATACTGAGGCCTTCTTCAGGGAACATCCTTTTTAACGGAGACGATGTTTACAGGTTCGACGAAAACAGGCTTTCGGAGTACCGGGCCGACAGGATAGGATACATATTTCAATTTGCGAGTCTCCTCCCCGTGCTTACGGTGAGAGAAAATCTTTTGCTGCCGACGATTTTTTCTACAAACGGCGTTCACAACAAAGAGAAAGTGCTAGATGAATACCTGGGCATGGTGGGACTCGGGGACAAGAAAAATGCATACCCGTCGCAGCTCAGCGGAGGGCAGCAGAGACGGGTCGCCATCGCAAGGGCGCTTATGAACGATCCGGAGATAATACTCGGAGACGAGCCGACCGGCGACCTCGACGAAGAGACCGAGCAGGACATTATGGACCTTCTGAAGAAGATAAACCTGGAGCGGAACATTACGCTCATCCTTGTCACCCATGACACCGGGCTTGCAAAAGACGCGGCAAGGAGGCTGAGAATGGATCATGGGAAAATGGAGGAGATAAGAGGAAACGGGAGGAATAAATGAACACAAGAAGACTGACTTTCATCGCCTTGATCTGCACGATCATGCTTTCATGCAACATAGGGGGAGCACCCCAAATCTCCGTCAAAGACGCGAAGCTGCTTCCATCTCAGATGATGGAAGGAGTCGCTTCGGGATCCATGCAGATCATGAACGACGGCAAAGGAGCCGATAAACTTACAGGATGCTCCATTAAAGAGTTTCCGGAGGCGCATGGAATGCTCCATGATTTCGTTGAAGGCAAAATGACCATGATCGGAGAAATAACCGTGCCTGCTCAAAAAACGACCGAACTTAAAAAGGGGAGCATGCATTTAATGTTTTCCAACCTTCCGGAGAAGATAGAGAGCAGCGAGGTGACCATAATCCTGAATTTCAAAAAAAGCGGCGCAATTGAGGTTAAGACCCAAATGGATCTCTAAATCTCACCTTAACCACGCCGGATAATTTTTTATCTGACGGGGTAGCCCCGTCGTTTTTTTAAACACCACAACAAAAAGTTTTCTTAAAAAATCTCTCAAAAAAACTTATATTTTTTTCTTGCCTTTTTAACAAGCCCTGCTGTAAAATTTCTCTAACGCACTTATCAATTACCAAACACAAAGTTGCGCGGTAGGGGAGCAAACCTTGAGTCAAAAGGAGGCTTTTAGCAAAATCTTTAAAATCAATAAGTTAGAGATAAATATTTTTCAATATTGTGCTATACAGAAAGAGATAATATTGTGCTATACAGAAGAAGGCATATTGAATATGCCTCCTTCTGTCTAATATCTGTTGGATGCTGGAGCAGATAATTATTGATGAGGCTGTCGGATAGTTTTCAGTAGGTCACGTTCATTTGCTTTGCTGATTAAAGGCCCCCGGCTTTACAGAGAAGAAGACATGATAGGCGGGAGCAGCAGTTTCAGAGCAGATTGATTGACGGAGCGATGCGGTGAGATTGATTGCGATGTTGCTTGATGATGTTAAACGGCGGTAACCTTGGCTTGCCGTAGCTTGTGGGCAGTTGAAGTTATTAAAGCAGGTTGCAGTCATTCGATATGAACTTTACCTGCTTATTGCCAGAGAGTAGTTTACAGGGAAAGAATCAAAGTCATCAGGCTTGTTGATGACGGCTCTTTCAAAGATTTACGTTAACACCGGATGATTCAGAAGTTTTAACAGGAAGCGGACAGCTTCACGCTCTGAGCTTACTGCTGGGCAAACGGTTAAGCTGAAAGGCAGACATGTTCGGGCAAGCACCTTAAAGGGCGGACATCAAAAAGTAATGGACAAACGGTATCGGAGGGACTACAATATTCAACAATACGGGCAGGGAACATCACACAGACAGACCGAACCACATTCTAAAGACAACGTTCCCACAAAGAAGAAGCGAAGATTCGTACATTCACAGACGATATGATTATGGATAAAGAAGCATCCAACCTTACGCTGCACATGAACGAGTGCCACAGGACACTTTTATGGCAGGGGTTTGGTTTGAGATTTTCAACTCGTTCTTGTGCTCTTTGAAGTGCTTCATGGCACTCGTCAGTTCGTGCCAAGAGTAAAGCTTGGATGTTCCGGGAGGTGTAAGTCCTCTTATGGTAAAAGACTACGAACCATATAGCTTGGGTAGCATGGTAAGGGAGACCGAAGCCATGAAGCCTACCGACAAAGC
>JACRHB010000154.1 GCA_016217725.1 Nitrospirota bacterium | reverse complement strand
AGGATCCTATAGAGGTGCCGGAAACTGTGCCGGCAGAACCCGTGCCTGCGCCTGCTCCTGCCGTACCCGAAAAAGAACCTGAGCCTTCACCTCAAGAACCCGAACCTCTTCCCTCCAAGCCCGACAAGCCTTCCCAACCTGAAGAAGAACCGGAACCTGCGCCTCCGCCAGAAGAGGAACCCGCTCCATCTCCCCAAGAACCGGAGCCTGCGCCAGTCGAGCCTGACAAGGAATTGGTCCCGGCAGGCTTCCTCACTCCCCAGTTTAAGGCGTTATTTGAAATCTCCGAGAGGGCACTTCCTCTTCGATACTTTGCCAGTTTTGACAATCAATTCCTGGTGAATCTTTTGAGCAAGTTACTAGGCCGCCACGTTTATTCGGAGAAGGCGGGGATTCGCCCTCCCTCACCCGAATCCGCTTTAGATGAGGAACTTGGCCTAGGAGAAATTTCGGCCACGGATGCCTTCTATCGCCGAATGGATGCCCAGGCCGAGGACAGCGGTCATGTTTTGATGGATGCAGGATGGATCGAAAGACTGATCTTAAAGAGCCCGCGAGCTCTCTACATCCTCTTAAGCGCTTTGGATAAATTCCAAGCAAGGCAGGGTGTGCAAAAACCTGTTGTGGCCGTAGCCGGCGGAGAAGAAATCTATGAGCGTATCCGAGCCGCACTTTTGCGTAAAGACAACAGATTAAACTGGGAAGAGAAGCTGGAGGTGAAGCATTTTCTTGAGCCATCGCGCCTAAAAGAGCTGGTTGAGGTGGTCTCACCGGACGAGATGGGCCGATTCATTCAAACGAATGACTACGGAGTTGCAGTATTAATTTCTGGTTCAGAATCTCCCTTGGCCGGGCGGCTCGGTGCTCAATTTATGCTGGCTCTGGAATCCGTGCATGATCACGACCTTGTCGCCGTTCCGTTTTTAATCCCTGTCCTTTTAAAGGCGGCGCAACTGATCCGCGGTATTTCCGATCCAGAGGAACAGGCTCGCCTCCTTGAATCGTCGATTCAAAATATCCTCCCCGGTGCCCAGCGCCAAGGCCAAGCCTTCATCATCCAACTCGCCCAATACATCGAGCAAGTCATAATCCGCGAGCATCTCGTTAAAGTATCGGCTTAATCTCCTCCCCGCACCACTTCTGCCGCCTTCTCTGCAAACTCCTCAGGGATTTATCTGAAATTATCAGAAGTTTGACACCTTCGAAAAAATAGTTCTTTATTTTCAATGAGTTACGAGATTTTGGGCAGACGTAGGCACTACATTTTCCGGGCTGAGATAGAGGATTTCTCCCGGTATCCGAATGCCGCTGGCCTGAAAGCCCAGATGAGCGAGTTCCGGTAATTCAGCCCTCATAATCAGGATCCGGTCTTTGATTTTGAATTTCATAGCCTTGACGTCTTTCAAGGCCTGGATCACTTCCGAGCAAATCGCACCAGGATTGAGAGCTTGTAAGGACTTTCGGAAAGCGACTTTGACCACCAGGGCAAGAAAGCAAATAAAGACATGGCCCTGAATCCTCCGGGTGGTCCAGTGGTAGATGGGACCGGTTTGAATTTCTTTTTTGAGGACCCGGAATCCTTGCTCGACCTGAGAAAGGCTTTTGTAGTAAAGCGCGCATTCCCGCGAGCTATACGGGCTGTTGGTGAGTAGCACCCACTTGCCGTCATAAACCGGCTCTTCTTTTAAACGCTCGTAATCCATCGTAATCTGAAAGTCTTTGCCTTCGAGGTTGATGTACTTGCGGTATCCGTTCTTGACGATCCAGTCTTTGAAGCTGTAATCGGCGACTTTCTTTTCAATGATGGCTTTGAAATATTCCCGCTGCTTGGCTTGATACTCGGCCTCCACCGGGTTGTAACAAACCAAATACCTTCGGCCCTCGAGTTTCTGTTCCTTGACCCAAAGGTTTTCTTTAACCGGTTCAAAGCCCGGCATACTCAAAAGGACGTTTTTCTTTGAGGCATCAAGGCTTCGCATCTTCACTCCCACGATGTATTCGTAGCCCGCCTCTTCAATCTCCCTCAGATTTTTATCGCTCACCATCCCCCGGTCACAAACGATCACGACCCGGTTGATTTCATAGCGGTCCCGCAGCCGGCTCACCACGATCTTTAAGGACTTAATATCGCTCTGGTTTCCTTCCCAGACTTCATGGCCGAGGGGAAAGCCGTCCTGAGACATGAGGACCCCGATGATGATCTGCCTTAAATCCATCCGTTTTTCTTTCGAATAACCGTGCTTTAGGAGGAGGCTGTCACTGGCTTCTCCCCAGTACTTGATCGTGGTCGTATCGAAGAGCACCAAATCGACCTGCTTACCAAATAAATCGCCGCTTCGTTTCAAAAGCGCTTCTTCAATCGCATCCTTGCGGAGTAGCAGATAATCCATCGCGCGGTAGAAGTGCTGAAGATTGAGTGTCTCCCAGGCCGGCTCATACACCCGGTCTTTCCAGCGCCAGGTCTCAAGCTTCGAGGAGGGTTTGACCAAACGATTGATCACCATGGCAAGAATCGCTTCATGAAACGAAAATTCCTTCCCGGAGATTTCCTCTTCTTCCAGAAGCACCCGGGAAATATCCAGTTTTTTCCAAATCCCTTTAAAGGCCTGAATCACTCCGAAATGCTTTGACCACCCAGGCGTGATGTCTCGGGTAAGATCCACCAGCATCTGTTTGCCCACAAGCTCATTGAGTTTCGCGGCAAGGCGATTCAAATTCCCGCTCTCTTTTAACTCGTCCAGTCTCCCTAAATTCACGAGCGTCTTTTGTCTGACTTGTCTGCCGTTACGCTCCGACTTTGCCACACAAAGGTATTCCCTGACTTTCCCGTCTTTTGATTTTTGCCTCTTGATTCGAAAGTACATTTCCGTTTTTCGTTGATCACTACAATTATCGAAACACTTCCCGCTTGAATCAACGAAAAACAGACCGAGACGTAGGCACTACATTTTTTGAAATGGAAAAAATAATTGTGAGGCAGGGTAATAACTTACGAAGAAAAAATCAAAAAGGGAGGGGCTAAGTTGTCAAACTACTGTAAAGAAAGGGAATGTTCCGTACCTGCAGTGGATTCGCGAATCGGTCTAGATCTTTGAAGGAGAGACGGCAACGAAGGCCTTGGCGGTCTT
>JACRHB010000155.1 GCA_016217725.1 Nitrospirota bacterium | reverse complement strand
GTATCTTCTTTTAGGAGTATCTTTGACGATTTTTTCGTGGAGTAAAGTAGAAGATAGCCGGGCTTTTCTTCATAGGGATAGATGGTAACGTATTGAGAGAGCTTCATGTTAAGAAATAAGGGGAGAGCAAAGTCTCCCCTTATTAAAAGTCTTACCTTACGGCTGCGGATGCAGTGGTGCAGCAACCGCCATAAACCATTTCATCCGTATCAATGCCGTTATCCAACATGATAATTTCGTCTCTTTCCATGTCGCCTCCTTTTCGTTGGCAATTTGACCTGTAAAACAGGTATGCTGACTTGTCGGCATCTCCTGCTAAAATTTTAACCTTCCTCCCGCTTCCACCCATCTGTGAGGGTTTTTCCTGTCGCCGAGGGTGTATTGTGAGCTGTTAAAGAGATTGTGAGCGGTAATAAAAATGTCGGCGTTGATATTTTCCAGCGAATATACTTTTTTCGTAAGATTTAAATCCCAGATAAAGGCATCGTACTTTGACATATCGTCAGAGGGGCGATCCCACCATGCATAGTGACCGGCAAGCTGCGCTGAAAAAGACTTTCTATCGTCATACTTAGCTGCGAGGTTGTATGCATAGTTATCGGTGGAGGTTTCTTCCTCGATATCCTTCTTACGGACATACGCAACCCCGGCCGTCAGTGAAACGTTATAAAAAGACGCTGTTTCCACATCGAGCTCCGCTCCGTCACGTTTGATCTCACCCTTGTTGAAAAACAGGTCATTGCCGTTTGGCGCAGCAAACAGCTCCTTTACAAGGGCGTCTTTTACATCATGATGAAAGACGGCAACTTTTGCCCTTAAAAATTCCGCTATCCATGATTCCACACCGGCATGGTAGGACCAGATTTTTTCAGGTTTCAGATCAGGGTTCGGATCAAGAAACAGTGCGCCTCCTGATGTAAACGAAAGCGGCGGGGTGGTAAAGCCCTTTGCTACAGCCGCCCTTAGGAGGGTATGCTTGGCGATTTTATACGTGGTCCCGAGACTCGGACTGGTAAAATCACCGCTGATATTGTTCTTGTCATACCTGATGCCGGGTGTAACGGCGAAATTTCCGAACGATATTGTGTCGTTGGCAAATACCGCCCATTTGCTGATACCCGGATGCGATTCGGAAGTCTCAGGAGCGCCAAAATTCTGCAGGGATTGTCCGGCAATTATTGTCTGGTCAAGGCTGCCGTGGCTTATGTCCGTGCCGATAACGGCATTATGCACATCATGCATCCATGTAAGCCGGGCGTTCCCCCCATCTGTCTTCTCGTCGAATATACTGTTTTGAAAGAGGTCTCCGGCTTCAGCCGGGGTTGTAATGCCGAGGACATCATTTTCCTGAACAAGTTTATTTTTGAAAGTGTAAAAAGACGCTTCGAGACTGAGCTCTTCGGAAAGTTCCGCAGAGAGAGAAGCAGTCGTAAAAAAGGCGCGGGAAGTATTGACCGACGATATGTCAAAGCTCGGAAGGTCACCCGTATTAATACGCGGTTCGCTGTAGCCGATGGTGAGAAGAAGGTTCACTTCGGAAATAATAGGTATGTCGAATTTTGAGTAAAAACTGTTGTTCTCAAAGAACCGGTGGTCTCTTAGTCCATCGGAATCCTGTCTTCCTGCATATAAATAATATCCGATTCCTGATTTGCCGGTGACCTCAGCGCTGTAATCATGCGTGTCTCTTTCGCCGATGGATGCGCTCAGTGAGCCGGATGGACCGGTGTTTTCTTCCATATCCTTTGTCACGATATTTATCACGCCGCCAAGCGACGACCCCCATGATGAAGAAGCAGGCCCCTTTATGATCTCAATGCGTTTGATTATTTTAACAGGAATAGAATTTGTTACTGCGCTTCCACCCGTCATAAAATTCCAGGGTATACCGTCCATGAGGACAAGGACGTGCCTATCTTCCGAGCCCTGAATTTTAAGGGAGGCGTCGCTTCCGAAGTCATGCCCGAAAAATTCAACAAACACCCCCGTCACCCTCTCCAGGACTTCGAGCACGGTATGAGCGTTCATTTCTTCTATTTCCTTAGCGGTGACTACGCTGATATTCTCGGCGACCTTTGATATGGGCTTCGGAGTTCTTGTCGGCGTAATGACAAGCTCGTCTTCTTTAAAGTACATCCGCAGTATCTTTAACTCTTCTTCAGATTGGGCGAAGGCAAATGAAGGGAGAATTATGAGGGACAATATCCACGATGAAAAAAGCAACAGGGAACGGTTTGCATTGAAATTATTGCCTGACTTCCATTTCAACCTGCAACCCCTTTCTTTTCCATACCTGTCATTTCTGACAGCTACCTTTTTTATGTCCTGTTCATTTACAGTATTAACAAGAGGCTCTGCTTCAATAGTATGTCTATAATATAAATTTATAACTTTTTTGTCTATAATAAATTTTGGGACATGAAAAATTTTATCTCATACAAAAGCCGGATGATCCTGAGGTTATGCCTGCCGTTCATATTATTATGTCTTTCGGCCTGGCCGTCAACTGCCCCTGCGTCCGGCCTTATCGCCGTCCAAAGCATTAATATCAAACCGTATAATGAAGCCCTCAAAGGTTTCAGGGAGGCCTGCAATTGCGACGCGGAGCAGTTTATCATCTCGGAAATGGAAGGAACGGATATCATAAAGAAAATTCACGAAGAAAGACCGGACGTTATTCTCGCTGTAGGCGTCGACGCCCTCGGCAAGGTTAAAAACGTTAAAAACATACCCGTTGTATACGTTATGGTTTTAAATCCTCAGTCCGTGCTTTCGAGCAATGAAAACATCACCGGCGTCAGCCTTTATGTCGCCCCTGAAAAGCAGTTATCCGTCCTGAAGAATGCGCTGCCGGGCTTAAAAAGCGTAGGACTCCTTTTCGATCCGCTCAGGAGCGGCGATTTTGTAAGAAAGGCCAGTCTTGCCGCTTCAGCGGCGGGGATTGAATTAACGGCAAAGGAAGTGCGCAATTCAAAGGACGTTCCGGCGATGTTGAAGGAATTGAACGGGAAAATAAACGCCTTCTGGATGCTGCCCGACATAACCGTAATTACACCGGAGACCGTTGAATATTTATTCCTTTATACCCTTGAAAACAAGATACCCGTTATGACGTTTTCCGATAAATACCTGGGGATGGGCGCCTTAATGTCGCTTGACGCGGACGCCTATGACATAGGGAAACAGGCCTGGGAAATAACAAAAAACATCCTGTCCGGAACGCCTGTAAGGGAGCTAAAAGAGACCGATGCAAGAGATGCGCTTGTAACAATAAATCAAAAAATAGCCGGGAAACTCGGGATCACGATCAGCCGGGAACGCCTTAATAAGGCGAGGGTGGTTAACGGGAAATAGGGCATGAAGCTTCCAAACCTTATAAAATACGGTCGGGAAAACTTCAGGGCCAGAATATTTACAGCCTTTGCCGCCTTTATCTTATTCGCCTATTTTTCCTTCACGGCGTTTTTTGTTTATTATCAGAGCAAGTCCCTGGAGCAGAACCTTATCAGCAGCGGCAGACAATTAACAAACCTACTCGCTTTCAATTCGAGACTCGGGGTCCTTGCTGAAAATCCGGACCTGCTCAAAAATCCCATGGAAGGCATTTTACAAAACAGGGAAGTGATAATGGCTCAGGTATTTACACTCGACGGTAGGGAATTAAGAACGCAGAAGAGCTCGTATATGAAGGCGCATGAAAAGTCCGTGGAAAGGCTTTTGGATATGCGGAGCGGAGCAATTGATGCGATCAAAAAATCAGGAGCGGTGTCTTATTTCAAAGGCAGCGGCTTTATTGAATTCCGGGCTCCCGTTATTTCAAGGACGGAATACGCGGAGGATGAGGATTTGTTTTTAAACACGGATTCGTCCCGCAGAGAGGTAACGGGATTTGTAAGGATAATACTTACCACGGAGATTATGGGAAAAAATATCAGGGACATATTTTTTAAGAGCATCTTGATCCCGGTCTTCTTCATGATACCCGCATGGATCATTACTTTTTATATAGTCAGGAGGATAACGAAGCCGCTGAGCCGGCTGACAGAGGAGGTAAACGCCTTAGGGGCGGGCAGCGCGGTTGAAAAGGTCTACGCCGGAGCAAATGACGAGATAGGAAAGCTTGCGGAGGCGTTTAACGACATGGCTGAAGCCCTGAAAAAGAGAGAGGCGGAAAAACAGCAGCTTGAGGAGCGGTTGAGACACGCCCGGAAGATGGAGGCGATAGGGACGTTTGCCGGCGGCATAGCCCATGATTTCAATAATATCCTCTGCGCAATGATAGGCTATGGAGAGCTGCTGCAGAAAAAGATCAGGGACGAAGACTTTGCCAGGCACTGCATCGAACAGCTCCTTTCTTCCGCAGAGAAGGGAGAAGCCCTTACGAAGGATATTCTTACGTATACCAAAAAACAGATAATCTACCCGGAGCTTGTCGATCTAAATACCCTTATCGGAAACATGGAGGGAATGTTGAGAGGGCTCCTGCCCGGAGATATAGAATTTAAAGTAGAGACGGCGGAAGAAGATTTAAACGTAATGGCAGATACCGGGCAGATAGAACGTGTCTTAATGAACCTTGCTGCAAATGCGAGGGATGCGATGCCTGAAGGAGGGATTTTAACGATACGGACCAATAAAGTTAAGAGTTCAGAGTTAAGAGTTAAGAGTTTAGAATCGCAACTTCAGGAGAAAGAAGAATCTAATATCTGCTGTCTGCCGGAACAACCTCAAAGCGCGGCGGATTTTTGCGAGGTCTCCGTTTCGGATACCGGAGAAGGCATGGACAAGGATATAATGGAGAAAATTTTCGACCCGTTTTTCACGACAAAAAGGGCGGGGACGGGCACGGGCCTCGGACTTTCCATAGTGTATGGGATCGTGAAACAGCACGAGGGCTTTCTGGATGTAACCAGCGCAAAAGGCTCGGGGACGACGTTTAAAATCTTTCTGCCCCTCAGCAAATTGAAAATCTCAGGGCTGAAGCGTGAGAAAAAGGCGGAGCCCTGGTCCGTCCCGAAGGGAAACGGCGAGACCTTGCTTGTGGCGGAAGACGATGAATACGTTAGGAATCTCCTAACCGTGCTGCTCGGGCAGAACGGGTACAGGGTCATCGAAGCCTCTGACGGGAATGAAGCGGTCGAAAAATATAATCAATACGGGGATGAGATCAAACTTCTCCTGCTTGACGTGATAATGCCTCAAAAAGACGGTAAAACGGCATATGAAGAAATAAAAAAGGAGCAGCCGGGCGTCAAGGCGATTTTTATAAGCGGCTATACCGCCGATATAATTCATGAGAAAAACGGTTTCGTGGAGGGAGTAAAGCTTTTACATAAGCCCGTGCCGTCCGGCGAGCTTCTAAGGAGCGTCAGAGAGATACTCGATAATTAGCGCCCTGCCTTGTCCTTCCGGCCCGGCGGGAATTTTTCCTTTGCAAGAGAAAGCAGTTTATGAGTAAGGTCTTCTATTTCGCCGAACTTATACCCGGCAGCCCTTAAATGTATATTAATCCTCCTCTTCATCTCATGCTGAATGTCCTCCTTATGTGTCCAGTCCGCAACGGCGAGCTCTTCGACGGATTCCAGGATTATCCCCGTTAGATCTTTTGAGGAGCCTTTATCTTTACCGTAATCATGTTTTTCTTCAGCGACTTGGTCCGGCAAGGGCATGGGGTGCCTCGTTTTGGGGTTGGAAAAGAGGTTATAAAAATCAGGTTCTCCTTCAAACATTTCAATCTCCTCCGTATTAAGTATAAGCGCTCTTATCTTATACGCTTTTTAACAATCCGTTATGGATACTAAGGGTAATATTTGAAACCTGCCTAAAAATGAAGGCTTCTTCAGAGCCGTTAGTCTATCATCTCATGAGGCAAAGCTCAAGCAGGTTTAAATGCTTAAAAAATATTATCATTCCGGGAAGAATAAAGTATACTGTCATTTCTGACAGGTAGGTGCGGCTGCTTTAAAGTTGTTAGTTGTTAGTCTAACAACTAACAACTAACAACTGAATCAGCATTTGTATTTTGCAATTACCTCTGTGTTTTAAATTTCATATATGTCATGAGCTCATGCTCAAAATTATCGCTGAAGACGCCCTTGCCGAGATTTTGCATGATGTCGTTTATGCTCCAGGGTCGAACTTCATCAATTTCGTCTTCATTAAATTTTATTTCTCCGGCATGAACGCATGAATGTGTATATACAAGCTCGGTTTCATACGGATTTGAATGAATGTACGAGTACAGGAATTCTGCTTCACATGCCGTGATGCCGAGCTCTTCTCCAGTCTCGCGCCTTACCGCCATGACTATGGTTTCTCCGTGATCAACGTGACCGCCGACCGAAGTATCCCATTTCCCCGGCGCCACGTCTTTGCTCATTGAGCGTTTTTGGAGTAAAAGCTCGCCGAGTTTGTTGAAGACAAGGACATGCACCACCCTGTGCATCAACGACGGATCGCCGTGTATCACAGAGCGGGGAAGGGTTTTGAGGACCTCGCCTTTTTCATTTACGACTTCAAGCAGCTCTTCATTGATATCCATTGCAATATTATAATCATCTTGATATAGTTTTTTCATAGAAAACTGATGAGATGCTGAAACAAGTTCAGCATGACAATGAAAGAGTATCGCAAATGAAAGTAGCTTTGACAATTGCCGGCTCCGATCCCACGGGCGGCGCAGGGTTTCAGGCGGATTTAAGGACGTTCAGGGCGCTTGGGGTCTACGGGCTGAGCATTCCTTCCGTGCTCACCGCGCAGAATACCGTAGGTGTTTCCGCTATTCAGGAAATACCATACGATTTTTTTACTGCACAGATTGATACGCTCCTGAAAGATATAACCCCGGAGGCCTTGAAGACCGGAATGCTTTATTCATCCGGGATCGTCAAAGTCATCGCAGAGAAAATTCGTGAATATTCTCTGCGGAATCTTGTTATTGACCCTGTGACGGTGTCTTCAACCGGCGTCCTGCTCGTTCAGGAAGGGGCGCTGGATGCGATCAAAAATATTTTATTCCCCCATGCAAAGGTCATCACCCCGAATATCTACGAAGCTTCCGTTTTAACGGGACTTAAGGTTGAGGACGAAAGCGGAATGAAGGAAGCCTCTGTGAGGCTGAGAGATTACGGTGTTGAAACGGTGATAATAACCGGCGGGCACATGAAGGGCGACGCGCTCGACCTGCTTTTTGACGGAAAGGATTTTTACTCAATTGAGAACGAAAGGCTTGAAGGCGAATTTCACGGCTCGGGATGCGTCTTCTCCTCGGTCATCACTGCGTGTCTTGCGCTCGGTTATGACGTGAAAGAGGCATTCATTAAGGCAAAAGAGCTTGTATGGAATGCGATGAAATCCGCAGCCTCCATCGGCGGGGGGATGAAGGTTTTAAATTTTTAAAGAGAAACCCTGATGACCGTCTTTACGTTCCCTCTCGGGTTAAAGTCTCCGACTACTTCGAGATGTCTCGGCTTCAGCAGCTTTTTCAGGTCATTGAAAATCTCATTCGCTGCAGCTTCGTGGGATATAGGCTGATTTCTGTAGTTGTTCAAATAGAGCTTCAGGGATTTAAGCTCGACGATATATTTATCGGGGACATAGTTGATCTTGATAACCGCAAAATCGGGATAGCCGGAGCGGGGACACATGCAGGTAAACTCGGGAAAGCTGATCTCGATGGTATAATCCCTGTCCGGGTGCGGGTTGTCCCACTTTTCGAGCTTGGCCTTTGAGATTGTCTTCTCACCGTATTTCATTGCTTCTTATTATATTTGATTCCCCGCTTTTTTCTAAAGCTCCTTGTAATTCACCTTCAATTTCGTAATCCCGGGGATACAATTCAGGACTTATCTGCTGTATAATTCATTTACTGGGAGAGCGAAATATTATGGAAATGCCGGATAACGAAAGGCCTGCAAGGGTGCGCAACCGCCGCGTGCATATGGCGAACGAGAGGACGTTTCTCAGCCTTACCTTCGGTTGCCGGCGCTATCACGCCGCCGGCCTCCATCGAAGAGATGCTCAAAAGCGCGGACCGCCTGATGTATGCTGTAAAATACAGCGGCAAGAATATGATTAAATACGAGGTGCTTTAATGAGACTGCTTGTTGTAGAGGATGAACGAAAGATCGCCGACTTCATAAAGCGCGGCTTAAAGGAAGAAGGTTATTCGGTCGATGCGGCCTACGACGGCGAAGAGGGGCATTTTTTAGCCTCAACCGGGCCATACGATCTTATCGTGCTTGATCTGATGATCCCCAAAATGGACGGGGTCCGCCTATGCCGCAGATTAAGGGAAGAAAAAATTTCCGCTCCCATATTAATGCTGACTGCCAAGGACTCGGTAAAAGACAAGGTTGCGGGTCTGGACGCAGGCGCGGACGATTATCTGACAAAGCCTTTTGCATTTGAAGAATTCCTCGCAAGGATACGCGCCCTCCTCAGAAAGAGAGATATGCCTGCGGCGACAAGGCTTCAGACGGGAGACATGGTACTTGATTTACTGACGCATAAGGTTACACGCTCGGGTAAAGAGATAGAGTTAACATACAAAGAATATTCCCTGCTGGAATATTTTATGCGTAACGCCGGGACCGTTGTAACAAGAACGATGATTTCAGAGCATGTATGGGACCTGCACTTCGACACGTACACCAATGTCATTGACGTATACGTTAATTACCTGCGCAATAAAATCGACCGGGGACATAAGAACAAATTGATTCACACTCTCAGAGGGAGAGGATATGTTTTGAAGGAATAAGATATGTTTATAAAGTCCGTCAGGTTCAAGATTATTCTCTGGTACATGCTGGTCTTGGCACTGACGCTTGCCGTATTCAGCGTCACACTTTATCGCAATTTCAGCCAGAAGCTTTATGGGGACAAAGATGATATTTTACAGTCGAGGGTGGGAGGGGTAGTTGATTCCATCGACACTTACTGGGAGGCCGAGCGGCTGGAAGCGACAGCGATGGGAATAAACCCGGAAGCCTTCAGCAAGATAAACAATATCAATTTTGCAAAGATCGCTCAACGCTGGGTCGAAGAAAAATCGGATGACCCGGATCTGCTGAATATCATTGTACAGATATTCGACGTCAACGGCGCGCTTATTGCGTCTTCAAAGAACATCTCGAACGTCTCGATCTTTTCAAAAAAGGCGCTGACCTCCGAATTCCAGAAGAAAAAGCGGTTTGACACCGTTTCGGTTGAACTTTCTCCGGGCAGCGAGATGACACTGCGGATGCTCACGATGCCGGTGGTCGAAAACAATAAAGTCGCCTATATCGTACAGGTTGCCAGTCCTCTCGGTTCAACCATAGAGACCCTGAAGAATCTCAAGATAACATTGTTTTTACTCTTGCCCCTGACCGTCTTCTTTACGGGCGTCATCGGCGCATTTCTTGCAAAGCTGGCATTGAATCCCGTCGATAAAATGATCGACACCATCCACCAGATTACGGCGGAGAATCTTAAGCTGAAAATCACGATTCCCGATACGAAGGATGAAATTAAAAGACTGGCGGACACATTCAACGATATGCTTGAAAGGCTTGAAAAGACTTTCTCATCACAGCGCCGGTTTATCGAAGACTTCGCGCATGAGCTTAAGACCCCCCTGTCTATTTTAAAAGGCGAGCTGGAGGTGGCGCTGAAGAAGATACGCTCAACGGAGGAATACGAGACAATCCTTCAGAGCAACCTCGAAGAGGTCAACAGGATCAACAGGATCGCAGAAGACCTGTTGATGCTGGCCCGGTTCGACAGCAGCGCAATCGTGCTTGAAAAAAAGCCTATGAACCTGACCCCGCTGCTGAAATCAATAGTTGATGATATGACGGTTCTGTCGGAGCAAAAAAGCATCAGCATGGTCTTTCCTGCGCCTCCTTCAATGACAATCTACGGCGACAAAGACCGGGTGAAGCATCTCTTCATTAACCTGCTGGATAATGCAATCAAATATACGCCCGCCGGCGGAAAGGTCAATGTGAGCGCCGGGCAGGAGGAATATTTTGCAAAGATCGCCGTCAGCGACACGGGGGCGGGAATCCCGGAAAATGAAATCGATCACATCTTCGACAGGTTTTACCGACATGATAAATCGCGCCATAAACCCGGGTTCGGCCTCGGATTAAGTATAGCCAAATCCATTGCCGAGGCGCACGGCGGCAGGATTGAAGTAAAAAGCAGGCTGAACCGGGGCACGACCTTTACGGTATTCCTTCCGCAAATCAATTCTACGGATTAGAAAATCTTAATCTTCTTCTAATGCGCCTTTAATCCCCATTGTTATATTTTATCTGTGTGGAAACCCCGTTAGAAAAAGAAGGCACGGGTCTTTGACTCGGCATAGCATCTGTAGCGGCGGCTTTCTTTCTAACGGGGTAAAGGTGAAAGGCATGAGAAAAAATATCCCGGTTATCCTTGCAGCGCTGTTTATCCTTTGCGGCGTAAGCCTGAATTTCATCAGGGCTGCGGAAGGCAAAATCTCAAAAAAGGCAGAGGTGAGGACTTTCACAGGGATCGTTGATTCAGTCTCCTTGGCTGACCCGGAGAAAGGCGTAAAGTCGGAGCTTTCCGCAATAGACACGAATAATAAAAAGACCGTTTTCCTCGTGACTGCAACGACTACAATGTATAACGCCAAATCAGCCCCGATAAATCTTGACAAGATAAAGAAAGGTGAGAAAGTCAAAGTTAAGTTTATTACGACGAAGGAAGGAGTAAATGAAGCGATATCCGTGAGGATCGCGCCGTGAAAAATTATCTATTTTATAGATACAGCGACTTTTAACTGAAAGGAGGTGATCCGGATGAAAAAGGCTATAGCGGTTGTACTTTCATTAGTGTTTGTCTTTGCCCTTACAAGTCTGTCGCTTGCAGCAGAGAAGAAAGCGGCTCCTGCCGAGAAGAAGGAAGCGTCCCATGCAATGAAGGAGTCGGTGACCGGCGATGTCACGGCAGTTGATGCAAAAGCAAAGATGCTTACAGTGAAGGGCAAGACAGGTGATGTATCGGTTTCCGTTGATGATAAAACAAAGATAACGGCAGGCAAAGAAGCTAAGACTCTTGCAGACCTCAAGACAGGAGATAAGGTTACAGTCAAGTACATAGTAACTGACGGCAAGAATACGGCAAAGAAGATAGAAATCAACGCGGCTCCCAAGAAATAGGAAGCGGCTGACGGAAACGAAGACGTCTCTAAAGCACAAGTCAAACAGGACGCCTCCCCGGTGAATGAATTCTCACGAGGGAGGCTTCTTGTTTGTGATATTATGAGCCCCTCTTTTCCGCCGTCGGAAGCTCATAGGCGATGATCATCACGGCCTGCGCAAGATTAAGCGGTCGTCAGCGCCGTGTGCAAACCAGGTCGCCTCATTAGCTATGACGGCAGGCGGATTGACCAGGCAGAGATTTTTGAAGCCCATGTTTTTTATGGCCCTCGCGGATGCGCCGATATTGCCCGCCTCTTTCGGTTCCACAAGGATGAAATGTACGTTGTCTTTCCAGGATTTCATAAAAAAGTTGTTAGTTGTTGGTTTTTAGTTTTTAGACTAACAGCTAATTCTGCATCTTGCGAAGCGCTTTTTGCAATCGGCGCCGCCTTGTCATTTATCCCTGAATTGATTTAAATTAAAATCATGGCGGTACGCAAAATTATAAAGTATCCGGAAAAGATACTAAGGGAAAAAACAGCGCAGGTCGGTGAATTTGATCCTGAGCTTCAAAAACTCATTGACGATATGATAGAGACCATGTATGCGGCGCCGGGTGTGGGTCTTGCGGCAAATCAGGTTGGCGTATCAAAGCAGCTTGCCGTTATAGATATAAGCGTAAGGGAAGAAAACGCCCCTTTAATTATCCTCGTCAATCCTGTAATTACCCTCCAGGAAGGTGAGGATGAAGCGGAAGAAGGCTGCCTAAGCATACCTGATTATACGACTGTTCTGAAGAGGGCGCTGAAGGTGAAGGTGAAAGCGCTCGACAGGCACGGCAAACCGCTTGAGCTTGAGGCTCAGGGACTATTGGCAAGGGCGCTTCAGCACGAGATAGACCATCTCAACGGCATCCTGTTCGTCGACCGGATGAGTCGCATCAAGAGGGAATTCTTCAAAAAGCGCTACGCAAGGGAAAAGCTGTTAAGCATGAATTAGAGCGGCTTAAATTTGTGTGACATGTACACTGTTGGCACAAGGCGTCACTGTGCCAATTTGTCTTAACAAGGGAGGCTCTTGCAAAAGTATGACAACGGCCAATTCTGTCATTCTGAGCGAAGCGAAGAATCTCAACGCGTTAATAAAGCAGGAGATTCTTCGTCGCTTCGCTCCTCAGAATGACAGGCAGACACCACCCTTCACTGAAGGCTTACCCGGTAATTGATTTTTCTCTTTATATCCACCCCATACATTGTCTATAATTTATACTGAATATAATGAAGAGATTAATATAGGTTAAGAGGAGGTTGGAGAAATGATAGCTGAAAGGGATAAGAATATAATTTTGCAATATGCTGAAAAGTACAATGTCGCCGCTGTTTTCCTTTTTGGCTCTTCGCTTGAAAAGGATAGGGAATCCAACGATATAGATATTGCCGTAAAAGGGATTGAGCCTCGCTTGTTTTTTAAATTCTATGCTGAATTGTTTAAACGCTTATCAAAGCCTGTTGATCTGATAGACCTTTCCAAGAAGACTTTGTTCAACAGCCTTGTGGAGGAGACCGGAGAAAAAATTTATGGATAATCTATCGAGGCAGCTTCTTGCAGAAAAAGAGAATGTGGAAACGGCAATGAGTAATCTTAAAGCAGCCCTCTCCAGAGATGAGAAAACCGTTATCGAATTGGCGGCTATAGGCACATTTCTGCACAATATTTACAGCGGGATAGAGAACATCCTGAAACAAATTCTGAAGTCTAAGGGTATCGGTATCCCGAAATCCGATATGTGGCACAAGGAGTTATTGAATTTTTCAGTCTCTCAGGAAATATTATCGGAACGGCTCGCCGATTCTCTTTACGAATATTTGACGTTCAGACATTTCTTCGTTCATGCATATGGGTTCATGCTTGATGAAGATCAATTGAAGGATTTGGCAAACAATATTGCAGATATTTGGTCCCGGTTTTTAACGGAAACAAGAAGATTTCTTCAACCGCAACAATGAGTTGATAAGAGTAAAAGGCGGATTTGAAAAGGGCGGAGACATCGCTGTCGCGCCTTAGCCTGTGTCGATGGCGTTGTTCGGGGTGGCGGTGTGGTCTTGGCTTTGGCCGGTTTGATCCCTTAACAAAACCCATGAGATTTTTATCTTCCGTAAATTCCCTTATTTTCAGTATGTTATAATCATTCGTACTCTATGTAATTTAATAAATATATTGCGGAGAATACGTTGGACATTGTCTTTTTCGGCACGCCGGAGTTTGCAGTTTTACCGCTTAAAACTTTGCTGGATTCAGGATACGAAGTCCTTGCTGTGGTCACGCAGCCTGACAGGCAGAGCGGGCGCGGGAGGCATCTTTCAGCCTGCCCGGTGAAGGTTGAGGCGCAACAGGCCGGGCTGAAAGTATTGCAGCCTTTAAAAGTCAGGGATGCAGGTTTCATTGAAGAGTTGAGAAAGATAAATACTGAGACAATCGTTGTTGCGGCATACGGGCAGATCCTGCCTTCCTCGATAATCCGCCTGCCGAAATACGGATGCATTAACATTCACGCTTCTCTACTGCCGAAATATCGCGGCGCCGCTCCGATCAATTGGGCGATCATGAACGGGGAGAAAAAAACGGGCATAACCACAATGCTCATGGACGAAGGAATGGATACGGGGCCGATCCTGTTCCAGGCGGAGACGGAGATAACGCCGGATGATACGGCCGGGAGCCTTTCTCTCAAGCTTTCTAAAACCGGGGCGGACCTTATTATAGACACACTGAAAGGAATTGAGAGCGGTTCGACCAAACCGGCGCCGCAGAGCGACGGAGCCTCTTATGCCCCGCTTTTAAAAAAGGAGAACGGATTGATCAACTGGACCAAATCCGCTGAGGAGCTGTGCAATTTCATAAGGGGCGTCAACCCATGGCCGGGGGCGTATGGTTTTCTGGAAGGCGAGAGGATTAAAATCCTGAAGGCCGTCCCGCTTGAAGAAGAGGGAGAGGTAGGTATAATAAGAAGGGTTTCAAGGGATGAAATGATAGTCGGAACGGGGAAAGGCAGTATTTCCATTCTTGAGATCCAACCGCCGGGGAAGCCGGTCATGCCGGTCAATGCGTTTTTGCAGGGAAGGAAGATAAGGGAAGGGATGAAGTTTGGAAGTGATAAAATTTAGCCACAGAGTTCACAGAGGACATAGAGTAAAAATTGGGAGTTAAAATATCTCGTTTATTATCTCCGATCTCTCACTTTTTATTTTTTATTTACCTCTGAGTTCTCCGTGTCCTCTGTGGCTAAATTGTATTTTATTTTTTTATGATTAAGAACTTTATAAAAATACTTTCATTGATCCTCATATTTATTGCGCTGGGAGCGGGCGGCGCGTATCTTTTTTTCGAGAAGACCGGCTTCGGCAAGACAGGCGAAGCGCCTTCTGTTGTAGGGAAAAGCGTCACGGAGGCGTCGGAGCTTTTGAATAAAAGGAAATTGTCCTTGAGCGTTAAGGAGCAAAGTTATGACAACGATATCCCGGAAGGACACATCATAAAACAACTCGTAGAACCCGGGACAAGACTGAAAGCCGGCTCGGAATTGGAAGTAATTGTAAGCAGGGGCAAAGGACGGGGGAAAGGGCCGGCGCAGGGGATGTTTTCAACGCCGTCCTTTGAGGGGCAGCTTTTTGATGAAGCAAAGCTGACCCTGGCCAATCTCGAGATTAAGCTCGGGAAGGTTACGTGGGTGCATTCCGATAACGTCGAGAAAGGAGCGATTGTCGCCCAGAGACCTTTGCCGGGAAGCGCCGGGATCAGCGAAATAAATCTTCTTGTAAGTCTCGGCCCTTACGATGTATTTTATAAATGCCCTTCTTTTGTCAATATGACGATAGATGACGCAAGAATTCTTGCCGGGAAGCTCGGCATTAAACTGATTGAGCAGGATGAAGGGGTTAAGGTCGTCTCTCAGAAACCTGGAGCAGGCGAGGTTGTAAGAAAAGGAGATCCCGTGGAGGTCACGCTCGGCAGGGGCCGGATGTGGTTCTGAATAGTTTTTAGCAGGTTGCTGAAAAAGTATTTCAAGCTGTCATTCTGAACGAAGTGAAGAATCTCAGCCATTTGATAACAACAGATTCTTCGCTGCGCTCAGAATGACAAAACAGGAGGGAATCATGATCAAGATTGCGCCGTCTGTTCTATCGGCGGATTTTTCAAGACTCGGGGAGGAGATAAAGGCAGCGGAAAAGGCGGGGGCGGATCTGATACACGTTGACGTGATGGACGGTCACTTTGTTCCCAATATTACCATCGGCCCGCCTGTTGTTAAGTCTTTGAAGAAGATTGCATCGATCCCGCTCGACGTGCATCTGATGATCGAAAACCCCGACAGGTACATAAAGGATTTTGCAGACAGCGGAGCGGCGATCATCACTGTCCATGCGGAGGCATGCGTGCATCTTCATAGGACGATTCAGAACATAAAAGAATGCGGGGTCAAGGCTGCTGTTTCAATTAATCCCGCGACCCCGCTCGGCAGCCTAGAATTTGTATTGCCTTATGTTGATATGGTGCTTCTGATGTCCGTGAACCCCGGTTTCGGCGGGCAGAAATTCATTCCCGAAGTCCTGCCCAATATCAAGCGGCTTAAAAATATCATCAATGAGAAAAAGTTGAACATTGAAATAGAAGTGGATGGCGGCGTGACCGTTGACAACGTGGCGGAAGTGCATCGCGCCGGAGCCGATATCGTTGTCATGGGCAATGCGTTTTACAATTCAAAGGATTACACGGAGACTGTCAGGATCGTAAGGGAAAGATGCGGATGAGTATGAGCAAAACCCTTTTTCAACAAGCGGAGGCGCACAGGAGATCCGCCGAATACGGCAGGGCGGTCGCTTTGTATCAAAAGGCGCTGAAGCAGCTCAAAAAGGCGTCGGATATCAACGGCGTGCTGGACTGCACGATCTCCCTCGCGGACACGTTCAGGGCCAAGGGGGAATTCACCGAAGCGAAGGAGCATTACGAAGACGGGATAAACCTTGCCGAGGCCGTTGACGACGTGACTTCAAAGGCCGACGCGCTGGTCGGTCTCGGGCTGAGCTTGAGGGCGCTCGGCGACTGGAAAGAGGCGCTGAAGCTGATCGACAAAGCGAACGGATTATACAAGACCCTTCACGACAAAAAAGGAGAGGCCTTTTCCATCTGGGCGCGCGGAGGCGCGTACAGGATAAAGGGGGATATAAAGAAGGCGCTGACGGATTTTCATTCTGCGCTTAAGAGATTTACGGCGTTGAAGGACAAATCGGGGATCGGTTATTCATACTGCGGTCTCGGCGGGAGCTCGAGGATCGCGGAGAAATTCGGCGACTCGGGAAAGTTTTATTCGTCGGCCAACAAAAGCTTTCAAGGCTTAAAAGACCGCTTCGGGCTCGCATATTCCTTTTGCGGTCTGGGCAACGTTTGCCGCATGAACGGCGATTACAGTAACGCCCTCCGTTATTTCAAAAAAGCGGAGACCTTGTACAAACAAATCGGCGACAGGGTCAGCTACGCATATACGCTCTGGAGCGTCGGGACCTCCTACATGATGCTTGGAGAATACGGGAAGGCCTTGAAGAGCTTCAAAGAGGCGGAGAGCTTTTTTAAACAGACCAAAGACCCACGGGGTCAAATTTACTGCATCCTCGGAACCGGCGAGCTCGAATATTTATCGGGCAGGAAAGACAGTGCCGTGATCGCATTTTCAAAGTCTTTAAAGCTTGCTGAGAATTACGGATTTAAAATTGAGCGCGGATATGCTAAAAGATTATTGAAGGCGATTGAGCTCGGCAGAGGATTGCCGGCAAACCTGCCCTGACAAATTGAAAGGATTTAAAACCACAGAGAGCACGGAAAACAACTTCATTTTTCCTCTGCGTCCTTTGTGGTGAATTGTTTTTTTGATAAGTTGAAATAAAACAGGCTATTTGGTAGTATCAATGGAATTTAAATGACTGTATCCGAATCACTTTTTGATCAACCGATCAGTGAGCCTAAGGAATTAGGGAAAGCGGGATTTTTAAACAGGATTATAGCCAGGACGATCGATTTTATCCTAGTCGCCGCCTTGTATGAAGTAATACCGAAGGTCGGATTTTTTGCCGGACTGACATACCTTTTAATTGCGGACGGATTGTTTGAAGGCAGGAGCGTCGGCAAAAAACTTATCGGACTCAGGGTAATCATTTTTAATAATACGGATAAAGCGGCGGCTTGCACTTTCAAAGAATCGATCCTGAGGAATTTCCCGTTCGGCGTCGGCTTTATCCTGTTCGGGATGCTGAACGTGATCCCTTTGATAGGCTGGATATTTTCTTCTATTGTAGTAATAGTCGTCGTGCTTTTTGAAAGCCTTGTGCTGTTAGGCAGTGAAGAAGGCATGAGGCTCGGCGACGAGCTTGCGAAGACACACGTTATTGAGGAAAGACAGGGAGGTTTAGATGTTCCATAAAATTCTCGGATATTTTTCGAGCGACCTTGCGATAGACCTGGGAACGGCCAACACGCTCGTTTTTGTAAAAGGCAAGGGGATTGTCTGCAATGAGCCGTCCGTAGTGGCAATCCAGAAGGACCGGGTCATAGCGGTCGGGGTAGAGGCGCAGAAGATGTTAGGCAAAACTCCTGCGAACATAGTCGCGATGAGACCGCTTAAGGACGGCGTTATCGCCGATTTCGACAAGACCGGCGAGATGCTAAAGTATTTCATCAGGAAGGTGCACAACAGGAAGAGCTTTATCTCTCCGAGGATCGCCATCGGAGTTCCGTCCGGCATAACGCAGGTGGAGCAGAGGGCGGTAAAAGACGCGGCGCAGGCCTCGGGAGCAAGAGAGATATACCTTATTGAAGAGCCTATGGCTGCGGCCATCGGCGTCGGTTTGCCCATCGGAGAGCCGGTCGGCAACATGATAGTCGACATAGGGGGCGGCACCACGGACGTTGCGGTCATCTCGCTTCACGGCGTCGTGTACAGCAAGGCCGTGAGGATGGGCGGCGACAAGATGGATGAGGCGATAGTAAACCATATCAAGAACAAAGGCAGGATACTCATCGGCGAGAGGACCGCGGAGCTCATTAAAAAACAGATCGGCTCCGCCTTTAAAGTCGACGAGGAGAACAGGACAATGGAAGTTAAGGGGAGAGACCTCGTTTCAGGAATTCCGAAGACGGTCACCATATATGAGGAAGAGATCAGGGACGCCTTGAGCGAAAACGTAACGGTGATCATAAATGCAATCAAGGTGGCCCTTGAAAACACCCCTCCGGAGCTTTCCTCGGATATCGTCGACCGGGGGATCGTCTTTGCAGGAGGCGGCGCCCTGCTGAGAGGGCTGGACGCCCTGTTGAGACATGAGACCGGCCTTCCCGTGATCGTCGCCGAAGACCCTCTTACCGCAGTCGTCAAAGGCGTCGGCAAGGTGCTGGACGAGCTGGACATTTTAAGAAGGGTGACCATCTAAAAAGTTTTTAGTTTTTAGTTGTTAGTTGTTAGTTAAAAAGAAGGAAGGGTGACAATTTAAACTGTAAGTTGTTAGTTGGCTTATCTTTGGGCTAACAACTAAAAACCAACAACTAACAACTAATTTATATGCTTAGAAATAAATTCATCCTCTTCGCCCTATTTATTCTCTTCATATTTGCACTGCTCACATTCCAGAGCATTAAAGGCGAAAGACCTTTATTCGACTTCACACTCTATCCCCTGAAGGTCCTGGAGCAGGGCGGCTCGGCAGCGTTAAGCGTTTTAGACTATATCCCGTTTATCGGAAAAAGCGGAGAAGAAAGGAGTCTCTCCGACAGGCTGAATAAGTGCGAAGCGGAAAGACTCAAATATAAAGAAGCCGCCTCAGAAAATGAGCGACTTCGTAATATCCTGCAGCTTAAATTGCAAAGGTCCGACTACGTCACCGCCGCCGAGGTCTTTGCGCGGGATCCGGGCAACTGGTTTAACATCCTATGGATAAACAAAGGATCAATAAACGGTATCGCCAAGGATATGATAGCGGTCACTCCTCTCGGGCTCGTGGGAAGGGTTCACAGGGTTTCCAGCGAAAGCGCAAATGTCATTTTGATAACCGACGTTAATTCCTCGGTCGCCGTCAGGCTGGAGTCTTCGAGGATAGAAGGGATCCTCGAGGGAAGCGGTGACGGAAAATGCTTTTTGAAATATGTCTCAAGAGATTTCGAGGTGCAGCCGGGCGAAAACGTAATAACTTCCGGGCTTGACAGGATATTTCCCGAAGGGCTTTTAATAGGCGCCGCCAGCTCCGTGGATAGAGAGGGCGGAGAGGCGTTTCAGTTGATTGAAGTGGAGCTTGCGCAGAACCTGAATACCGTGGAAGAGGTTGTGGTGCTGAAGAGATGAACGGCAAGAAGTGAGGGAGGCAATATGCGAGACTTCCCCTCTAAAAAGAGGGGATTAAGGGGTGTGTTCCCCTCTTTGGCAAAGAGGCTGCGGTTCCCGTTGCCGGCGAAGCATTGCAACGGGAAGCGGAGATTTTTGAGAAATAAATTCAAATGAGAACATTCATAATATATATCCTTCTTGCTTATATCGCCCTGGCTGTACAATCCGTTTTCTTCCACGGGGTAAAACCTGATCTCGCGTTCGTCCTTGTGTGTTTTTATGCGGTCAGGCACGGACAGCTCAAAGGGGTGACATACGGCGCTTTGACGGGTTTGCTTATCGATACCGCAGGCGGGTTTATACTCGGCCCCAATGTCATCAGCAAGGCGCTCACTGCTTACCTTATAAGCGCAGTCAAAGAAAATCTTTTTCAATGGAATAGGTTTATAAGCACCGTGATGATATCGATTTTTTCATTGCTCAATATTTTATCGGTATACGTTTGTCTCGAGACTTTCTCAAAAGTCTCCTACGCCGGCAGACCGTGGAGCATCCCGATCATAGAAGTTGTTTATACGACCGCCGCCGCCGCCGTGCTTTTCCCCTTGTTCAAGTCAAAGAGGAGCAGAAGGTACAGTGATTTTTTATAGACCTCCGGTGAGGCACAAACAATCAGTCCGCCCTAAGGCCTTATCGCCTGTATCTTCACTATTGTGTTATTATTAAGACGGAGTTGAGTTTTGAGATTTAATC
>JACRHB010000159.1 GCA_016217725.1 Nitrospirota bacterium | reverse complement strand
CAGAGCATGTTCGAAAAGCCTCCACCGAGATCATTTGAGATTAGATGACCGGTAGCATCATCACCCTACCGGTCACTCTATTTTGAGACATTCAATTGATTGTGAGATTTTTGGGTCAGATTATTGTGAGACGTTACAATGGACAGGCTCTAAGTAGGCTGAACGCCTACTTGCTACAAGCCCTCTTTGCCCTTCACCTTTATCCCCAGCTTTTTTATCTTGCTCCTCAACGTATTGCGGTTTATGCCGAGTATCTTTGCCGTTTTGATCTGGTTGCCGTTTGTTTCTTTTAATACCATTGTAATAAGCGATCTCTCAACTTCCGGTATGACCATGTCATACAGATTGAATTTTTCGAAGCGCTTTATATTCCGCATAAAGCCTTTGAGCCTGGCCTCGACGAATTTTCCGATGGACTTTGCCTGCCTCTGCTTCAAATCAAAATCTTCTATCTGGAGCGCCGGCTCTTCAGACAAAATGCACGCCCTCTTTACCGCGGTTTCAAGCTCTTTCTCTCCGCCCGGCCAGTCATAAGTCAAAAGGTGCTCCTCAGCCTCCTTTGAAAGCTCTTTGTTTTCAGTGTCGAGCTGCTCTGCGGCTATTTTTATGTAATGCGCTGCACGCCTGGATAGATCTTCCTTTAACACTCTACTTTTTCTCCACAATCATATTGTCAATCAATCTCGTCCTGCCGACCTTTACCGCAATACATATTGCCACAGGGGTTTCAATTTTCTCTACTGTTTCAAGATTCCGCACATTTACAATCTCTGCATAATCAATTCTTGCAAGCGGCTCCGCAT
Organism: Nitrospirota bacterium; assembly: GCA_016217725.1. GTDB lineage: Bacteria > Nitrospirota > Thermodesulfovibrionia > UBA6902 > UBA6902 > SURF-23. The sequence continues at coordinate 1,756 of JACRHB010000159.1, read as the reverse complement.
TGATAAGGTTCTTCATTTCGGATTTGACATATGATACATCACTCATCCCTTTTGATAAAATCAAATCCTCTCCGAGTTTCAAGGCCTTGTATAAGACGGCGGCGCCGTTTCTTTCTTCAATATTTAAATAGCCGTTCCTTGAGCTCATCGCAAGACCGTCCGGCTCTCTGACCGTAGGACATACGATAATATTTATGTCGAAGCTTAAATCTTCCGCCAATTTTTTAATAACTACCGTCTGCTGAAAATCCTTTTGCCCGAAATACGCCCTGTGGGGCATAACGATATTGAAAAGCTTTGCGACTACGGTCGCCACACCGTTGAAATGCCCCGGGCGCGAAGCGCCGCAGAGAATTTCACCGATGCCGCCGATGTTGACAGATGTGGAAAAGCCTTCGGGATACATATCTTCAGCTCCGGGAAGAAAGACAGCATCAACGTTATAGGGAGAAAGCTTTGCCAAATCTCCTTCAACGTTCCGTGGATACTGTTTGAAATCTTCGGCAGGCCCAAACTGTGTCGGGTTTACGAATATACTTAGGACTGTAATGTCGTTTTCATCTTTTGAACGCCTTACAAGACTCAGGTGACCTTCATGAAGCGCCCCCATTGTAGGGACAAGGCCGATCGTCTTCTTCCCGGCCCCGAGCATTCGGCTTAACGCCTGCATGTCTTTTATGGTATGGATGAGGCGCATAGGGAAATAACTCCAATGACGAATAGTATAAACAGGATGAAATTATTTGGCAAAAGTTACCTTCACTAACGGAAAGAAATTGGGATTCGTCTCACGCCTTAACGGGGATGGAGAAAAAGGTGGCAATTTTATCAGTATGAATAAACCGCCATACAGATTTCTTTCTCTGCTTTTCGCCTTTTAATGCTTGTATCAATAGTCTTGAGCACATTTGCCGCATAATACCGGGTGCCGCATTCTTTGCATACCCCGACGGGGACATTTTTTATAAGAATATATTTCCCTTTAAACTTGCGCGGTATATCCGCGATTTTCTCCACTATCGCGCCATTGCAGTATTCGCATTTTTCACCTTCCCAGAATCCCATTAAATTACCCCCTTTCATCTCTTAGGTTTGTTTTCATAAACAGTGATTACGCGGACTTTCCCTCCGCCTGTAATACGGCATACAACGCCGATAGGTCTGCCGTCAAGTGATTTGCCGATAATTTCATATTTCCCTTCTTTGGGCCAGGTACTGTGAATCTTTCCGGTCATGATCGCATATTCCACATCGTATATATCAAAGTCATCGTCTGACGCTTCGTTATCAGCATGTTCCGTTAAATAATATAGACCACTGCGAACAAGCGTCTGTATTTGACCGATCTTACTCAAGATAATCCCCACTCATCATTTTAAATCTTATCATGAATTGCGCTTACAATTCTATCCTGAATTCTGTTGGGCGGGTAAATCAATATGCCGGACGGGAAGGTTATCGCTTTTAGCCCAACTTCCTCGTTCGTTCACAAAAAAGGCCATCTGTTCTTTGGGGGATCTCAGCCCCAGGCCGGCAAAGCAATGGCTTACTTGCCCATAAGATCGAGGACTCATTAGCTGGGCAATATGAGTTATTGAACAACCCGGATGAAGAGACCATGAAGGTTCTGGAAAAAGTCAGGACGAGACTGAGGAAGGATAAGGGGGATAAAAAAGGCGATGCCGTCAGCGTGTATGTCGCAAGGTGGAGACGGCGGAGCACAGGGAAGCAGGCCCCGTGCATGCAGGGCATCAGT
>JACRHB010000157.1 GCA_016217725.1 Nitrospirota bacterium | reverse complement strand
TCCCAGTGGGACAAAATTGACTTAACCGCTTAAATACTTTAATATTCTTACCATTATGAAGCCCTCCGTAAAAACGGTGGATTTTCTCGTCATAGGCGGCGGAGTAGCGGGTCTGAGGGCCGCCATAGAATCAGCTCTCGCAGGAAGCGTCCTCGTACTTACCAAAGACAAGCCTACCGAAAGCAGCACGGGATATGCCCAGGGCGGAGTTGCCGTTGCGCTGAGCGATGAAGACGAGGTATGCATTCATTTCGAGGACACTATAAAGGCAGGTGACGGCCTGTGCAGGGAGGAGGCGGTAAGGATACTGGTTGAAGAAGGCCCCGGGCTTATACTGGAGATGATATCATGGGGCGCGGAGTTCGACAGGGAGGGGAGCAAACTCTCCTTTACAATGGAGGCGGCTCATTCAAGGAGGCGGATCCTTCATTCGCATGGAGATGCAACCGGCAAAGAGATCGAGCGCGTTCTCATCAATAAGGCGCGGTCCTTCCCTTCCGTTTCGAGGCTGGACTTTGCATTCACCCTTGATCTGATAATAGAAAACGGCAGATGCATCGGCGCATCCGTGCTCAGAGACGGCTCGCTCATTAATATCTTTGCAAAGGCGGTAATTCTGGCGACGGGCGGGGCCGGGCAGGTTTTTTCAAGGACGACAAATCCCGTGATCGCAACGGGCGACGGCATCGCAATCGCTTACAGGGCCGGCGCCCTGATTTCCGATATGGAGTTTATTCAATTCCATCCGACCACGCTTTATTCCCCGGCGGCTCCTCAATTTCTGCTGAGCGAGGCGATGCGGGGCGAAGGAGCGGTATTAAAAAATATTCACGGCAAACGGTTCATGCCTGAATATCACGAAATGGCGGAGCTGGCCCCGAGAGACGCGGTAACCAGGGCGATACTCTCCGAGATGATCAAGACAAACGCCAAACACGTTTATCTCGACCTCATGCATCTGGACAAGAATTTTGTGAAGAAGCGCTTCCCTGTTATTTACGCCACGTGTCTTCAGTACAACGTTGACATCACTGAAGAAATGATCCCCGTATCGCCTGCCGCGCATTACATTATGGGAGGCGTTCATACGGACGTTGAAGGCGGGACCTCCATCAAGGGCCTCTTTGCCGCAGGCGAGGTGGCCTGCACCGGCGTTCACGGCGCAAACCGCCTGGCCTCAAACAGCCTGCTTGAGGGACTCGTCTATGGAGCGAGGACCGGGAGAAGGGCGGTGAAATATATTGAGGAAGAAAGAATAGATATTACCGCGCCGGGCGCTCATGCAGCGGCGACAAGCAATGCGGCCCCGATGTCGTCCCTTGATATTGAAAAGACAAGAAGCACTCTTAGGCAGATAATGTGGAACAAAACAGGGATTATACGCTGTGATGAATCGCTCTGCATTGCTAAAAAGTGGCTCGACAAAAAACGCCCGATCATGAATATGCCTTTTGAGGACAGACGGGGCTTTGAATTAAAAAACATGCTGACCGTCGCCGATCTGATGGCCGCTTCAGCCCTCCTCAGAAAAGGGAGCGTGGGAGCGCACTACCGCTCCGATTTCAAAGGCAGAGGGGAAAAGTGGCAGAAGCATACCGCATGCCTGCGGGGAAAAGAAGCGGAGTGGATGAATTTTGAAAGTCCCCTCTCCACTCGCGGGAGAGGGTTAGGGTGAGGGGGCGTTAGAGTAATATTATGCGCAAGGCAAAGATAGTCTGCACAATAGGACCGGCAAGCGGCTCAAAGAGCGTGGTTCACCAAATGATAAAAGCCGGGATGAACGTCGCGCGGCTTAATTTCTCGCATGGCACATATGAGACTCATAAGAATGCGGTCGAGCTCATCCGATCATGTGCGCGTCAATCCGGCTCGCCCGTCGCCATCCTTCAGGATTTGAAGGGGTTGAAGATACGAATAGGCTCTGTTAAAGACGGCGCCGTCAGGATCGAAAAAGGCTCGGCACTGAAGCTTACCACAAAAAATATTTTAGGCAGCGATAAGCTGGTTCAGATTCAGTACCCTCATCTCATGAAGGATTTAAAAACCGGCAGCGCCGTTCTGATAGACGACGGGTTGATTCAATTAAGAGTCATAAAAAAAGAAAAAGACCGGCTGACCGCAGAGGTTATTGAGGGCGGGATACTGAAAGAGAAGAAAGGCGTTAACCTGCCCAACGTCAGGATCTCCGCCTCCACGTTTACAAAGAAGGACATGGACGACCTTTCATTCGGGATAAAGCTGGGCGTTGATTATATAGCGCTTTCTTTTGTGTGCTCAAAGAAAGATATTCTGAAGGTCAAAAACTTTCTGAAAAAGCAGAGGTCCGACATCCCGGTAATTGCAAAAATAGAGACCCGTCAGGCCCTCGAAAACATCGAAGATATCATCGACGTCTCCGACGGCATCATGATCGCAAGGGGAGACCTCGGCGTGGAGCTGCCTACCGAGGAAGTGCCGTTGATCCAGAAGCGTTTGATCGGACTGTGCAATTCCGCATTAAAGCCCGTAATCATTGCAACACAGATGCTGGAATCCATGACAGGGCATTTGCGTCCGACAAGGGCTGAGGCAACGGACGTTGCCAACGGTGTGTTAGACGGAGCCGATGCGCTTATGCTTTCTGCTGAGACGTCGGCAGGCAAATATCCGGTTGAGGCGGTTGAGATGATGGATAGGATAATCAGTTTTACTGAAGAGCACGGAATAATCCCCCCTTTAGAAAAGGGAGGAAACACACCCCTCAATCCCCTCTTAATAGAGGGGAAGATCGTCCCCCTTTGGGAAAGGGGGATGCAGGGGGATTTTGAGATAAAGACCTTTGCACACGCCATTGCGGAAGCTGCTTGTTCGTCATCGTCAAATATCGATGCGAAGGCAATCGTCGCCTTCAGCCGGAGCGGTTTTACCGCGCTCCTCGTCTCGAAGTTCAGGCCGCAGGTTCCGGTAATCTGTTTTACCGACACAGAGAATGTCAGAAGAAGAATGAGCCTTTACTGGGGAGTTAAGCCGCATGTTATGAAATTCCCCGGCAACACAGACGACATGATCTTCGAATCGGAGAAGGCGCTCCTTCAAAAAGGCATTGTGAAGAAAGGCGATGCTATAGCAATAATCGCTGCCGCCCATTTTGCCCTCGGCGGGAAAAGCAATATCATGAAACTGCACAGGGTGGGGTTGTGATCTCCCCGAATTACTCTTCCAACCCCATCAAAAATTGATAGACACATTCCGGCAGGTCTCTGCTGTAGCCGCCTTCAAGTACTGCGAAGGTCGGCTTTCCCAGATTCGCAAGCATGTTCCCGATTTTCCTGTATGTGTCGGTTTCAAGGGAAAGGCTCGTGATCGGATCCAGCTTGTATGTGTCGAAGCCTGCCGAGATCGCAAGCAGGCCGGGATTGAATTCCTCAACCTTTGCAAGCCCGTCTTTCAGCGCCGCCAGATATTCATCCGGACTTGTGTGCGCAGGCAGGGGATAGTTGATGCAGTTTTCCCTGCTTCTGAGTCCCGTGCCGGGATACAGAGGGCTTTGATGCAGTGAGAGATACAGGAAATCTTCTTTACCGAAGAGGATATCTTCGGTGCCGTTGCCGTGATGGCAGTCGAAATCCACGATTGCGATCTTTCCGGCTTTCTCTTTCGCTTTTAATGAGGCAATCGCTATGTTATTGAAATAACAGAAGCCGCCGAGAGCGCTCCTTGTCGCATGATGCCCCGGCGGGCGCATGAGAGAGAAGGCTTTCTCCCCGGTGTTTAAACAATGCATTGCGGCCTCAATAGCGCTTCCTGCTGCTAATTTTGCAATTTCATATATTCCTGTAAATGCAGGCGTATCGAAATCAAAAAAGCTTTCCTTCCTGACGCTGCCGAGAAGCTCTTTTGTGTGAGCCGGAAGAACGTCTTCATCCGTGCAGGGAGAGGGTTCCGTAAATTCATAGCCCTTCTCTTTGAGATAATTGTAAGTAGCCGCAACTCTTGCAGGAGACTCCGGGTGGCCGGGCTGTGAATATTCAAGACATTTGGGCGAGTAAAAGATTTTCATATTCCAATATTATCCATATCCGAACGGATAATCTCTATATCTTAAATCTCGAGCTCCATCAAATCCTCCGCCAGGACGACTTCTCCGTCAAAAACTTCCTGCGCCTCTTTGACTCTGTCAACATCGGGTGTGTCCGCCGGATAAAGGTGCGACAGGAGCAATTTTTTCACATCTGCCTTTTTTGCGACAAGGCCGCACTCCTTTGCGCTGAGGTGTTTCGGCGCCTTCATTGAATCGGGGAACGAACAGTCTGCGATGAGAAGGTCGGCGTTTATTGAGAGTTGAATGATGCCATGATCGTAATCCGCATCCCCTGTAAAGACGACCGACCTGTCTTTATATTCAAACCGGTAGGCGATGCTGTCTTTTGCATGAACGGTTTTCGCAAAGAATACATAAAACGGTCCGAAGTTCATTTTATCTTCCATTTCCATCAATTGAATGGAAAAATCTTCAGGCTTTCCGAAAATGGAGCCGATTGCCTTGTCATAATATTCATTGAATCCTTTCGGCGCAATGATGAAAAGGTCTTTTTCTCTTTTAAATTTCGGCGTGGCGAGGAGCGCATGGATTAAAGGCATCAGGTCTGCAAAGTGGTCGGGATGCTTATGAGTGATGAACACCGCATCGACGTCTTTGTAGCTCTTTCCCGCCCTCTCAAGTTGAAGCAGGGCGCCGCTGCCGCAGTCTACAATTATCTGAAAGCCTTCCGCCTCCAAATAATAACCGGGGGCATTCCTTTTCAATGAAGGCACGCAGGTCCCGCTTCCCAGGACGATGAGTTTCATAATAAAAGTGAGTATAGCATATAATATGAAGTGATGAAGTAGGTAGCGCCCTCATTTATTGGGGGCGATTATTTCGTTGGGGATAAACCCCAACGCTACTCCATAACTTCTTTAGGAGGCAATCATGCTGCTTGAAAATATGACAATGGCTGAATTTAAGAAGCATCTTAAGAAAACGAAGACGATCATCTTCCCGTTCGGCACGGTTGAAGAGCACGGAAATCATCTGCCGCTGAACACGGACACTTTAATCATATATGAAGCGCTCAAGCGCGTTGTTCAAAAAAGGAAAGTCTTTCTTGCGCCTCCCGTCTATTACGGAGTATGCACTTCCACAAGTCAGCATCCCGGCACGATAAGTATAACTCCGGAAACGTTGAGAAGGATTACTTCAGATATCGTGAGAGATGCGTATAAAAAAGGGCTCCGAAATTTCTTTCTCTTAACGGGCCACGGCGGAGGACTGCATTCGTTTGCCTTGAAAGAAGCGGCCGAGATTTTGGTTGACGAGCTGAAGGGGGTAAAGATGACCGTCCTTTGTCCTTATGACGTGCTGCGTAAAGAACTTTCAGAGCTTGCTGAAACGGCTAACGACTCTCACGCAGGGGAGATCGAAACGTCGCTGGTCCTTTGCCTTGCGCCGGAGCTGGTCAAGGGACGATCCAGGGAAGAATACCCTGATTTCCCGAAGCCGTTTATAGTTCGGGACAAACTGAAATACTGGCGCGGGGGTGTATGGGGAAATCCTGCAAAGGCGAGCGCCGGGAAAGGCGAAAAGGTAATGAAGCTGATCGTCGATAAGATAATCGGCGTCCTTGACATGGCGGAAAAGAGGCTGTGAGTTTTTAAACGCCGCCCCTCCCCCCAAAAAACATCTTGACAGCCGTCGGATATTTTATGGTATAAAAGAACACCTTCAAATCTTAACGCAGTTCAAATATTTCTAAGGGAGAGAGAAGGGACATGGGCGTAAGCAAATATCGGGCATCAAATCT
>JACRHB010000156.1 GCA_016217725.1 Nitrospirota bacterium | reverse complement strand
TATATCAGAGAAAATAAATTAAGTCAATATATATTATGCCATTAGGCACTACATCGGGCTTTTCCGCCTTCCCTGTCTTAATCTCTTGTTTTTGCTGCGTTTTCTTTTTTAGCTTGCTGGTTTATATATGAAGTCGGGAAGGAGGTTTTATGTTTAAGTTCAAGTCGCTCCCCGCGCGGGAGCGTGGATTGAAACTATTCGGACAAGAGGATTTCCGAACTTGAAACGCGTCGCTCCCCGCGCGGGAGCGTGGATTGAAACAGGATAACCATGATGTATAATGCAGCTATGAGAGGTCGCTCCCCGCGCGGGAGAGCGCTACCATCCTTAAAATTTAACACTCCCTTAATATTCCTGTAACAAATCTTTGCTATCATTAAACCGTCGATTAACGGACGGGGTCTGAATTTATTCAGACCTACCCCAATATGCTAATTTTTAACCAGGAGGTTTAAAATGTTCAAAAAAATCTTTTCATGCATGGCTGCCGTCATGATGATTGCAACGGCCATATCAACTTCAGCATCTGCTGAAGACAAGACGGTAAAGATCGACGGCTCAAGCACCGTCTACCCTATTACGGAGGCGGTTGCTGAAGAATTCCAGGCAGCCAAAAGAGGTAGTGTACGGGTGACAGTAGGCATTTCAGGGACCGGCGGAGGCTTCAAAAAATTCTGCAGGGGCGAGATAGATATTTCCGACGCCTCAAGACCGATTTTGAAGAAAGAGATGGACGCCTGCGCGGAGCAGAAGATTGAATATATTGAGCTTCCTGTTGCATACGACGGGCTTGCGGTGATGGTGAATATGAAAAACACATGGGTGAATTCACTGACGGTCGCAGACCTGAAAAAGATGTGGGAGCCTGCCGCGCAGGGAACGGTCAAGAAGTGGAACCAAGTGAGACCCGAATGGCCTGACACGTCGCTGAAGCTCTTCGGTCCGGGCGCTGATTCCGGCACGTTCGACTATTTCACGGAGGCGGTTGTCGGAAAATCAAAGGCCTCAAGAGGCGATTTCACCGCAAGCGAAGACGACAACATACTCGTACAAGGGATAACAGGCGACAAAAACGCGTTAGGCTATTTCGGACTTGCGTATTATGAGGAGAACAAAGGCAAGCTGAAGCTTGTGCCGATTGACGGCGGACAGGGACCGGTCCTTCCGTCTGAAAAGACGGTCATGGACGGCACGTACCAGCCGCTTTCCAGGCCGATATTCATCTATGTGAATAAAAGCTCCATGTCCAAACCTGAAATGAAGGAGTTTGTGGAATTCTATTTAAAGAATGCCCCGAAGCTCGTAAAACAGGTCAAATACATCCCGCTTCCTGCAAATGCCTACAAGCTTGCCGAGGAAAGGTTTGCAAAAGGCAAGACCGGCACAATGTTCGGCGGCGAAGCAAAAGTAGGGGTGAAGATAGAGGACTTGCTCAAGATGGAAGGCGGGAAGTGAAGAAGTCAGCGCAGAAAATCAGGGAACGCATCATTGAGACGGGTTTATTTCTCAGCGCCGTTTCATCCGTATTCATCACGCTGGGCATAGTTATTATACTGGCGTATGAGTCCTTCGGATTTTTCATGGCAGTGCCGGTAACGGAATTCCTGACCGGAACCGTATGGACGCCTCTCTTTGCAGACCCCAGGTTCGGTATCTTGCCCCTTGTGTCAGGCACGCTTTTAATCACCTCTATTGCGCTGTCGGTTGCTCTGCCCGTTGGTTTGATTTCCGCGATATATTTAAGCGAATACGCCCCTCACAGGTTAAGGGAGACAATAAAGCCGGTGCTTGAGCTTTTGGCGGCAGTGCCGACTGTTGTATACGGCTATTTTGCACTCCTTTTTCTGACGCCTCTTTTGCAGGAGCTTCTGCCTGACCTTTCAGGATTCAATGCAATCAGCCCGGGGATAATAATGGGGGTTATGATAGTTCCGTATGTAAGCTCGGTAAGCGAAGACGCCATGAAGGCGGTCCCGATGTATATCAGGGAAGGCTCGTATGCAATGGGCGCGACAAAGCTTCAAACGGCGTTCAAGGTTGTGATTCCTGCTGCATTCTCCGGGATCGCTGCGGCCTTCATCATGGGTATATCAAGGGCCATCGGAGAGACAATGGTTGTTGCAATTGCGGCAGGCATGATGCCGAATTTCACCTTCAACCCTATGGAGCCGGTTCAGACTTTGACTTCGTATATCGTACAGGTCAGCCTCGGCGACGTCCCGCACGGGACCATAGAATATAAGACGATATTCGCCGCAGGCATGACGCTGTTTCTGATGACGCTGTTTTTCAACATAATAGGATTCTGGTTAAGAAAGAGGATAAGGGAAGCGTATTAAAGACAGTTGAAAGTGAAAAGTTGAAAGTGAAAAGTGAAAAGATAAGAAGCACATTCCTTAACTTTCAACTCTTAACTTTTAACTTTATTTATGAAAGACATTAAAAAACGCATAGCGTTCAACAAATTTAAAGACTATTCCTTCCGGGTGCTCGGGCTGTTGTCCACCTTTGTGGGGCTTGCGCTGCTTTTTGCGCTCATTGCCGACCTGTTTATGGAAGGCGCTCCGAGGATAAGTTATAAATTCTTTGCTTCTTTCCCTTCACGGTTCCCTGAAGAGGCGGGAATTCTCTCTGCATGGGTCGGGACGCTGCTCATCATGCTCGTCACGGCATTTGCCGCGATCCCGCTCGGGGTTGCCGCAGGTATTTACCTTGAGGAATATGCAAAGAAGAACTGGCTGACCGATATCATCGAGATCAACATTGCGAATCTTGCGGGCGTTCCGTCCATCATTTACGGACTTCTTGCCCTCGGGATGTTTGTGTACTTTTTCAAATTCGGAGAAAGCGTCCTCACGGGCGGACTTGCGCTTGCGCTGCTGATCCTGCCGATGGTCATCATGGCAACGAGAGAAGCTATACGTGCGATACCTAATTCGATAAGAGAGGCTTCATATGCACTGGGCGCGACAAAATGGCAAACCGTATGGTGGCACATAATCCCTTATTCCACGGGCGGAATCCTCACCGGAATAATAATCGGCCTTTCGAGGGCCATAGGAGAGACGGCGCCGATAATCACCGTAGGCGCTCTGACGTTTATCGCCTTTCTACCGACGCCGCCTGTGTCATCGGATTTCCCGTTCATCTCTTTCAAATGGCTGTTTGACCCGTTTACCGTGATGCCGATTCAAATATTCAACTGGGTATCGAGACCCCAGCAGGAGTTTCACGTTAATGCTGCTGCGGCAGGCATTGTGCTATTGTGCATGACATTGCTCATGAATGCCGCTGCGATTTATATCAGGTACAGATTCAGGAAGAAGATAAAATGGTGAGGGTAAAGTAATGGAGTCAGGAAGTGCAGGAATGATGAAGTATGTCATTCCCGCGAAAGCGGGAATCCAGTCCCTTATTTGTCATTCTGACTTGTTCGGAATCCTTATTACAAAAAGATTCCAGACAAGCTGGAATGACATAGACAAATCGCAATGATGATTGGGGAAAGGTAAATAATGACAGTTACGATTTCAGAAGATTTAAAAGCCGAGTCAAAGAACCTGAACTTCTACTACGGCGCTTTGCATTCTCTAAAGAACGTTAATCTGCCGATAGCCCGGAGACGGGTCACTGCGCTTATCGGTCCCTCGGGCTGCGGTAAGACCACGTTCCTCAGGTGTTTCAACCGCATGCACGACCTTTATCCGCACAACAGGTACGAAGGAGAGATAATAATCTATCCCGAAAAGCTCAACATCATTTCGCCTTCGGTGGATCCGATCGAGATCAGGATGCAGATAAGCATGGTCTTTCAGAAGCCGAACCCCTTCCCCAAATCAATATACGAAAACGTCGCCTACGGTCTCAGGGTGAGGGGCGTCAAGAAGAAAGGCCTCATTGATGAAGCCGTCGAAAAATCATTAAGGGGATCGGCGCTCTGGGACGAGGTGAAAGACAGGCTCAACAACTCTGCGTTTGACCTTTCAGGCGGTCAACAGCAAAGACTATGCATAGCAAGGGCGCTTGCAACGGATCCGAGGATTCTCCTTTTTGACGAGCCCACGTCCGCCCTGGATCCTACCGCGACTTCAAAGATCGAGGAGCTTATTATAGAATTAAAGAACGAGGTGACGATAATAATCGTCACCCACAACATGCAGCAGGCGGCGAGGGTGTCGGATTACACCGCTTTCATGTATCTCGGCGAGATAATCGAATTTGATAAGACCGACAAGATATTCACTGCGCCGTCCAATAAGCTGACGGAGGAATATATTACAGGAAGGTTTGGATAAAGAGTGCAAAAGAGGAAAAGTGCAGAAGTGAAAAAGTTATTGTATTTCAGTCTTCAGACTGCTGCGCTGTCGCCCTTTTGCACTTCTGTACTTAAGTAAGGAGGAGACATGTCCACGGTATTTGAAAAAGAGCTTGACGCTCTCAAAGAAAAGGTTTTAAAACTCGGCTCGCTGGTGGAGAAAGCTATAAGCGACGCCGTTAAATCGCTTGTTGAGAGGAATTCCACGCTTGCCGCGGAAACGATAGACAGAGACCGGATACTTAATACACTTGACGTAGAGATAGATGAGGATTGCATAAGATTGATCGCGCTGAGACAGCCGCGCGCCGGAGACTTAAGACTGATAACCACCGCCATGAAGATCACGACGGACCTTGAAAGGGCCGGAGACCTCTCCGTAGACATTGCCGAAAGGGCGCTGGAGCTGAACGAAGAGCCGCAGCTCAAACCGTATATAGATATACCGAGGATGGCGGAGATAGCGCAGGGCATGCTGAGAGATTCGCTCGACGCATTCGTAAAAAGGGACGCGGCCCTGGCAAAGGAGGTTCTGACGCGCGACGACATGGTCGATCAGCTCAACTATCAGGTGTTCAATGAGCTCCTCTTCTTCATGATACAGGACCCGAGGACGGTTTCACGCGCCGTCAAGATAACGTACGTTTCAAAGTATCTCGAGCGTATCGCGGATCATGCTACAAACATCGCCGAGATGGTCGTTTACCTCGTTGAGGGCAAGATAATCAGACACATGCTGCCCGATAAAATTTAATAATCGTCTCATAATAGAATGCACACTCCAGTATGTCATTTCCGCATGTTTTTAGCGGGAATCCAGTAGTTTTTAGTCTCTGGATGCCCGATTAAGAACCCCCGATTACGACATTCGAGGGCAGGCTTCGGGCATGACGAACAACGGGCGATAGCGTGTAAATACTATTTTGAGACTGTTAATAACTCATCTCCCTCCTTCATGTAGATTTGCTTTTTCCACAAAAGTGTCTTAAGTAAACCATTATTGTACTGATTTTAAATTCAGCTCCCCTTATAAATCAGCATGTTCGGAGCTGGCATGGTTTTAGCTTTAAGCATTAAACAAATTGCAGGACAAATCATGAAAGGAGATCTTTGAATGAGACAAATAGCGATTTACGGCAAAGGCGGCATCGGCAAATCAACGACAACTCAGAACACGGTCGCGGGACTTTCTGAGGCAGGCTACAAATGCATGATCGTCGGATGCGATCCGAAGGCGGATGCAACGAGATTGATACTGCACAAAAAGGCGCAGGCAACGGTTATGGACATGGCAAGGGAACGCGGCACAGTGGAAGACCTTGAGATTGAAGAGGTGCTTTTAACCGGGTACAGAGGTATTAAATGCGCTGAGTCAGGAGGGCCGGAGCCAGGCGTCGGATGCGCGGGACGCGGCGTTATCACTGCGATAAACTTCCTTGAGGAAAACGGCGCATACGGCGACGACCTCGATTTTGTATTTTATGATGTATTGGGTGACGTTGTGTGCGGAGGTTTTGCAATGCCTATCAGGGAGGGTAAGGCAAAGGAGATTTATATAGTTACCTCTGGAGAGATGATGGCTATGTATGCCGCAAACAATATCTCAAGGGGCATTCTTAAATACGCGCAAAGCGGAGGCGTAAGGCTCGGCGGGCTTATCTGCAACAGCAGGAAGACTGACAAAGAATATGAGCTGATTTCGGAGCTTGCAAAGAAGCTCGGCACTCAGATGATCCATTTTGTGCCGAGAGACAACCAGGTGCAGAGGGCGGAATTAAGGAGAATGACCGTCATCGAATATTCGGCTGACCATCCGCAGGCTGATGAATACAGGGAGCTTGCAAAGAAGATGGCGGAAAACAAAGACCTTGTTATCCCCACACCGTTAAGCATGGACGAGCTTGAACAACTGCTCATGGATTTCGGGATATTGGAGAATGAAGAAGCGGCGGTTTAAAAATAGTGTCAGTGGTTAGTGTCAGTGTCAGCAAAAAAACCTCAACTGACACTATTCACTGACACTAAGAAACGGAGGAAACGTGAGCACGGCGATTAAAGATACACAAAAGATGATAGAGGAGGTTCTCAACCTATATCCTGAGAAGGCGAAAAAGGACAGGGCTAAACACCTTGCCGCAAATGACCCGACGGGACAATGCAGCACGTGTCAGGTCAAATCCAACATAAAATCGCGCCCCGGCGTTATGACCGTGAGAGGGTGCGCTTACGCAGGCGCAAAGGGCGTTGTATGGGGGCCGGTTAAAGATCAGCTAACCATCAGTCACGGCCCGGTCGGCTGCGGCCAGTACAGTTGGTGGTCCAGGCGAAATTATTACAACGGGCAGACCGGCATTGATACATTCGGAACAATGCATATTACTACAGACTTCCAGGAGAAGGACATTGTCTATGGAGGCGATAAAAACCTGGATGCGGCGCTGCGGGAATTAAAAGAATTATTCCCGCTCGCAAAGAGCATGGGCATACTCTCTGAATGTCCGGTCGGGCTTATAGGAGACGATATTGAGGCTGTATCAAAGAAGGTGTCAAAGGAATTGGGCCTTCCCATTGTCCCCGTGAGATGCGAAGGCTTCAGGGGCGTGAGCCAGTCGCTCGGTCATCACATTGCAAATGACACCATACGGGACCACATTGTAACGTCTCACAATAATCTGACCCAAAAATCTCACAATCAATTGAATGTCTCAAAATAGAGTGACCGGTAGGGTGATGATGCTACCGGTCATCTAATCTCAAATGATCTCGGTGGAGGCTTTTCGAACATGCTCTG
>JACRHB010000152.1 GCA_016217725.1 Nitrospirota bacterium | reverse complement strand
ACTTCGGCGCAGGCCCTGCAGGAGACAGAGGAGCAGTATTAGGTGTCGCAAATAAGCTTGACGGTTATATGCTCAGCTTCAATTTAAAGCCGATGAGGGAACTGAACATAGAGCCGTACGTCCTCAAGGTATTTGACAGAGGCCGCGCCGGGGACCCTGATTTAAATCTTGACAAAGATTTTAATGCCGGTACAGCGCCCCGTGACGGAGATTTTCAGCCGCTCTGGACAGGGCTTGTAATTTCAGGAGATGAGAAGAAGGTCTCGTACACGGCTGATTTAATATATCTTACGGATTCATATTCCGGAGAGAGGGATATTTCCGCATATGCATTTCTGGCAAAGGGTGATTATAAGTTCGGCAATGTCGGATTTTTAGGAAGGCTCTCGGCAGGTCTGGAGGCAGGACTCGGCTCAGGCAATGAGGTCGATGATCCAACAGACGCTGATTATAAAAATTTCAGGGGCCTGTTTCTATGCAAGGACCGGAGGAAGTTCGGCAATATATTCAGCGAGGACTTAAGGGCCGGATACTTTCTCTGGGACAGCAGCCTTGCCAATGTAACATTCGGCAGGGCGGTAATAGGCCTTGAGCCTGTGCCGGAGCTGCGGACGGGTCTTGCATTTACAAAATATTGGACTACCGAGGCCGTCTTTAAAGGACAGGGACCCGTGCCCGGCATAGACTGGAGCAGAGGGACGTCTCTTTCAACGGAAAAGACAAGAGATATCGGCTGGGGACTTGACCTTGATATCAATTTCCCGATTTTCAAGAACCGCCTGACGGGCTTCTCGGAGGCCGGGTATTTCGTGCCCGGAGCGGTCTATCAGCAGGCTGACGGACAGAAGGCGGACCCTGCCTCAAAGATTGTCCTCGGAGCGGAATTTGAGTTTTAAAAAAACAGGAGGCTTTTAATAAAAATGAACTTTATCAAACCATCACTAATCGTAATCCTCTTCCTTTACAGCGTTGTATGTAACAGCATTATCTCCGTCTATGCTCAGGACGCCTCCGAGGTCAGGGCCACGCGTATTGACGGGACTGTGACAAGAAACGGCGGGCTGTTAAAAGAAGGCGATATTATACAGCGGGATGATAAAATTGCCGTCAAAGAGAATTCCGCTGCTGTCCTTACATGGTCAAACGGAAGCATCATGGAGATATATCCTGAGACGATCCTTGCTATGAACGGAGTCATTTATGAGGGAGACAGAAAATTGGAACAGTCATTAGTTACCCTGGAGAAAGGGCGAATATTTGCGAAGGCGCAGGTCCCGGACCATATATTCACACAGTTTGAAGTAAGGGCCGGGAATGTCCCTGTTATGTCGCAGGGCTCTGAATTTGCGCTAAAGCTTGATGAGGCGGGGAAAAAATTTACGCTCTGGTCTCTCATCGGGAGAACGGTCGTCTATCTTGGAACAGACAGGGTAAGGGTGGAAGAAGGACAACAAGCGATTCTGGAGGCAGGCGGCATCCCCCCTGTCCCTGCGCCGATGCCCGACAAGACAAAGGAAGCCTTATTGAAGACTTCAAAAAGGCTGGGCGGCAGTCTGCTTATTGAAGAAGAAACCGTCTCTACCGGCGGCCCGCTGAAGATAAAGATCGGGGGCGTAAAGAACAGGAGAGGAGACGCCCCGTATACCGTAAATTTCAGGGCGGTCATCAGCGGCGGCAGCGGAAAGATCAAGTCAATACAGTGGAGCTTCGGCGACGGTGAAAGCGCCGAGGGGAAGGAAGTCCAGCACACGTTCACTCAAGGTGTTTATATAGTGGTCGTCCGCGTCGAGGATGAGAACGGGCAAAAGGTCACGTCGCAGATCAGCATCTCTGTAGAAGAAGCATGTGCCTGTTAGCTTTATTTATCGAGACAATAGAAGAAAGGAGTTGAGTTATGTTTGGACTTGGAACACAGGAACTGGTGATAGTTTTCTTGATTATTTTTGTCCTGTTTGGGGCCACAAAATTACCTCAAATAGGAAAAGGGATGGGCGAGGCAATCAGGAACTTTAAAAAGGGGATATCCGGGATTAAAGATGAAGTGAGTGCAGTTATAACGACGGGAGATGAAAAGATAAATAGGGGAGTGTAAGGAGGAGTCTCCCGTTTCTCCTCTTACAAAGACATCTTTAATTAAAACCCGCCGGATTTTTCTATTGCCTGAAAAGCCGCTTTTTGTGTATATTCATTGCAATACAGTGACGGGGCAATTGCTGAAATTGCCGGGGTCAGGGCGATTCCGGTCAATCAGCCGATCGAGAGCGATAAGCTTTTTCGAGTGAATGGGAAGAATAATCACGATATTAAATGTAAGCTTGCATAGCTGACACCGGTTGCACTCATATGTCCGGAACCGCCTCCTGTTGTTGCAGTTCTTATTGTGAGATAGGGTAATTATATATTTTCTTCTAAGAGGAGTAGATAGCATGGGAATGTTTGACACGATCTATTTTGATAAACCATACCTCTGTCCGAACTGTCGGGCTAAGATAGACTCTACCCAGACAAAGGCATTTGAACGGACGTTGACGAGTTTTCATGTTAAGGACTGCATATCTCATGCAGAGGAAATTAGAATTGTTAAGGAAGAATTATTTTGTAATAAGTGTTCGGAAGTTACAGGCCGGCATGTATACATCGCCGTATTCAGGGGCATACTTGTTGGTGTGGGGAATTCACTGCAAGAAGCCCGGCATATGCTTAATGACATGAATTTGGAGAAACTGATTCTGTGGTATCACGACCTATATAAGAAATATGACGGGGAAGTTAGAGGAAATGAGGGTGTCCTCAGGTTTTTGAGAAATGTGGTCGAGTGGTTTGAACAAGGCCGCCATAAAAAGAAAAGGGATAAGGCTAAAGGTTTAGGCGATATTCTTTTCCTTTTTGATAAGGAATATCTGAAGGGAGCGAAAGATCCTATTAAAGCTATAAAGAAATTCTTGGCAGCGAAACAAAAAGAGAAAAAAGAAGTGGACATATTCTAAGTGATCAAAAGCAAAACTGAGAAAGTATTGTTCAAAGATATCGTTCGGTCGTGTACTTTCAAGAAAGTGGAAGACGCTTTACTCGAACTTTATCCTGACCAGAAGAAGTTAATCAAGGGATATAAATACGTTTTTAAGACTTTAAAACTTATGAGACACAGATACAGCAAAGAAGGGATGATTATTGATATAGAGAGAGTCGGCAGAGGCAAGAATGCATATTTCTCTGTCAGCGGTGTCTGTACTCAAAAAGGAATAAAACAGTCATATGCCCTTGAATATACGCCCTGGTCTGAGTGGCTTGGGTGTGAAGTAGATAAGCAGGTTCTTAAAAAGATGACGAAGGAAGAAATTGCAGCTCACTGCCTGTGGGAGATGACCTTTGCCGGCTTTACCCAGGAAAAGATCAGGCGAGAGATAAACATACTTAAGAAGCGGGTAAAAGATTATAAAGAGGGCAAAGTGAAAACTATTCCCTACGAAGAAGTGATGAAAAGACTTAAAGATAAAATAGGGAAGGTATCTTCGGAATAAAATTCGACGTTTCAATGTGCCTGAAAAGCCGCTTTTTGTGTATATTCATTGCAATACAGGGACGGGGCAATTGCTGAAATTGCTGGTGTCAGGGCGATGCCGGTGTGTAGTGGCGT
>JACRHB010000012.1 GCA_016217725.1 Nitrospirota bacterium | reverse complement strand
CAGTCTATTGCTATGTAGTGATCATAGATGCTATCTTTCATTAGGGTCTCCTTTTTGTGTTAGGTTTTTTGACTGTAATTAAATAAGCTAACACGAATAATGCCTTGCATTAAAGGAGACCCCTTTCTTATTTTATCGGGAATGACAACCAATGTGGCTTTATTTATGAACTCCTTAGTAACTTCTCATATAATTGCCCATAGAATAATTTTAAGGCTTAACTCTTGACTCCACCAGCTTCCCCCCTGCCTCAAAAGCTTCTTTCAGCGCCGTAGGGTGATTAAGGATATCGCCTTTTTTATCTACGTCCAGATAGCAAAGCGTGCCGTGCTCAGGCACGCTGACAGTTCTGAAAAACGCCTTTGCGCATTCTTCAGAGCATTGCGCTCCTAGCTCCTTTTTCATCCCGCCCACAAGCAGTAAAAGCCCTTTTCTGCCGAAGGCTCCTCCTTTGATCGGCCTTTTCAGGAGATACTTTTCGCACCAAAAACTCTGGCATCTGTCTACCATGGCTTTCGCCTGGGCGCTGAGTGAAAAGAAAAATATCGGCGATGCAAGTATGATCCTGTCTGCGGTGCGGATGGCATCGTAAATCTGATCCATGTCGTCGCGTATAATGCATGCACCGGTCTCGTCACATCCCCCGCAATCCTGACACGGCTCTATATTCATCGAATTAAGAACGAACGTCTGAACGGTCGAGCCTGCCTGCTCAATGGCTTTTACGGCCTCTTTTAGTAACAGCTCGGTATTGCCGCCCTTTCTCGGACTGCCGTTAAATGCGATTACTTTCATAAATAAAAGTTAAAAGTTGAAAGTGTAAAAATAATGTTTTTATTATTATCATAGTACTCTTAACTCTTAACTTTGACAAGATTGATTTTAAAGGGGATTATAAGAAAAGGTCAATCTGCTTTTTCAAGCATTTTGACGAAGACATCGACTATATGCGGGTCGAACTGCTTGCCGGAGCACGTCTTCAACTCTGAAACGGTTTCCTCCCGTGAGCCGGCCTTCCTGTAAACCGTGCCGGTCGTCATAGCGTCATAGGCTTCTACAACGGCTAATATCCGGGCGCCGTATGGGATATTGTCTCCCTTTAGTTTGTGGGGATATCCGCTGCCGTCATATCTTTCATGATGGTGGAGGATTATAGGCAGCTCCTCATAGAACAATTTGGTCCTCTCGATTATCTTCACGCCGATATTGGAGTGTCTCTTTATTAAATTATATTCTTCATCCGTCAGCTTGCTTTTCTTCTTTAATATCTTTGAATTAATTCCGATCATGCCCAGGTCGTGCAGCAAAGCAGCGCGCTTCATAACATTTACTTCTTCATCAGATAGTAACAGTTCTTTTGTGAGTTTCCCGGCATAGCGGCTGACACGGGAGGAATGCTCGCTGAAATAATCCCACCCTTTATTAAGCTCAAGGGAGATCTTATTGGCGGATTCGATGTAGGTTTCTTTGATGTTATCATTAAAGCCTCTGAGCCTGTTCGTGAAGTCTTCTATTTTTTTAATCTCTTCCCTTACACCGGCAGCCTCCTCCACTTCCGTCTCATCAAAGGTGCATACATTATTTCTGCCTCTCCATTTGGCGCGATACAGCGCTTTATCCGCGTTTTCTATCAGAGAATCATCGCTTATGACGTCATTATCAAGGGTGGATGATATGCCGAGACTTATAGTGACGGTCTTTGAAAATTCACCTTTTTTAAACACATTATTCTCAAAGGCGTACCGTATTCTCTCCGCAAGTATAAAAGCTCCCTGCAAGTTAGTATTCGGGAGTATAACAAAAAATTCCTCACCCCCGTAACGCGCAACGAAGTCGGTGTCCCTGACGAGTCTTTTAAGTATCTCCGCCGATTTTGCAAGCACGAAATCGCCGAACTGGTGACCGCATGTGTCGTTTACGGATTTAAAATGATCGAGGTCCATCATTATGCAGGAAAGAGGCTGTAAATGTCTTTTTGCCTTTTTATATTCGTTTCTTAATACCTCGCGGAAGTGATGGTGATTATACAATCCCGTCAGTCCGTCTCTGATCGCCATCTTCTCCAGTTTTGCAACGGATTCCCGGATATCGTCTTCAAGCTTCTTCCTTTGTATCGCCCTGCGGACGGCGCGGCTTAAAGCAACGGTCTTTATTTCCTCCCTCGTCAGATAATCATAAGCGCCTTTATCCATCGCCTTTACGCCCAGCTTCTCGCTTCCTTCGGCAACTATCAAAATTACCGGCATCCCCAGCTTTCTTTCGGTTATTTCCTTGAGCATCTCGAGACCGTTCATGCCCGGCAAATCCTGCGTCACCAAAACGAGGTCGAATTTATTATCCGTCGCCTTTTTCAGAGTGTCTGTTCCTGAGAGGGCGGTGTCGATATTGTATTTAATGTCGTCGTGGTTGGATAAAGCTGATTTTATAATATCGATATCCGGGCGGTTATTATCTGCGAGCAGGATATGGACGTTTTCCTTTGACATTTTTATCCTCGGAAAATCTAAGATAAAGCGCTAAGAATCGGATCAACACCTAACTTGGTTTTTATATTATAACTTTTATTACTTTTACAATCAACTCTAAAATTTATTAACCGGCACAATACTTGACAATTTTAGTAAACTATTATAATTTATTTTATGCTTAGATTATCAACGAAAGGGCAGTACGGCGTCAGGGCCATGTTTGAGCTGGCAAAAAACTATAAAAACGGTCCTTTATCGATAAGGGAGATTGCAGCGAGGCAGGACGTTTCAGCGGCATATCTCGAACAACTGTTGAACAAGCTGCGCAAGTCAAGGCTGATCAAGAGCCAAAAAGGCCCGGGCGGCGGATACGTGATTAATGGGAATCCCGAAGAGATAAGCATCGGCATGATCCTGAAGGCCCTTGAAGGCCCTATCACCCTTACCCAATGCCTTAACCCTTCGGCCAAAGGCTGCAATCGTGTTGAAGGCTGTGTGACAAGGCTTTTATGGAAATCTCTCGGCGAGAAAATAGAGAGTTTCCTCGAAACCATAAGCCTGAATGACTTATTAAAGGAAGAAGCAAGATTAACGAGGTGAAAGATCGTCAATGGAAGCCGCTTTCAAACTAAAGGATGATTCTCAATTGAAATTTTTAGACAAACCCATCATCACCGATTCAACGACCGATATTATTTATATGATGTGCCCGATGCATCTTCTTACTATCGAGGATAAAGTAAAAGAGCTGATGACGGGGCAGACTTTATCGATCCTCACGGACTATGACGGGGCGCTGGAAGACATCCCGGAATGGTGCCGCAAGACGGGCAACGAATTTATAGGGATATATGAAGACACGGACCATTACAAATTTTTTATCAGGAAAGTCAAGGAGTCAAGATGAAAAAAATATACCTGGACCACGTAGCGACAAATCCACTGCATCCTGAAGTGCTGGATGCGATGCTGCCTTATTTTAAGGAGCACTACGGAAACCCTCTGAGCATATACGAACCCGGCATGAAGGCGAGAGAGGCCATTGAGAATGCAAGGGAAAGCGCCGCTGCGCTCATAAATGCCAAGCCGAAAGAAATCATCTTTACCGCAAGCGGCGCCGAATCCAACAATTTCGCCCTCAAAGGCATCGCATATGCCGGCCAGGGCAAAGGCAAGCATATTATTGTCTCCAGGATAGAGCATCATTCCATCTTAAACACCGCGCGGTTCCTTGAGAAAGCCGGGTTTGCCGTAACTTATCTCCCGGTCGACAAAAACGGAGCCGTCAATCCGGTAGACGTGGATAAGGCAATTACAAAGGAAACCATCCTTATCTCCATCATCCATGCAAGCCCTGAAATAGGCACAATAGAGCCGGTCGCCGAGATCGGACAGATCGCAAGAGAAAACGGGATAATCTTTCACACCGATGCGGTGTCGTCCGTGGGCAATATCCCTGTCGACGTTCAGTCCCTCAATGCAGACCTTCTCTCTTTTGCAGCGCATCAGTTTTACGGGCCCAAGGGCGCCGCTGCTCTATACGTGAAAGAAGGAATAAGGATTGTCCCTCTCATATACGGCGGCATACAGGAAGGCGGCAGGAGGGCCGGGACCGAGAACGTCCCCGCAATAGTCGGGATGGGCAAGGCGGCGGAGCTGGCAAAAAGGGATATGCAAAAAAGGATCGATCACATCAGCCCCCTTAGAGACAAACTCATCGGCAATGCGCTGAAGACGGACAAAGTCCTGCTTACCGGGCATCCGGAAAAAAGGCTGCCTAATCATGCAAGCTTCGTAGTTGAGTATATCGAAGGTGAAGCCATGCTTTTGCTCCTCGCCGCCAAGGGGATTTATTCCGCAAGCGGCTCCGCGTGCAGCTCAAAGGCATTGAAGGCCTCGCCGGTTCTAATTTCGATTGGCGTGCCCGCTCATCTCGCGCAGGGTTCGGTTGTCTTCACCCTCGGAGAAGAGACGACCGAAGACGACATAAATTATTTCAATGAAACTTTTCCACAGATCATTTCGCGGCTGAGAGAGATCTCTCCATACGCTAAAGGATGGGAAGGAATGGAGGGTTCCGCATGTACAGCGCAAAAGTAATGGATCATTTTACCAACCCCAGAAACGTCGGTGAAATGCCTGACGCCGACGGGATAGGCACGGAAGGCAATCCCGTATGCGGAGACGTGATGAAAATATATATCAAGGTAAATGACGATAAAATAACCGACGCAAAATTCCAGACCTTCGGCTGCGGCGCCGCGATAGCGGTGTCGAGCATGGTGACGGAAATGGCAAAAGGCATGACGCTTGACGAGGCGTTGAAGATAACAAAAGCCTCCCTCGCCGAGGCGCTTGACGGCCTGCCGCCGCAGAAGATGCACTGCTCCAACCTGGGCGCGGATGCTCTTCACAAGGCGATTGAGGATTACAGGAACAAGCAAAAATAATTAACAATTAAGAATGAGCAATGAACAATTAAGGGATTCCCAATTATTAATTGTCAATTGTTCATCGATCATTATGAAATTATTAACACTCGGCTACTCCCCCTGCCCTAACGACACCTTTATCTTTTATGCCGTGATGCATGGGAAAATCGATACAGGCGCTTTGAAGTTCAACGAAAAATTGCTTGACGTCGAAACCCTGAATCAAAAGGCGCTGAACGAGGAGCTTGATATCACAAAAATCTCTTATCACGCATTCGGTCATCTGCGGGATAATTATATTCTCTTAAGAGCAGGCGGCGCCCTCGGAAAAGGCTGCGGCCCTCTTGTAGTCGCAAAACATGATTACACGATGAAGAAGCTGCGAAACAAAAAGATCGCAATCCCCGGAAGACTCACTACGGCATTCCTGCTTCTGCAACTTTTTGATCCTCTTTTTAGCTATCAGCTATCAGCTATCAGCCATCAGCTTTCAAAGGTCATTGAGATGCCTTTTCACAAGATCATGGATGCTGTGTCAAGAGAAGAAGTTGACGCGGGCTTGATTATCCATGAAAGCAGATTCACGTATCCTTCATATGGATTGAAACAGGTTATAGACCTCGGAGAATGGTGGGAGAAAGAGACCGGACTCCCTATCCCTCTCGGAGGCATAATCGCGAAGCGCTCTCTCGGCGAGGAGTTAAATGCGAAAATCAACAAGCTTATCAGACAAAGCGTTGAATACGCCTCCGGCAACCGCTCAGAGCCGATGGAGTACATCAAGAAGCATTCACAAGAGCTGTCGGATGACGTTATTAAGCAGCACATAAATTTCTATGTGAACGCTTTTTCTCTTGATCTCGGCGATGAAGGAGAAAAGGCTGTGCACGAGCTCCTCTCACGCGCGGAAGAAGCGGGGATCATCCCGAAGGCAAAACAAGAAGCAGCCTGCCTTATTGCTTCACTTCATCCAGCGTCTCAACCATGAATTTTTCGCCGGTCATTTTTTCCACGGCCCCTACGACTTCTTCTTCGACTCGAACTGCACCGTCCCGATGACGACGGTCGAGAATTTCGTGTCTTTGCTTAAGGGCGTGCGTATCGTCAGCTTTCTCTCTTTTGCGTCTACGTCCACGATCATGCCTAAGGATATGTCCGCGTTCTTTTCATTTCTGAAGGAGATTATCCGGCCTTTCAAGTCTTCCGGGGTGAACTTCAGAGGGTCCCTCGAAAATCTTACGCCGACGGTATCGCACAAAGCTTCAAGGGTGTGCGAGCCGGTGAAATAGGCCTTCAATCTATCGAACCTGTATTGGCTTCTCTGCTGAATGCTTTTTGCTTCAACCCCTTCAGGCACGGGAAGCCTGTATATCTTCGGGGTCTTCATGGCGCTGATGATCCCGAGTATGTGTCCCAGCTCCTGGGAGCGCTCCAGGGCGAGGATTATGTCCGGGGAGAGGGCGTCGATCTTATATTGTTTAAGCACGCGCCCCGCGGGCTCCGCGATCAGACCGGTCGTATCCACGATAACCTTGTTGCACGCGGACAGGGCGCTGTCCGTCATCAATTTTGTCCCGGTCACCGCGGGAAGCAGGCTGCCGATAGGTGAAAAGGCGCCGGTAAAATAAAAATCCTCAACGGCGACGCTTTGCCAGTCGGTGAATTGCTTTTGGACCTTTCCCCATCCGATAGTCGTCGGCAGCCCGAGGTGAGACTGACCCAAGTCCGTATCGACGATCCCGACGGCTTTCTTCTTCGCAAGAAAATCGGCAAGGCCTTCCACGAGCGTCGTCTTTCCCGTATCAGCTCCGCCGAGCACCATTATCAACTTGCTTTTGGGAGCAAGCAGGTCTTTAATAATCCGTTCGTCTTTGATGAAATATTCCAGTTTACCGGCCATAATTAGATTAACTCCTTAAGGAACATTTAAGATACTCAGCCTTTGAAAAAAGGATTAATATTTATAACATGAATGAATTATTTATTGCCAGTATGCTTAACCTTTTTACGGATCGACAAAACAGCCTCCCTCAGTTTTTCCTTAGAGGGCTCGCCTTCTTCAAGGAGAGAAATTAGGTTCAGCAGCCCCGAATCGATGTGTTTCTCAATGTCTTTTCTGTGACGATGCAGCTCTTCAAGCTCGTTGATTATCTTATTCACCTCCGCTATGACGGTGAAAAAAACCGCGTCAATCTGCGCAAATCTGCGGCTGATTTCCGTCTTTCCCCTGCAAAACCTCCATCAGCTTCTCCTTCAACTTCCCGGGATGAGTGCCTTCCCAGTAAAATTTTTCGCACTTAGGGCAATATTTGAAGGTCTTTGAAGTCTGATAGACATATTCAGGGACGTGATCCTTTGCCTGTTCTTTAGGGATGTTATCCAGGGGGGTATTGCAAAGAGAGCAACGGCTGTGGAGGAAGGGTTCATACCCTCCCCTACCCGATACCCCCTGACCTTCAAGCGGATGCAGGTTAAACGTTGTGAGGACTTTCTTCAATTGCTCAAAGGTATCGTTCTCATGGAGCAAGAGAAACTCTTTCAGGCCTCTCACCTTGACAAGCCGCGTGTCCCTTGTAAGGAGTATCCTGTCTTCCTCTCTTGCGATCCGCAGCAGGAGACTGTCTTCGATGCCGGGATAATAGAGGGTATCGTAATTGAGCAGTCTCAGCCATCTTGCGAGACGGCCGAGCATTGAATCGGCAATGAATTTCACGGGAGAAGCGGTCATTTATTTCATCATAACCGGTCGTCCCGTAATGATTCAACCTCAGGGCGGATTTGTGTTAGAATTAATTGAGTTGGCCACGAATGAACACGAATAAACACGAAAGAAGAAAATGAATTTGGACGCAGATAAACGCAGATTATCAGGATTGAAAGAAACAAGTTATCTGCGTGATCTGCGAAAATCTGCGTCCTATTTCATTCGAGTCAATTCGTGAAAATTCGTGGCTAAAAAATCTTTTTTGTTCAAAATTTTTTAAGGAGGTGTTTCAATGGGTACGTGCGGTAGTTGCGGCTCCGGCTCGGCCGGGCCTTTTTCAGAAGGTAAGGAGCTTGTAGAATTCGTTTATAATGCGCATGGGGGCGCCATTAAGGATCAGCTTATCCCAAACGGCGGTTTAAAGACAAAATGTCAGAGCTGCGGAGAGCCTTTCACCCTTAAGACGTTTGTGGGAAAATGTCCGAAATGCGGCGGCGTGCACGCGGTGTCTCCGCCGCGCTGTGACAACCCTTCCAATGTGCAATTTGCGGGTGTCGGCTTCAAGCTCCCTGAAGACAGGGGCTGATCTGATATAATTACATAACCATAGATGTAATTTTCAGATTCCCTCTCCCTTGACGGGAGAGGGTTAGGGAGAGGGTGAATCATCGCGGGAAAATTGTTTAGAGACACCCGCCCCTCAATCCCCTCCCATCAAGGGAGGGGAGAAAAGCCCAAGAACGACTATAAACGCAGAAAGGGGTAAACTATGCCGTTTCCATTCCATCGTCCGAGGAGATTAAGACTGAATAAAGTTGTCCGGGATATGGTGAGAGAGACGTGTCTCACGCCGAAGGATTTCATATATCCGTTGTTTGTCACGTTCGGTAAAGGCGTGAAAAAGCCGATCTCCTCCATGCCCGGATGCTTTCAAATGTCCGTTGATGAGATCGTGAAAGAGGCGCAGAACGCCTTCAAGCTCGGCATCCCGGCGATAATCCTTTTCGGCATCCCCGAGCACAAGGACGAAAAAGGGACTGAGGCCTACAACCCGAAAGGCGTAGTTCAAAAAGCCGTCAAGGAAGTTAAAAATAAAGTCCCCGACCTCATTGTAATAACGGACGTCTGCATGTGCGAATACATGAGCCACGGCCACTGCGGCGTCATAAAAAACGGAAAGATATTGAACGATCCGACCCTCGAGCTGCTTGCAAAAGAAGCCCTGTCTCATGCAAAGGCGGGCGCCGACATGGTCGCCCCCTCGGACATGATGGACGGCAGGGTCGCCGCGATAAGAGACCTGCTGGATGCAAACGGTTTTGACGAAATCCCGATCATGAGTTACGCGGCGAAATATGCATCCGCATTTTATTCACCCTTCAGAGAAGCCGCGGAATCCACTCCCTCCTTCGGCGACAGGAGATCATACCAGATGGACCCCGCAAACCGGAGAGAGGCGATCAGGGAAGTCGCCCTCGATATCGAAGAAGGCGCAGATATTGTAATGGTCAAACCGGCGCTGTCGTATATGGACATAATCTCCGACGTGAAGGATACATTCGACGTCCCGGTTGCGGCTTATAACGTCAGCGGTGAATATTCAATGGTGAAAGCCGCCGCAAAGCTCGGCTGGATTGATGAGAAGCGAGTCATGATGGAGATTTTAACTTCATTAAAACGCGCAGGCGCCGATCTGATACTTACCTATCACGCGGTGGAGGCGGCGAAGGAGTTAAACAAATAATCGAACAGATGAAAATCTCTCTGACTTCCGGCAAAAACATCGAATGCGCGTCCGATACATCCATATTGGAAGCCCTCAAGAAGGCGGGCATCTATCTTACGTCTTCCTGCGGCGGTAAAGGCACGTGCGGGAAGTGCAAGATAATAATTAAATCCGGGCAGACCGTCTCTAAATCAAAGATCAAGCTCACCCGGGAAGAAGTAAATAAGGGCTATTCCCTCGCATGCAAGACCTTCCCTTCGGAAGATGTGCTCATCGACATACCGAAGGAATCGATGCTGGTCGTTGAAGGCAAGGTCGTTACCGGAAAATCAAAAGACCTTCTGGCGCTTCTGCATTCAACGGGCGCTGAGATAAAACCTCTTACCGAAAGACTTGTCCTTCAACTGCCTCCGCCCACGCTTGACGACAACATCAGCGACCTCGAAAGATTAAGGCGCGAGCTCCTCTCAAAAGGCATGGCTTGCCTGAGAGTCCCTTTCAGATTCCTGCCCGGCCTCGCGGGGACTATGAGGAAGAAAAACTGGGAGATAACGCTCTGCACCATCCATACGGAAGACTGTGAAGAGTTCATCCGCATCACGCCCGGAAATAAAAAAACTCCTCAGTACGGCGTCGCCGTCGACATCGGCACTACGACCGTCGTCATGTTCCTCATCGACCTGGCAAACGGAAATCTCGTAGACGTCGCCTCTACCTACAATTCACAGATACGCTACGGCGACGACGTCATAACCAGGATCGTTCATGCGACCGAGCATAATAAATTGAAGGAATTAAATAACGCGGTCCTCTCCGACATTAACACGCTGCTTTCCACAATCAGGAAAAAGCATCGTATAGACATTAATTCCATAGACTGTTTTGTCGTCGCAGGCAATACGACAATGACGCACCTGTTCCTGGGACTTGACCCTTCGGCAATCAGAGAAGAGCCGTATATTCCCACTGCAAACACCTTCCCCCTTGCCTTCGCAGGCGAGCTCGGCGTAAAGGTCAATCCCGATTTGCCGATATACGCATTCCCATGCGTCGCAAGCTACGTAGGCGGCGACATCGTGTCGGGAGTGCTTGCGGCGCAATTGCATAAGAAACGGGAATTGAGCATCTTTATCGACATCGGCACAAACGGCGAGATAGTCATCGGTAATTCCGACTGGCTCGCGGCCGCGGCATGCTCTGCCGGACCGTGTTTTGAGGGAAGCGGGATTAAATGCGGCATGCGCGCGACGGACGGCGCTGTCGAGGACGTAAAAATCAATCCTGAGACGCTTGACGTAGAGATAAAAGTAATAGGGAATTCCGATACAAAGCCTGCGGGCATATGCGGCTCCGGGATGATCGATGCGGTTGCGGAAATGCTCCTGGCCGGGATCATCGATCAGAAAGGGAAATTACAGAAAGACGTTTCCGGCAGGGTAAGAGAAGGAGAGGACGGTTTGGAGTTCGTCGTCTATTCCGATGAGATCAGAGACCTCGTGCTGACGGAGCCTGATATAGAAAATATAATAAGGGCCAAGGCGGCGATATATGCGGGCTTCTCCACCCTGCTCAAAGAAACGGGCTTTACCTTCAACGACATACGTAAGGTTTATATCGCCGGCGGCTTCGGTAAATTCCTGGACGTAGAAAAGGCCATCATGTTAGGCATGCTGCCTGAGCTGCCGAAAGAAAGATTCGAGTACCTCGGCAATACCTCCGTCACAGGAGCTTATCTCTGCATGCTTTCAAGAAAGCTGCGGGCTGAGGCTGAGGATATTGCAAGGAAGATGACCTACCTCGAGCTCTCGGTCTCCCGGTCCTTCATGGACGAATACGTTTCAGGACTCTTCATACCGCACACGAATATCGACGCCTTCCCCGGCGTGAAGCGGCTGCTGGAGAGATAATCCGCTTAACACCTTCTGAATGGTTATTGCAAAATACATATTTTAAAAATGCATATTTTTATTGACAACCGGGCTTTTAAATGATAATTTAAAAACATCTTCTCAGCATCAAATTATTTTCTGCCGCTTCATGAAATATTTTTTTTTGGCTTCTTTCTTAATAGTTAAGTGTTGCTGCACGGGAGATTAGAAAATGATGAACCCCGGAATAACGCTTCTTCCTCTCTAATCTCTCCATTTGCCGTAATGCGTTTTTAATTAAATTAATGGGGTATGCACTTGACGGCACCAACTACAATAGATAGCCGCACAGATGGCAGTAAAGCCACAACATCCAGTATCAGGTGTCATGATGTGCATACCCCATTTTAAATTAAAACCTTATATCCGATATTTTTGTCATGAAATTAAAAAAATTTTCCGACAGCATCGCCTTTCGCATCTCAGCCGCCATAGCCGTCGTAGTCGCCGTTACAACTATAACCGTCGGTCTGTTGCTGGTGAGAGAGGAAAGAGCGGCGCTGGAAACGGAGCTTCAGAATAAAGGCGCATATCTTGCCGAATTGATCGCGCATCATGTAATGGAGCCGCTTATTTCCGGAGAATCCCGGAAGATATATCCTATACTAAAAGGCTACATGGAAATAAATGAAAGCCCTATTATCTACGCCGAGGTTTATTCTAAAGATCGAAAGCCGGCGGCTAAAGCATATAAGGACAAGGACTCGGGGAGCATGCGGTTTTCGCCGTATGGATTTGATGATTCAGTAGAAAAGATTGACATCCGGGAAGACAAAGACTTGCATATTTATTATGTGAGTTTACCCCTGCGGGAAGAAGGCCTGGGGACCTTAGGCTTTCTCAGAATATGCATCACGAAGAAGCGCCTTTACAGGACGCTCGATAATTTAAAACATAAGCTTTATCTTCTTGCGGCGATTGTGATTTCCATCGGCATAGTAATAGGACTATGGATGGCCAGAAGGATCCTGAGACCGGTCCTTATTCTTAATAAAGGTGTAAAAAGAGTCGGGGATGGAGAAGTAGGCGTTGAAATACCCGTGAATGGAGAAGGCGAAATAAAAGAGCTGACGCTGTCTTTCAACAAGATGTCGAAGAAGCTTAAGGAGTCTATTGACGCCATTAAGGCTGCGCAGGAAAATTTTGTCAGGACAGAGAAGCTCTGCGCCATCGGAGAATTCTCCGCGGGCGTTGCGCATGAGATAAAGAACCCCCTGGCCTCCATCAAGATGCTTATGCAGGCGCTGGAGCACAAAAAACAGCCGCTGTCAGGCAAACATTTAGGGATCATTCAGGAAGAGATAGACAGGATCGACCGCATTATAAAACAGTTTCTGGCGCTTGCAAGACCTGCAAAGACAGAAAAAAAAGACGTGAATATCAATGACGTCCTTGAGGAAGTCATCGTTTTGATCCGGCCCAAAATGGAGCAATCCGCAATACGTCTTGATAAGAGACTCCCACCCGGCCTGCCGTTGATTAAAGGGAATACCGACGCCCTGAAACAGGTTTTCATAAATATCATCCTTAACTCCATTCAGGCGATGGACGAAGAAGGCGGGACGCTCACCATAGAGACTGCTGCCCGCAACGGCACATTATCGGCTGTAATAAAAGATACCGGGATCGGGATCCCCGAAAAAAATCTGAAAAAGATCTTTGAACCCTTCTTCACGACAAAAGAGGACGGCACAGGCATGGGACTTGCTTTAACTTGTGCCATAGTCAATGACCATTCAGGCAAGATCGACATAAAATCAACGCCGAAAATCGGCACGACGATAACCCTGGAGCTGCCTTTATGAAGCCGTCTATCCTGATAGTGGATGATGCAGAGGCTGTAAGATGCTCATTCAAAATAATGTTAGAAGATAAGTACAGGGTCTTGACCGCCGGGGACGGCGCGTCGGCGCTGAACGTCCTCGAGACGAGCTTTATCGGCGTGGACGTCGTCTTCCTGGACCTCAAAATGCCCGGCATGGGAGGCCTGGAGACGCTTAAAAAGATCAAGGAGACGACAAAAAATCTCCCGGTCATCCTGATGACCGCTTTCGGCGATTCCGATACCGCGATTGAAGCCATGAAAGAAGGGGCCTTTGATTACCTTATAAAGCCTTTGGACGGCGGCCAGTTGAATGAGATCATCGAGAAGGCGCTTGCATCGGCAAGACTCCTGAAGGAGACTTCCTTTTGTATAGATACGAGCAAGCTCTCGCCTTCGGATAAAGAAGATACGATTGTCGGTAAAAGTCCGGCAACCCTTGAGCTGTGTAAAAAAATAGGGCAGGTCGCCGGCACGGATATGTCGGTGCTGATCTCGGGAGAAAGCGGCGTGGGAAAGGAGCTTGTGGCGCGGGCGATATACAACCACAGCGGCAGAAAAGGCAGGCCCTTTATGGCCGTTAATTGCGCCGCGCTTCCTGAGGGCGTGGTTGAAAGTGAATTGTTCGGCTGCGAAAAAGGGGCGTTTACAGGGGCTGAAAAGAGACGGATAGGGAGGTTCGAGCAATGCGACATGGGGACCATCTTTCTTGACGAGATCGGCGATATGAACCATCCCGCCCAGGCGAAATTGCTCAGGGTCCTGCAGGACGGCAGCTTTGAGCGCATAGGGAGCAATGAGAAGCACTGGACGAACGTGCGGGTAATCGCCGCGAGCAATAAGAATCTCCACGACGAAGTAAGGCGCGGCGGATTCAGGGAGGACCTGTTTCACAGGCTGAATGTCTTTTCAATACACATACTCCCGCTTAGAGAAAGGAAAGAAGACATACCGATGCTCTCCGAGTACTTCCTTTCAAAGGCCGTCAAAGAGACGGGCAAAAAGATCAAAGGCTTCTCCCTTAATGCAATTAAACTGCTTATGTCGCATCACTGGCCGGGTAATGTCAGGGAGCTTGAGAACGTCATAAGAAGGGCCGCGGTGATCGCAAGCGGAGAGATACTTGACGCAAACGACCTCATCTTAGACACCAAAGAGTCCGGGGACCACTCTCCGGACGCCGGGCCTCCGGTAAAAAAGGCTCCCGCGCTTTATGAAGTAATAGACGGCTTATTCGATACGGCGGTTATTACAAAAGATACGCCTGAGATTTACCATTCCATCATTGCAGGCGTGGAAAAGAGGCTTATTGAAAAGGCGCTCAACAAGACAAAAGGCAACCAGCTCCATGCCTCCGAGCTGTTAGGCATCTCCAGGGCTACGCTGAGAAAAAAAATGCAGGATTACGACATCACGTCTGACTAATATTTGTACATTTCTGGCTTGTTTCTGTACAGTGTTGTACAGCTTCTGCGCAATTCGGTTGAAATCAATTCGTAAGAGGCTTTTACAAAAGCTGTCATTTTTCACTCTCCTTTATCGTCATTGACCCGGAAATACCCCTCTCCCTATCCCTCTCCCACAAAGGGCGAGGGAACTCTTTTATCTCCCCTCCCTTGATGGGAGGGGATTAAGGGGAGGGTG
>JACRHB010000151.1 GCA_016217725.1 Nitrospirota bacterium | reverse complement strand
ATGCACGAAAAATCTATGATATTCTGAAAATCCGGAGATATTGCACCCCGTACATAATAAAGAAAATGTAGTGCCCACAAGAAAATTAAAATCCTTATATCTTAAGGAGTTTGTCAAATTCATATATGAAGTCGGGAAAAAAGGAAAGAAGGCGTTCAAAGGATCTACAGAATAACCGAGGCGTTCAGATCCCGTCTGACGGATAACAAAGAACTGGAGCTGGGATGCTGCAAATTCAGGTTCGGAGATCTGAGAAAGTAGGCTCCTGCCCCGTCAATTCCCTTCCTTATCGAAAAAGGCGCCGTCCATGAACTGCATCATGTCGTCATATTCCTTCCTGGTCTTTTCGTACATGGTCGCATTTTCTATGGCGATGCCGCTCTGCTCGGCGAGGGAGGCTGCGAAGTCGATCTCCTGCCGGGAGAACCTTCTCGGCTCGCCGGTAAGGAGCCTTAATATGCCGAGTACCTTCCCTCTTGCGATGATCGGCAGGGTGAGCATGCTCTTGATCCCCTCCTCCGCGGCCTCTTTCTGGTATTGGATCCTTTTGTCGGTCGTCACGTCGTAAATGGCGACCGGCTTTTCATTCAGAGCCTCGATTATATTCTCCTCAGTATCCACGGGGCCCCGGTTCAAATACTTCTCGCTTAATCCGTAAGCCGCAACGAGCCTTAGTTTTTTACCGGTGTGATCAAGCAGCCGGATAGTGGCGGCCTTCAGACCCATTACCTCAGGGATCTTTCTCACGATCATATCCAGGACCTCGCTTACATGCAGGGTGGAGCTGACCGCCTTAGTCACCTCCTGGAAAACCCTCAGATACTCCTTCTCTTTCGATATTTCTTTTTCAAAATGCTTTGCATTAACGATCGCGATCGCGGTCTGCTCCGCAATCGCCTCCATAAATTTTAAATCGGCTTCGTTGTACTGAACCGGCTTATTCGTATATAACCGGAGCACCCCCGTGACTTCATTCTGAAAACGCATCGGTATCGAGAGAATCGTCCTTATGCCTTCTTCCAGCGCCTCTTTATAATACTTTGATTCCTTGTGCTTGGATATCTCGAAAACGGAAACGGCTTTGCCTGCCAGCGCGTCGTCGATGCTTGCGTCATAGGCTACGGGCCCCTTGTCGGCGTACTTTTTACTCAACCCGTAATAGGCTGCAAGCTCCAATTGTTTATTTTCTTTATTAAGCAGGCGCAGGGAGCTTCCTTTCAGCCCCATTACCTCAGGGATTTTTTTCACGATAAGGTTCAGCACTTCATCAAGATGAAGCGTGGAGCCTACGGCCTTCGTGATCTCTTCAAAGACCCTGAGATATTCTTTTTCCCTCGAGACCGCCTTTTCAAAGCGCCTTGCGTTTACGATCGCCGTGGCGCCCTGCTCCGCGATAGCGGTTATGAATTTCAGGTCGTCCTGCGTATAATTTACCGGCTCGGCCGTATACATCCTGAGCACGCCTATGACTTCCTTTTCAAACCGCAGGGGAATGGAAAGGATGCTCCGGATGCCTTCCTCAATGGCTTCTTTGTAATAAACCGAATCCTCATGCTCCGTTATGTCGTAGACAGAGACCGACATCCCTGCGAGCGCATCGTCGATGCTGCCGTCATAGTTGACGGGCCCTTTATGGGCGTACTTTTCGCTCACCCCGTAATAAGAGGCAAGCTCCAGCTGCTTGGTTTCTTTATTGAGCAGACGAAGAAGACTCGCCTTTACGTTCATAACCTTGACGACGTTTCTCACAATCAACTGAAGCACATCATCAAGTGAAATACTGGCGCTTATCGATTTGCATATCTCCTGATAGCTCTCCAGATATACCTTCTTCTCAAAGATCTTC
This sequence comes from Nitrospirota bacterium, assembly GCA_016217725.1. Taxonomy (GTDB): domain Bacteria; phylum Nitrospirota; class Thermodesulfovibrionia; order UBA6902; family UBA6902; genus SURF-23. The sequence continues at coordinate 16,576 of JACRHB010000151.1, read as the reverse complement.
TCGGCGCATGACGGACACATCCCGTGCGTAAAAACGCCGAACCCTTCTTTTGTAAGATACGATTCAAGCTGCTCCCAGTAATTCTCATCACTCCGTATCTTCTTGCACCAGCCGCAGATCGGGATCAGCCTTTCTTTCCTTTCGGTCTTCAAGCGGAGCTCCACCGATTTAATGCACAGTGAGACGTCCTTTATAACCGCCAGCACGCCCTTCATGCTCCCCTTGTGATAAAGGGGCGAGGCGCTTTCTTCAACGGGGACTTTGCCGCCGTCTTTTGTTTTAACAAAAAAATTTCTGGTAATGACCCTTTTCCCCTGCAAACAAAGAGCTGCGGGGTACTCAAACGGCTGCAGCGGATTCCCCCTCTCGTCTTCATATACGATGCCGACGTCGGTAAAAGCCTTCCCTACAGTTTCAACGGCTGCAAGGCCCGTCAGTGATCCGGCGGCGGCGTTCCAATATTGTATCTTCTGATTAAGGTCCAAAAAATACACGCCTTCAGTAAGGTTATCAAGGATCTGACGATGCTTGTTCTCTATCCAGTTGAACATAACAATAAAAAAATTAAAAGTTAAAAGTTAAAAGTTTTAAAAACTCATAACTCTTGACTCTAATTTTCACTTCGCCGCAAACACCACGTTCTTGGTCGAGAGCTTGCCCCGGAACATGGCCTTGTCCGCGAGCTCGAGCAGCTCTTCTTTGCTCTTTGCATTGTCGGGGAATGACGCCACGCCGAAGCTCGCCGTTATTCTGAGCGGGCAGCCTTCTTTCTTCAGGAAGACGTTTTTCTCTATCATCTTTCTGAGCCTTTCAGCCACAAGGAACCCCCCCTCGCGAGACGTCTGGGGCAGGATTATTACAAACTCGTCCCCGCCGTATTTTATTGCGATATCGACCTTCCTCAGATTTTCTTTCAGCACCCCGGCGGTCTCGATAAGCACCTTGCTTCCCGTCAGATGCCCGAACTTCTCATTTACCTTTTTCAGATTGTCTATGTCCATGAATATGACCGAGAACAAGGCCCCGTAGCGCCGGGACCTTTCTATCTCCATTTCGATGGAATGGTTCATGAAGCGGAAATTATACAAGCCGGTAAGATCGTCGGTTATCGAGATCTCCTCTATCCTTCGATAAAGGAAGGCCCTCTCAACGGCCAGGCCCGCGCAGCACGAGAGATTGGCAAGCAGCTTCAGGTCCTCATCGGCAAAAGGCTCGCCCGATTTTTTATTGATGAGCCTTAAGACCCCGACGGTTCTGTCGTTGACCCTCAATGGAGCGCACATTAACGATTTAATTTTCAGTCCGGGAGCTCCGTCAACCCGGCTATTGTAGCGTTTGTCCTTTGCCGCGCTCCGAACAACCATGGGAACGCCTTTAGCCAGTGTCCAGCCGGCAATGCCGACACCGTATTTGAATTTAAATTTCCGTATATTCCCGGATGAGCGCAGCGGTATCTTCTTACAGAAGTCTTCATCGATAAGGAGAGACCACGCCTCCGATTTTGTCGCAGCCTTTGCCTCTTTCATCAGAGCGGTAAGCCCTTTATTCAGATCGGAAACGGAGGTGAGGATATTTGTAATTTCGTTAAAGAAATCTATGGAAGGGAATTTACGCATTGACTCCGCAGCACTTTTTGTATTTCTTGCCGCTGCCGCAGATGCAGGGGTCGTTCCTGCCGATCTTCCTGTCTTTTACAACGGTCTGAGGTTTTGCGTCTTCTCCGCCCCTGCCGTACATAACCCTTGCGGGCTTTGGGGCGAATTTCTTCTCCGCCGATTCTTCCCTCGCGATCTGCACCTTCATCAGCCGCGCCACCACTTCCGAGGAAACCCTGCCGCTCAGGTCGGCGAATATTTCAAACGCCTCTTTTTTGTATTCCACGAGGGGGTCCCTCTGGCTGTATCCGCGAAGGCCGACGCCTTCCTTAAGGTGGTCCATGCTCAGGAGATGGTCTTTCCACTGTGAATCAAGGACGTGCAGCAGGATCATCTTCTCCAGATACCTGAAGGTCTCCGCGCCCAGCTCCTGCTCCTTCTTTTCATAAGCTTGTTTTATCGTCTCAAAAAGCTCCTCGCGAAGCTCTTCAATAGGTTTGGCCTCAATTTCGGGATAAATGGAAAATTGCCCGTATAGCGCATCCCTGAGAGCTTTCATGTTCCATTCTTCAGGATGCTTGTCCTCCGGGCAATGGAGCGGGAGGATATCGTCAAGGACGTTTTCAGTCAATTCGATTATTCTATCCCTGTGATTTTCTCCTGAGAGTATCTCCCGCCTGAACGAGTAAATCTCGGTCCTCTGCTTATTGTTGACGTCGTCATATTCAAGCAGGTGTTTTCTAATGTCGAAATTGTGGGCTTCCACCCTCTTCTGGGAAGTCTCTATAGCCTTTGTTATCCATTTATGCTCTATGGGCTGGTCTTCTTCCATGCCCAGTCTCCCCATGAGACCGGAGATCTTGTCGGAGCCGAAGATCCTCATAAGGTCGTCTTCCAGCGAAAGATAAAACCTCGACGAGCCGGGGTCGCCCTGTCTGCCGGAGCGCCCTCTCAACTGGTTGTCTATCCTTCTTGATTCATGTCTTTCGGTGCCCAAAATGTGCAGGCCGCCTGCGGTGAGGACTTCCTCCCTCTCCTGCTCGCATATTTCTTCGGCCTTCTCCAGCGACTTTTTATAATCTTCGTCCGTATATTCTTTTTTATCACGGAGCATGTCCTTTGCAATGCCTTCGGGATTGCCCCCGAGCACGATGTCCGTGCCGCGCCCCGCCATGTTGGTGGCGATAGTCACGGCGCTGCGCCTTCCCGCCTGGGCTATGATCTCCGCTTCTCTTTCATGATACTTTGCGTTCAGGACGGAGTGCGGTATCTTTTTCTTTTTCAGCATGGAGCTGAGCAGCTCGGATTTCTCTATGGATATGGTGCCTACGAGCGCGGGCTGCCCGCGTTTGTGACAGTCTTCTATTTCATTAATGACGGCGTTGAATTTGCCCTTCACGGTCTTGTAGACGACGTCGGCGTTGTCATTCCTTATCATCGGCTGGTTGGTCGGCACTACCAGCACTTCGAGGTTGTAAATCTTGGCAAACTCCGGGGCCTCGGTGTCGGCGGTGCCTGTCATTCCGGCGAGCTTGTTGTACATCCTGAAATAATTCTGGAAGGTGATGGTGGCGAGGGTCTGGTTTTCACTCGCTATCTTGACGCCTTCTTTTGCCTCGACTGCCTGATGCAGGCCGTCGGACCAGCGCCTGCCGGGCATAAGACGTCCCGTGAATTCATCGACGATGATCACTTCATTGTCTTTTACAATGTAATCCACGTCCCGTTGAAAAAGCACGTGCGCCTTGAGCGCCTGGTTGACGTGGTGTACGATCTCGATATTGGAAGGGTCGTACAGGTTGCCGACCTCAAGCAGTCTCTCGACTTTTATATTGCCTTCTTCGGTCAGCGTGACGCTCCGCGCCTTTTCGTCAACGGCGTAATCCGTCTCCTTTTTCAGCTTCGGAATAATTTTGTCTATGACGTAATACTTGTCGGTCGATTCTTCCGACGGGCCGGATATTATGAGCGGCGTCCTGGCCTCATCGATCAAAATGCTGTCCACCTCGTCCACGATCGCGTAGTTCAGCTCCCTCTGCACATAGTCGTCTATGTGATACCTCATGTTGTCCCTGAGGTAGTCGAAGCCGAATTCATTATTGGTGCCGTAGGTAATGTCGGCGAGATAGGCTTCTTTACGCCCGAGGGGTCTTAAATGCTGAAGCCTGCTGTCTTCCGAATGGTATGAAGGGTCGAACAGAAAAGAGCTGTCATGCTGGATGACGCCTACGGAAAGCCCCAGGAAATTATACACCGGACCCATCCACTGGGCGTCCCTTTTTGCGAGGTAATCATTGACCGTGACAATGTGGACTCCGTGGCCGTCAAGCGCATTCAGGTAAACGGGCAGGGTCGCCGCAAGGGTCTTGCCTTCGCCCGTCTTCATCTCGGAGATCTTTCCCTCATGAAGGGCTGCGCCTCCGATAAGCTGCACGTCGAAGTGGCGCATCTTGAGGACCCTTCGGGACGTCTCCCGCACCACGGCAAACGCCTCCGGCAGGACGTCGTCCATACTCTCTCCGCCTTCAAGCCTCCTGCGGAATTCATCCGTTTTGGCCTTCAGCGCAGCGTCCTCGAGGGCCTGGATCGAGGCCTCGAAGGCATTGGTCTTCTCAACGACGGACCACAGTCTCTTGAGCTCGCGCTCGTTCTTCGTCCCTATTATTTTCGTTAAAATCCCGAACATACGGTTTATTATATAACACATCCGCCCAAAATAAAAAATCGGGGAGGCTATGAATATTAGTAAACCACAGAGGCACGGAGGCACTGAGAAAAGCCGGACTTCTCAACTCCTTATCTTCTTTTTTCCCTCCGTGTCTCCGTGACTCTGTGGTTTCTGTAAGTCAATTCCTTTATCCGCCGTATCCTCTCCAGCACGGGAGGATGTGAATAATGGAACAGGGCATACAGCGGATGGGGGTGCAGATTGGAGAGGTTGTCCTTTGAGAGTTTAACAAGCGTGCTTATCATGCTCTTTGTGTCCCCTGTTATTTCATAAGCATACCCGTCCGCCTCATCCTCATGTCTTCTCGAAAAATAATTAAACAGCGGACTGAAAGGGAAAGACACGATGGAGCCGATAAATCCGAGAACAACGAGTTTTGCAAAGAAGGAATTTTTTTCGATATGAAATAGGCTCAGGAGAAAGTCGCTCTGAAGGATTTGGTAGGAGATATAAGTTATGACGAGCGCAAGGGTTTCGGTAACGGCTAAAGTTTTTAATAGGTGTTTCTTCTTCCAGTGCCCGGCTTCATGGGCGAGCACCGAGAGGACTTCGTCACGGTCCATCTTGTCGATGAGCGTATCGAAAAGGACTATCCGCTTTACCTTCCCGATGCCGGTAAAATATGCGTTCGTGTGTTTGGTCCTTTTCGACGCATCCATCTTGAACACCCTGCTTACTCTTATGCCGACCTTTTGCATAAGACCGCGTATGCCGCTTTCAAGCTCCTCATTCTCGATCGGGGTGAATTTATGAAAGAGAGGCTCAATCACATACGGTGAAACGTACATCATAAAAATGCTGAAGGCAAAGAAGAAGCCCCACACCCACAGCCACCAAAAATCCGGACTCCTTTGAATAATAAAGAGCGCTATCGTGATGACTAGTGCCATCAGGACAGTGGAAATGAGCATGGACTTTATCGTATCGGTCAGCCAGAGCTTAAACGTCATGGTGTTGAAGCCGTATTTGTTTTCTATCTTAAATGTGCTGTAGAGGTCAAAGGGCATAGAGACGATCGTTTCCGCATAAGTCAGCAGAAGGAAAAAGATCAGCCCGGTCAGGACAAAGGGCCGATCAAGCGAGACAACCCATGAATTGTAGATATTGAGCAGCGCGAGTATGAAGAATAGAAATATAACGTTGTTGAAAACCGAATGGATGAAATCGAACTTCGTATGCTCGACGTTGTAATCCTTCGTCCTGCTCAGCAAAGCCTGATCAATATGCCCTTCAAACTCCGGCGGGATGACGGAGCCGTATTTTTTCAGATGCGAAAGGTTCAGATAGTCCAGCCAGTAGCCGAGGACGACTACGAGGAGGTAGGCGGTGAGGATGATGAGGAGAAAGATTGTCATGCGATTAAGCTTTAATTGATAACCTAATAAATCTGGTCTTCTTTCTTAAGATGACTACAGCAGTATTTGCGGATACTCAGACCATCATAGTGAAAGCTTCCTAAATTATAGACTCTCTTTTGTATAAACCAACAGTCAATCATAAATACAACTTTGCTAAAATGTCCTCCTGAAACTGAAATGCCCTATGGTCGATTCTGGATCCTTTTATTCAGTTCCGGAATGTTGCACAGGGCACTTTTTTCTAAGTGTGTGTTGTCATGAAAATTATCCTATGTTTTATAGACAAAAATCAATATGTCAAATTAGCACTTGTTAATGTCAAATTCTCCTGCACATAATATGCGGGGAATTAATCTCTACAAATCTTCTGTAATTATTATTATTTTCATTTGCCAAACAGGCGTTCATGATCTCGAATTCTTGTTTGAGGTTATTATTTTTTTCAGAAAGTTTCTTAAACAACATATAAGCAGAATATATTAATAAGTATGTATAACCGATTGTGTAATAATCCGTATCTGATAATTCTACTGCATCCAAAAGATCAATATTAATTATTCCAAAAGTTTCGTCGATAAGTTCTCTTTTTAAATCGTCGAATAACCAATAAAGATTGTGGTATATAATTCTATTGCGCTGATTTGCAAAATCTTTCGCTTCCACATTACTGATAATTGATTGAATTTTTTCTGGGATGGGGAGTTCCTTTGCAACTCGCAGTACGCGTTGAAAGATACTCCACTGTTGCCAGTGCTCAAGTTGCCTTGTTAGCTGTATTTGACATTCGTAAGATTCTCTACGCCTGAGATGCTCCTTCTTGGTAATTTTTTTGTATTCAGGGAATAAATCGATCAACAAATCAATATTGTTAATGGGGTATGCACTTGACGGCACCAACTACAATAGATAGCCGCACAGATGGCAGTAAAGCCACAACATCCAGTATCAGGTGTCATGATGTGCATACCCCATTTATTGTTATTAGTTCTGCAAGAGTATACTCCTAATATGTTTAGAATAGATTTTATAGAAAAATAACTTGCCTGATAATAACTTGCGATGCTCCAAGATTTATAGCCAGCTAATTGATCGCACTGAGCCGCCTTCATGGTATTCATTGCTTTATAGAAAAGGGCAACAGATTCAGAAAACACTCTGTACTGAAGGCCATTGATTGAATAGTAGTGATCTTTAGTACTACTATTTAATTCGATCTTCTTTATAGTAGAGGCGATTATGGCAAGATCATCTTCTAAAGACTCATTTGCTTCAAACGTATCGATTGGGAAATTAATAGAGGCTAAAAAATGCTGCCAATAGTCATTGATTTCTTTCCAATCTTTATGTCCAATTCTTTTCGATATCGGATCTATGTTCATAATCTTATTCGTGATTCATCACTTTCAGTAGAAAGGGACTCCTCCAATTCAGTTCTTAAATCATCCGCTGCTTGAATTTCAGCAGCATTTCCAGTCCCAATTTTCTTCCAATTATCAAAATTAAAATGATTTACTTCGTTCAGGATGTCGCCAATTTCAGCCACTGTAAAGCCCTTTTTAATTTTTAAACAATATGAGAAAACAGTTGTAAGGACTCTAATCAGTGCGCCAAATCCGGTTGTTTTGAAAAAAACAGAGTCATCATCTTTGTAATACTTTGGGAATGTATTCTTCAACGCCTTATAATAATTATCGATTATTTTGACTTGTTCATTCATTGAATACGACGCTAAGAACCCTCGATTTTCAAAAACCAGAGGGGCTATTTTTTTGGTGAAGGTGGCCAAGGAAAGTTCACCTTTTTGTGGGCTCGTAATTGAAACAATCCTTCCAAAGAATGACGATTCTTCATCTTGCTTCAAAGTATCAGCAATATCAACGGCTCTTTCTTTAGCCCTTTCGGATGGTGTACCAATTGGTAAATGTTTAAGCAAGTCATAATATAGTGATGTCGGTACACCTTTAGCCTCTTTATTAATAGTGACAAATTGTCTTATTTGCTCCTCAGGATTTAACTCTAGGAAAGCAATAACTGGCAATATAACCTTCGCCTTGGACTCGTGCGCCCCGGCAACGCGATGCTGTCCATCTATAATCCAGCCTATATCGGGTTCATTGTTTAACAAAATAAAGTCATTTTCCAACCGATACTTTCCTTTCTCTAAAGAAACAAGAATGCTAAGAGGCAATGTATTCCCTCCGCTTACATATTTAGCAATTTTCTTTACACGAGAAGGAGAAAGAGTCCTTTGGTATCCCTCGTCTTTATCTTCAACTCGGCGATTAATTGCAAAATTATTCCAAATATGCGATGCATCCAAGCAAAAGAATACGAGCTTGTGGTGGCCCTGTGAGAATGAAAGAACCTTTGTTTTAATCTTGTTAGCCATATTTTCTCCTCTCTTTGAAGTTGCCAGGACTGAAGCCTTAACCGATAGTTTCGTCTATTATACAAAATAGACAAGCTAATGAGGGCAAGTTTTACTCTTTCTCTCTCAAAAACCCGATTCTCTTCCTCGGCTTCTCCGGCGTTTCCAGGAGCTTGTATATCGTCTCAAAGACAACCTGGAACTGTTCATCATATTAGCCTACGGATACCGTATCAGTTTCTTGATAAACGGCTTCACAATCGGACTGGCTTTAATTGCCTTTACGATTTTCCCTCTAATTTCTTTTGGGATATTTCGTGACACAACTTCAAATTTATGGTCAGAGTCAATCAGTTTTTCGAACTTGTTTTTGTGTATAAGCTGGGGTTGATTGCAGTCGATAATGCTCGCCTTTTTCAAGAAAGGCAAATCGTCCTTACCTACCAAAACAAGACAAGATTCCGCAGTTTCTCTGGTTTTATGGTAATACCAGGCTTTGTTTTCAATCTGTGAAGTGATGAAGCATAGCAGCAGACTCGAATCATCGCTAATAGGCACGGTTACATGATAATGGGGCGGCGCTTCAGGATCATGAGTTGTGTTCTTGAAGTAGCATACGCAGAAGCCGGATAAGTTCTTTGCGATGTACTCCGACGGGAAGTCCACAATCAGTCAAAGTTACCTGTCAGAATTTTTTCCGACTCTCTGACGTGTTTGCGAGGCATTGATAGTGGGTCGTCTTTTAATGTAGATAGAAGCTCTTTGGTCTCGATACGCTCTCTTCTTGTCAACTTGTTCTCAAACAAATCTTTATATTTATGCCATTCAGGATATTTATGTGTATAATCCCGCAGCTTCCACTGTCCCATCCTGCCGAATTTCTCAATAACAAAATCGAGGGCTTCTTTATCGGTATCCGACAACATATCGAAGTTGATTTTTGCACCGGGATTCTCTCTGAAATGGTTCTCATCATCCTTAATAATTAATGTTGAGAGATATTTGGATGTTTTTGGGGGAATATTAAAAGGGTCAAGGCTGAGCACGTCCTTGACCGTTGCCCCAACCGGCCCATGCTCCATTGCGTAGTAATCATCATTTGTGATGGTTCTTCCGTAGCGGATGAGATGGTACTTATCGGCGAGATATATCAGCTTGACGAGTTTAATCTTATCGGCTTTTTTCAGTTTCCTGAGAAGATAGTATATTGCTTCAATTATGGTGGATGTTTCTATCATAATGAATCTCTAATAATATCTATCGGTGGCAAGAATTTATACTTTAATTATAACAGAATAAAGCCGTCAGCCTAAAAGCACCCCAAAAGTGATGCTCTTTTATAACAATTTATTTAAAGGATGTCAATCACCGGGATGCCTCATAAACACGGTATTCAATCTGACCAAAAAAATCCTACTGCTGATGGATGATGTTTTCGGAATTCTCGACCAAAGACCAGTAGACGGAGCGGGCGTCTTCTGCATTCAGCACTAAATAAATGGAGGTGAACGGTCTTCCTTTGATCGAGTGCCATATCGTGAGCAGCGGACGGGAGATATACCAGCCGGCATAGCTTGCAATGTTGTACAGCTTTGAGCCCGTTGTCGTCGCTTTCGGCCTGACCGTGATGAAGATCCCTTCGCTGAATTGCAGGTAGTAATTCGCAGGCATGTCTTTAAGCTCCAGCGCCTCGATGTCGAATGCGGTGGAGGGGGTATTTGCAGGGGGGGGCGTTTCGGTTGTTTCTTCTTCTTTGTTCTTGTTCGGATCGATACTTATCCTTTTCGGCTCCTTGAACAGGGCGCTTTTTTTCACCATAGGGCGAGGCACGACTTCAACGGGGCGTCCCCAAAATCTCATGTCTTCTATCTTCATCTCCCGGAGTGTGACGCCGCGCGATTTAAGGAGCACCTCTTTTCCCCCCAGATCGAATATGAAATATATGATAGGCTTTTTCGCAAGAGAAAGCTCCGATTCAAGAAGCCGCGCTTCGCCGGTCAATGCAGAGGCGTCCCGGGCCGTCGCAGTCGAGCACACGGCGACGGCAAGGAAAAGTGAGATGAGAAAGCGGATGAGGGTTTTCATTCTAAAAGATTATCACCTTTGTTCCGGCGGGGATTGTATCATTAAGCTCTTTGAGGTCTTTATCGCCGACCCTGACGCAGCCGTGCGTTACGTTCCGCCCGAGGAGTCTCGTATACAGCGTTCCGTGTATCATGTACCCGTCGCCGAGGTGAAATGCATAATCTCCGAGAACGCCTTCTTCGACCCTATCCTTGAAGCTCTTGGGGACGTCTTCTCCTTCTTCGATGAACGCCCAGTCCGGCTTGGTCCATACGGGGTTTGACGTCTTCGACTGTATCGAGTGTTCGCCGCGCGGGGTGTCAAAGACCCACTGCCTGTTGCCTTTGGGGTCTTTAAGTATACTGCCGCTTCCGGTAGATACAATAACTTCTTTTATGATCTCTTCTCCCTTTCTTACGTACAATCTGTTTTTGGCGGTATCTATAACAAGATAGGGCCCTTTGGGAGAGAGGTGCGCAATGCGTTTTTTCAGATTAACGATTTTTGCCTGAAGGTCATTCGGCGACTTCCCGTTCGCTGCGTCTTCCGACATTTCATCTGCTCCTCCGCGCTTTGACAGGTAAAAACCTACCGCCTCCAGCGTCAGAAAAATAAAAACGATAACAGACAATGTGATGATAATTATTTTCTTAACCATTTATCATAAAAAAGCTTTAAGCCACGAATGAACACGAATTTTCACGAATAAAATCAGGACGCAGATTTTCGCCGATATACGCAGATAAGTTTGCTTTTTTAAATCCTAAGAATCTGCGTTTATCCGCGTCCAAATTTATTTTTTGTTTCTTTCGTGTTTATTCGTGTTCATTCGTGGCAAATTACAAGTCCTTTATCGTCGACGAGATGACGTTGTCGAAATCGATTGAGCCGACGATTGTGACCGGTGTTCCGACGTCCACCAGATTATAAAGCTCATCCATCTGACTGTTATCCATAGCGATGCAGCCGTACGTCATTCCTTCCGTGCCGCCGCCGTGTATCTCGATCAGACTGCCGACGCCTACGCGGGCCGGGATGAGACCTTTCTTCTTGGCCCTTGCAAATTGTCTTAAATCCTCTTCATTGGGATAGTTTATGAGCAAGGCCTTGAAATATTTGCTCCTCGACTGCTTTTTAGTGACGTAGTATTTCCCTTCGGGAGTTGCAAGGTCGCCTGCGTGCAGCTTGTCGTGAAAGCCGTTTTTGCCGAGCCCGATGGAATATGTTTTGTGCGGGACGCCGTTTTTATAGAGCACGAGCTTTCTGTCGAGCTTGCTTACGAATATCGAGCATATCCCTTTTTCCTTTGAGACCGCAATGGTGTCATGGACCCAAGAGCGCCATTTTGTGATTTGCTCCTTGTCCGCATATCTGTTAAGCACGGGAGATATAGCTTCCGTCGCCGACGTCGTGTAAACGGGTATGACCTTCAGTTTCCTTTCGGCGTCCTGATACTTCCCTTTCTCGGCAAGGCGCTGCACCTCGCCCAAAAGCAGCTCCGCCGCAATCAATTGACGTCTCGACACCCTTCCTTCATTGACGACCGACGTGAGCTTCTTCAACGTATCAATCTTATTTTGATAAAAAACGATCTGGCTCGCTATCGCCGCGGTCTTTATCCGTTTATGCTCCTGGATATTATTAAATAGATAATTGCCTTTTGAAAGGATAACGGAGAATTCTTTTTGTATGGCTTCATAATCCCTGAACCAGGCAAACCTGCTTTGCTCTTTTATAAAATGGTCTTTGCCGCTTCTCAGGGTCGCTTTATATTCTTTGTATTCCTTAGGGAAGTAAATTTCTGCGCCGGCCCTCCAAAGGTCATGTTCTTGCGTATCCGCAATCACGACCTCCGGAGGCGCCGGCGCAGTCTTACATCCGTTGAGAATGCTGATCAGGCATATTAGAAGAAACGTACTTGCTATGCCTTGAATAAAACGCAGCTGCATTCCCTTATTTTTTCTTTGCTATGGCAGCGTTGATCTGCTCGGTCACCTGAGCTGCTTTGTCCTTTGCTGCGTTGGCCTTGTCAGCGGCGGCTAAATAGTCTGCGCTGGTGATAAGGCTTTCCGCTTCGGTCAAAGAGGCCTCAAGTCCCGCTACGTCGGCCTTCAGGGCTTCGATATCGGCCTTGGTGCCTTTTCCCTTCGGGGCTTTGCCTAAAAGGGTCTTTGCATCGGCGACGGCTGTCTTAGCGGCTTCGAGCGCTGCCGTGGCATCGTTCTTGGCTTTCTCTATTCTTGCCGGGATCTCTGCTTTAAGGGCGTCTGCATCGCCTTTTACTTTAGCGAGCATCTCTTTTGCCTTGTCGTAGTTCTTGAAGAATTTTCCGTCCTGGACCTTCACTTCATCCAACGCGGCGTTCAACTGGTCGTTGAGAGATTTTACTTCTTCGTTAGCATACTTGTCGCCGCCCTCTGCAATCACTCCGTCAATTGCAGCCTTTGAGGCGTTCATGTCCTCCGTAGGCTGTTTTGCGCAAGAAACAAGAGCCAGCATTACCAGAATAACTGTTAATGAAAGCAACAGTTTTCTCATTTTTGTTCCTCCTTTCTCAAATGGTAAATTAATACCGAATGGTATGTCGGAGGAGAGAAACTGCAATTTAAATGCCACATATAACGTATTGTAGAATAATGATTTGGAAAATCGCAATTGTCCCCATTTGAGACATCTCTCCTCATTTGGGGAAATTTCGTGAGCCGTGACCGTTGTCCGTGTCCGTTTTTTTACGGACACGTTAACCGGACACGTATAACGTCAGAGGATTCTTTATTGTATAATACAAAAAAAATCAAAATGGTCAGTCTTATAGTCATCATCTCGATATTGATATTATCGGCGGGCTACCGTTTTTACGGGCGTTATTTATCGAAGCAGATGGGGCTGGACGATTCACGCCAAACTCCCGCCTGCCGGATAAATGACGGCGTTGACTTTGTCCCGGCAAAACCTTCGCTGCTTTTAGGACAGCATTTTTCCGCAATCGCGGCTGCGGGACCGATTGTAGGCCCTATCCTTGCGGGCATCTGGTTCGGGTGGCTGCCTGCCCTGTTATGGATAATATTAGGCTCGATATTCATAGGAGGGGTGCATGATTTTACGAGCCTGACCGCATCCATAAGGCACAAGGCCTCTTCCATAGGCGAGATCGTGAAAGAGCATATGTCCCGCACCTCATATATCCTCTTTCTCCTCTTCATCTGGCTCGCGCTTATATACGTCATTATCGCCTTCACGGACATAACTGCGCAGACCTTTAAAACCGTATCTGCGGATATGGCCTACGGCCCCGGAGTGGCCGCGTCTTCAATGCTTTATCTCCTTCTCGGGCTCATTATGGGGATTCTTTTGTACAAGCTCAGGGTCAGACTCTCTCTCGCTACAGCGATCTTCTTGCCGATGGTCTTCTTTGTCATCTGGCTCGGGCCGAGACTGCCTCAGACGTTAATCTCCTTTCTTTCCGGCATAACAGTGAAAGAATGGGACGCTGTTTTGCTGCTGTATTGTTTCATTGCCTCTCTAATTCCCGTGTGGCTGCTGCTTCAGCCGCGCGGCTATCTCGGAGGCTGGCTGTTGTACATGACTATTATCACCGGCTTGATCGGGGCGCTGTTCGGAGGGTTCAGCATAGAATATCCGGCAGTTAATACCGATGGATTAAAAAGCCTGGCAAACGGGAAGTTGATCTTTCCGGTGTTATTTATAACCGTCGCGTGCGGCGCCTGTTCGGGATTCCACGGGATAGTGAGCTCCGGCACTACGTCCAAGCAGCTTATGAAGGAATCCGATGCCCGCATCATCGGCTACGGCGGGATGCTCCTTGAAGGATTGGTCGCCGTGCTGGCCCTGGCTACGCTTATGATGATACCGAAAGGCTCTCAAAATCTCACGACGGACCCGAACCTTATTTATGCCAACGGCCTTGCCGGTTATCTGGGACTGGTAGGCATAAGCTATAATGTCGCATATCCGTTCGCCCTCCTCGCTTTCTCCACTTTTGTATACGATACCCTCGACGTTACCACGCGGCTTGCGAGATACATCCTTCAGGAGCTTGCAGGCTGGAAGACAAAAGCGGGCGGGTTTTTTGCCGCCCTGATTACGCTTCTGATACCGTTTGCATTTCTCATGCTTACCGGGGAAAAGGGATATCTGACAGCGTGGCCGATCTTCGGGACGAGCAACCAGATGCTTGCGAGCCTGATACTCCTTTCCATATCCGTCTGGCTGATCAGGAGCGGCAAGAACGCGATGTATGCGATTATTCCCATGATATTCATGATGACGATGACGCTGTGGTCCCTGATGCTCCTGATGCAGCCTTTCATGAGATCATTATCCGATGCCTCAATCCTGGCCGCCAGGCCCGATGCGATAATCTCCGGCGTCTTCGGCGTCATCCTCTTTGCCCTGAGTTTAATGCTGGTCCTCGAGGCGGTAAGGACGTTGATGTTAAGGCCTGCGGGCAATGGGGCAGCCAAATAGAGAGTGTGTATCGCTTCTCTGATGGATTTTCTCCGAAAATCCGTGACAGGTGAGTCTTTACCCTTGACAACCGGAGGCCTTATAAGGGTTAAGCGTTTGTTTTTGACAGCATTTTGATAATATGTTTAGCAAGATAATCGTTTATCTCGTTGTGTCTCGGGATTGGCTGTGACATATTAGTTTCAGGATTTTGATACCAATCATGATTGCCACCATGTCTGATAAATATACACCCCATCCCCTCAATTTTTCTGATTAATGCTTTTCTCTTCACGAAATTACAAGCTCGGCTACTTTACGAACACAGGGAATAACACCGCTGGTTAAATCGTTGTAAATATCTCTAAGATTTTCTTTTAATTCTTCCAATGACTCCCCTTGTGTCATATAATCTGGATATTCTTCCAAGTAGCCAATCCACATCCCCTTGTCTTGCCAGTAAACATATTTTTTCGTTTCCATGCTCACTACCTCGAATAGATTTATTTATATAATATAATGGTAGCTTTTCTGGTAAAAATCAAGCAATTTTTATAATGCCTGCCGACTATAAATAAAGACAAACAAATTTGCGTTTAATCCTGTCTACTCCTTTCATATCATCTCTGTCGATCATTGCTGCCCTAAAACCTCTGTGAACTGATAGGGAACTGATAAGGGGTCGCACCTTGACAATGTACGGTTTGCGTTGGAATACATTAAAATTCTTATCCTTTCTTCTATGAAGGTGTCCTAAGTCAAGGTGCGACCCCTTATTTTTTTCGACCCCTTATTTTTCTTCTGTTTTTCTTCTGAAGATTGCATCGATCCCAAAAAAGCCGGAATCGATGCGTATAACATGAGCTGAATGCCGCTGATTTGAAACTAAGTCGGAATTTGTTTTTTGTATCGCTTCTCTTGACGGATTTTCTCCGAAAATCCGTGACGGGTAGTCTTTACCCTTGACAACACGAGGCCTTATAAGGGTTATCTGTTTTTTGGGACAGTTCCTCTTGAAACTAATAACTTACTCCACCGACTGTTGCGCTAATAAGTTCGCCTGTTAAGGTAGAGGTACTAATGGCCCCATGATTATTTACTGTCCTATTATCACTTCCTTTTACTATGCCTACGCCCTTAGCCAACCACTGTATAATTTCACCTGACTGAGTATAATCCCCACCCCAAAAAGTGACATTGAATATAAATTTAATTTTGAGGCAGTTATTAAAGACTCCCGCTGGGACAGTAGCATCCTCTACTCCTTCAACAGTTGTCTCTACAGAAAAGGTTCCTGTAGTTGATAGATTGTTGCTATCTGTATACGTTGTATCTGAACTAAGAGTTTTCTTTGTACCAACAGATATTACGTTCTGAAAGTAATTAATCGGTGGACTATATGCTAACCTATACCATCCCCAATCTTCGATTTTGTAATCTCCATACTCTGTTAATCCGTTGGTATCAGAGGTCATAAGGTGATAATCACCACTATCTTCTATAACCTTTACCGCCTCTACCCCGTTTACGGTTTGTGTTCCATTTACAGTCCTTGTATAGGAGCCTGTCACTCCATTTTCAATAGTTGTATATGCCCACGTGTCACCTTGTCCCAAAGGAAAGTACTCGGCCATTTTGTAAGTTGTAGCTGCTTCTGTCGGCGGCTCACCACCCGGTGTTGGATCTCCGCCTCCACCGCCGCCACCACTACCGCAGGCAGTTAAGAATATTGCAAACAAAATGCTTAATACTCTTCCTCCGAAATTATTTAAATTACATTTCATGACACCTTCCCCCTTTCTTGCACATAGCAAGATTTCGTTTGCTGCCCTCTCTGAGCAGATAACGGTATGCGTCGCAGAGTAGGGAGCAGGCGAACAGCGGTCACCTGTTTTTCCAACTCCCCCTCATCGAACCGTGCGTAAGGTTCTCCCTTACACGGCTCTCGGACAACCCTTCACCTTCAAGCACTTCGCCATGAAACTCGGTAGTCGTT
>JACRHB010000150.1 GCA_016217725.1 Nitrospirota bacterium | reverse complement strand
TCCCGGCAATGTCAGAGAACTGAAGCATGCCATAGAAATGGCTGTAACGCTTTGCAGGGGCAATAAGATAGAGCCGTGCTGTTTGCCCGACGAAATAAGAGGGGCGAAGATAACACACGATGTCTTTACGTTGTCCTGTAATGGCGCCCCGTTAACAGAGAGGGTAAAGACCTTTGAAAGAGAAACCATCAAGCACGTTCTCGAAGAGACACACGGCAAAAAGAAAGAGGCCGCAAAAAAGCTCGGCGTCAGCAGGGAGACCCTCTGGAGAAAACTCAAAGAACACGGCTTCCCCGTGTCCCCTTCGGATTTGGAAGAGTGAAGGACACTTTGAGTGCGGTCTGATTGTCCCTGCCTTTGGAAGCTTGAGCGATTATTTCCTGAAAGAGGGGAAATTGATGTAGTCGGCTTGATGAAGACTTCGGCATGAACGAAACAGAATCGAAATTTGATTTCATCCGGACGTTGTCAACTTATTATACAGAGCTGCGTGGTCAGGCAAGAAAAAAAATAACCAAGCACAGAGAAGAATTCTTAGAGTTATTAACGTGGACACCATTACTGATTTCACGCAGTAAACCACTTAGTGATGTGATACTGGCTTACTCGCTGCTCATGGGAAGTGAGACTTTTTCTCGCCTTCGCCTTTGTTTGCTCTCAGCGAAGGCATGGATATCTTTCTCTCCGGATCGCAAAAAGTCCAAAAAATCCACTTCACTATATTTGCATGTTTGACAGATAGTCAAGAGGGTTAGATATTCGTCGACGCCTTTTTCAGTAGATGTACCGGCGATCACGTCCCTCAGTCGCGCAAAAGCTTTGATCCTAAAAAAAGCATTTATCCACAGATTAACGCAGATTATCACAGAGTTATTAAAAGGTTAACTAACTTTTGCCTTTCACCTTTTGGGTGAATATACAATATGTAACTATCTCATTTATCTCATTGTCTTTATCTGTGAAATCTGTGGATATAACTGCCGTTCTTAGGTTGATTGCATGTTCGGCATTGTTATTATTCCAGGGGACACCATCGTATTTTAAAAACGTAAACAGCTTGTCCCGATTTCTTTCAAATCGTTCCTTGCACTTCACCGCTGCCTCACTTTGATAGTCTGTCCGCTCAAGAGCGCGATAAAAGCGCTCGGCATGAACCATATGCTTCTTTAGAAAATATTTCTTGAGACCAAATCTATCAACCGTTTCAACCATCGGTTTTAATAGGCCACCAAAGTCAGTGACTATTTGTTTTAACTGATCATCGAATGGATTGTTCAGAATATCGTCATTCAAATCTCTCATCAGGTGGATCAAACATTTTTGTTGTGGACAGTTGATGGAGTCATAGGCTGTATAAAAGTCAGATACCAAAACCCCTTTGAAGCCTGCAAGCAGTTTATGTGCAATCTCACCCTCTCTGCTCTCGGACAAAATGTACACGACCTCTTTATGGCTGGTAAGCACCCATACAAACGCAGACTGCCCCTTAATGTTTGCTCGTGTTTCATCTATATGTAGAAGACTGCCGAGAACGATTCTTTCCATAATTTGCTGCTTAGTTTCGGCATAATATTCAGCGGTTCTTATTTTTAGATTGTGCAGGGTACTGCGATTCAATTCAAACTTGAATAATCTGTTAAACCCTCGGACGATCTTGCGTTGCGGAATACACAAGTCAATAACGTGGTAGAAGAAATACGCAGTAAGATTCCAGCCATATTTCTTTGTAAATTTATATCTGTCCGGCATGCCAAAGGCCGTACCACATTTTCGGCAAAGTCGGGTTGGAAACAAATATTTCACTAATCGCAGTTTTATACTCTGATAGCCGAACAGAATCTCATATAGTTTTTTTTGCTTATGCACTTGACTGACCTATATACAACATATAGAAAAATCCGGGTAGTTTTCCATACCCATACATACTACATATTGAGGTTAGGTCAGTCAAGTGCATAAGCAGGTAGTTTTTTTGATTTATCTGGCCTTTTTTTATAATAAGAACGATTACAGCATGGGCAAGCTCGCGGGCTATCCCATATGATTACTTTTTCTGGTTGTGAAACAATTTGTCTCTGAGATCGCCGCTTTTTGTGCTCTTGCTTTACTTCTCCAGTCCTAGCATAAACACGATCTCTCTGATAATTCCACTGCGCTGCAGAATTGATAAGTTCTAAGCTTGAAACAGGACTAGTGAATCTATGCCACTTAGACTTTTTGTTAAACCTATCGGAATCTAATCTGATAAACTTTGTCTCGCTAATTTGATCAGTTGGCTCCACTGTTCCGGCGTCGCCAATCTCCCGGATTGTCTGTGATAGCTTCTCCAGTGCCTGACAGTCTTCAGCATTGTATCGGAGAAGCTTCTCCTTCACAGAGCTGTCACGACTTTCCTCCCAGAGATGACGCCATGCTATCGACTGAACCCCAAAGCAGTTCTCATCAGACCATCTGAATCCCAGATAACCGGCGATTTCCTTCAAACCATTGGATAAGGTGGGGAAATATATCTGTGCATAAACAAAAGACAGGAGGTTGATTGTCGATTTAAGGGCGATGGCCATTGCTGAATCCTCTTCAGGTTCGTCATACCGGTCACACATTCGTTTTATGAATGTTGACTCGAAGCTGCCATAATGGATTAAAACAGGGTTCTCGATTTGTGATAAAACCCGGAGAAAGTCACGCCATATTTTCCCCTCGGTATCCGCTTTGTCAGCCCACAGACTGTGCTGAACTATCCCTTTGGTACTCTTGATGCGCATTCCAATCAGATAGTATGAATCGCGGTCGGGAAGCCCCTCGACATCCAGATAAACAGGTGTGCCATCGATCCTCAGTTCCGGCCTGCCGACAATGTGAATTTTCTTTTCACGAATCGCGAGCGCCTTAATCGAGTGATGATACTTCTCTTGTTTATCCCGCTGCCTTTTTGGTCGGCGACGAGGTCTGAATGTATATGAAAGTTGTGTAATGGTAAAAATACCTTCAACACAAGCGAATCAAACGCAAGTATCAGCTTATCCCCTTTGGTGATTTTATTGGCAAAGGTAAATCGAATGGGAATGAGCTGAACAGGCTTGCCCTCTGAAGACAATCGCTCTATAGCAGGAACATGGGCTTCCAAGTTTTCCTTTCGCACAATAAAATCTGCAGCTAACCTCCACTTAGCCATCTTTAGATTCAAAGGTTGGCCCGGAGAAAAGGTAAAATTATCACTACCAATATTATCCGAAATCCGCTTGAGAGCTTTTTCTCGGTATAAACGGTTCTTTTTCTCCACCCACTGAGAGTATATGTTACCGTCGGTTTCTTCGCCTTTAATACGAAACCAACATTGGGAAGGGCACTTAAGATAGGCTTCGAAAATGTCCGAGGTTATTATCATGCGTATTGTTCTTGGAGGGAAATAATCTCGATTCTCGGAGTAAAGCTCGGTAGATATGGAAATACTAAGGCTAATTCAAAGAATGGGGGAGAGGTTACCGTTTTTTCCTTATTTCCGTCACGATCTCATGAATGTCCAGATATTTAAGCCATTGGGTCCGCTCTCGGGTGTAATCTCCAAGTCCCGTCTCAAATTGCTGCAGGAAACGTACCATCCCAAGCGGTCCCAGTTTCTTCGCAACTGCTTCCAACCCAGCTTTTCGTATAACGATCGGGCTCATAGTTTGCGTGCTCATTTTAATACCTCCGTTACCCACCGCAGCGGGTTCTCTATCTTTAGTTTCAAAATTTTATTGTTTTGCACGGCCTTGCTAAAAAGATAGTCGTCTGTTGTGAGAAAAACCTCTGCTTTTGCTTTTTCCGCGCAGGCAATATGCAAGGCGTCCATAGCTTTCAGACCCATTTTTTTGAGTTCCAGAGCTCGTTTTTCAACTCCTGAATCGACTTTAATATGAGCATCGTGCAAGGTTGAAAGTATTTGTACCATGATTCGTTTGTTATGATCGGGCATTCTTGCAATTTCAAAATCAATAGCATCGCTACCTACTATGCTCCAGTTAGATATCCGACTGTGATTAATGATAGCGAGAATTGCTTCAGCCTCGAGATGTATTCTGTCCTGTGTTTGATCGTCGAATGGGCGATTAAGACAGCATACATCGAAATATATTTTCATAGCTATAATATTAGCAGATGGTTCTTATAGTTGCAATCTGAAAGCCACAATTCCGGTATCCATTCAGTTACGGGTGGTTATTACCCCCCCTTTAGCAAAGGGGGGCGAGGGGGGATTTTTTAAATTTATTCTATAAAATCTCCCCTAACCCCTCTTTTCCAAAGAGGGGGACCTTCCATTCCACCCTTAACTGAATGGATACAATTACAATTGAAGTACAATAGTTATCTCTCCTGATTAATTCCCGATAATAATATTACCATATCGAGGTAGGGATATTAATTTATTACATTCCGATGATTCTTACCACCTCCGCCGCTACCCTTTCAGGATTATGCCGTATGAGGACCTGTTTGTTCATGATATCGGCTTCTATTACTTTTTTTACTCCCAATTCATAAAGCTCTTTAACGTCATACGAGACCGGGAAGGAGTGTTCCTTTGCATATTCTTTCAACAATTCATGTGAAGGCTCTCCGTTATTAACTATGACATTATCCAGGCATTTTATTTTCGCAAACTTCTTAAGGGCCTTAACGTGCTCGGAGGCGGAAAGGTGATGTGTTTCACCGTATTTGGTCATAAGATTACAAATGTAGATTTTTTCAGCCTTACAACCGCAGACGGCTTCAGGGATCCCTGCCACCAGGAAATTCGGGATAATGCTCGTGTAAAGATCTCCAGGCCCGATTATGATCGCATCGGCATTCAAGATGGCGTCCACGGCATCGGGATTGGCTTTTGCTTTAGGCTTTAAAAAAACCTGTTTGATCCTTAACTCAGGATTATGTTTCGGGATGTCAATATTTGACTCGCCGTGTATGACGGAGCCGTCTTCAAGTTTAGCGCAAAGGTCCACGTTATCCAGCGTTACGGGGATAACCCTTCCCTTGATTTTAAGGATATTGCCCGTTTCTTTAATCGCCTGCTCATCGCTGCCCGTGATGTCGGATAAGGCCGTCAAGAATATGTTGCCGAAATTTTTCCCCTTCAGCGAGCCGCTCGAAAATCTGTACTGGAACAGCTTTTTGATCAGGTCGGACTCTTCCGAGAGCGCGACCAGACACCTTCTGACGTCCCCCGGCGGCAGGATGCCGTATTCATCCCGCAGCTTACCCGTATCGCCGCCGCTGTCCATCATGGATACGATTGCAGTAAGCTTATAACGATCGGAATAAGCCTTCAATCCTTTCAAGATGGTATAACTGCCCGTTCCGCCGCCTATGATCAGGAGATTTTTCATACGTTATTGAATTATAATTAATCCGCCATCTTTTTCAAAGGGTTACTTAAAGGGATAAAATATTACTGAAAAGAAAGGGGAAAAACGATGTTGAAAGTCGGCGACGTTTTAAAGGCAAAAGGAAACGACATCTGGTCTATTTCTCAGGATGAGACGGTGTTCAAGGCGCTTCAGCTTATGGCTGAAAAGGACATAGGCGCTTTGCCGGTGCTCAAAGACGGGAAAGTCGCAGGCATATTCTCTGAAAGGGATTACGCCCGCAAGGTGATCCTGAAAGGGAAGTCTTCAAAGGAAACGCCCGTTGGGGATTTGATGACAAAAGACGTGTATTCGATCTCAGCCGATAAATCCGTTGAGGAATGCATGGCGTTGATGATAACCGCACACTGCCGCCATATGCCCGTCTATGAAAATAATCAATTAGCCGGCATCGTGACTTTCGGCGATATCGTCAAGGCCCTGATCAAAGAACAGAAGGTCGCGATAACCGACCTTGAAAATTACATAAAAGGCGGAGAGTATAAATGACGGATATGGTCCTTAAAACCGAGATGCCCGACATAGGCGTGCCCCGGCGCGGCAAGGTTAGAGATATCTATGAGCTCGGGGAACATCTTCTGCTTGTTGTGACGGACAGGGTCTCGGCTTTTGACGTTGTGCTGCCCAACGGCATACCGGGAAAAGGGAAAGTCCTGACCGGTATCTCCGTCTTCTGGTTCAGGATGATGGAGGATATTGTCAAAAATCATATCGTTGCGATCGATGTAAAAGATTTTCCGCAGAAACTCCATAAGTACAGGGACCTGCTTGAGGGGAGGAGCCTCCTCGTCAAAAAGGCGAAGGTCGTGCCGGTTGAATGTATCGTCAGGGGTTATCTCTCCGGCAGCGGCTGGAAGTCGTATCAGAAAGACGGCACGGTCTGCGGCATAAAGCTTCCGGCCGGTCTGCTTGAATCTTCAAAGATTGAACAACCGATCTTCACCCCGAGCACAAAGGCTGAAGCGGGTCACGACATAAACATATCTTTCGACGAGACAAAAAGGATAGTCGGGGATGAAACGGCAGCGAGGCTTAACGACCTGACGTTAAAGATATATGAAAGGGCGAGGGACTTTGCTGAGAAGAAAGGGATCATCATAGCCGACACAAAAATGGAGTTCGGCATTTATAACGATGAAATAATATTGATAGACGAGCTGCTCACGCCTGATTCATCCCGCTTCTGGGGCCTAAAGGGATATGCCCCCGGCAGAAGCCAGGACAGCTTCGACAAGCAGATCGTGAGGGACTACCTGCTGACGCTGGACTGGGATCAAACCCCGCCCGGCCCGGAGCTTCCGGAAGATATCGTGAACAAGACTTCCGAAAAATATCAGGAGATACTGAAGATATTAACGGGGTAAGCCTCTGCCGTCCGATTTGCTTTTTCGGGCGCATTTACTTTACTCTAAAAAAGAATGGACATCTCAAAATATCAGATCGACGCATCGGAGTTTTGAGGGGAAAAATAAAGGAGGAGCACATAATGCTGACAATAACGGACACAGCCGCGGAAAAGGCAAAAGAGATATTATCTTCTGAAGGGAAATCCGAGTGGGGACTTAAGTTCTACACTGCGGGCAGCAGCTGCTGCGGCCCTTCATACGGGATAGACATAGTTGAGGAGCCTGCCGCCGGAGACAAGACCCTTGAGAAAAACGGTCTCAAGGTTTTCATGGATGAGAACACTTATAAAAGCCTCGAGGGCATGAACATAGATTATATTCAGGAGGGTGAGAGAGAAGGATTTGTGCTCACCGGCGGTAACGCGCCGTCCTGCGGCCCAAGCTGCGGCTCTTCCTGCGGGTAAGCTCTCAAAAAAAGACTATTAACGTTAAAGGGGAGGGCAAGCAAATATTGTCGTTCCCTTTTTTATTCGAGATAATTCGTGAAAATTCGTGGCTAAAAAAGTTTTCTGATCTATCTTATTTCCGATCTTGCGCCGAATTTGTAAAGGATATTTGCCATGGTTTTACCTCCTGCTGAAATCTTCACCCTCCCCTTCAGCCCCTCCCATCAAGGGAGGGGGAACACACCCCTTAATCCCCTCTTGATAGAGGGGAAAGGTCCCTCTCACCTTGGGGGCGAGGGTTAGGGTAACGAAGTACGGTTGCCTGCTAAAGGAAGGAGCCGCTCTTATCCCAGGGAGGGTTAAGAATTTCGAGGCCCATTTTTAGAGTCAGATTATGAGGCGGGACTTTATAAGACCATCTTACTCTGCATTGCAGATTTAATGTCTCTCCCGATACAGGCTGAAATTCCAATACAAGCGCTGCTCCCGGCGGGATATCCGGGGGATTGTTTGACGGAGGGATAACCACGCCTACTCCGGCTTCGGAAAGATCGTCTACAATCCCTTCGTAACTCTTGCCTTCATAGATAATCTCGGCCTTATACCCCGCGACTATTCTCCTGGATTTTCTTTTTTCCATTCTATCCTTGCCGATTACTATTCAAAACATTATATCAAATGCAGCCTCTTAAAGCTCATAGAGTGTTTCATCAATCTTCGGTCCGGACTTTCCGCCGGCGATTTTCCCCTTGTCTCCGGGAACGAACGGCTCTTCTTTTTCAAGAATATCACCCAGCTCATCTTCGATCTTATCGGGGTCTTCGCCGCGTTCAAGGCGGCGCAGCGCTTCTTCCATCCCGGGACCCATATTTATGCCGGTCGCTTCGGAGAGCTTTTTCATCAGCGCGGCGGCCTGTCTCGGATCGTTCTCGTTGATCTTGCCGGCCTCATCAGAAAGCATGGCCATAGCCTTTTCCATTTTTGACCCGTCAAGGTCCGGCATGCCTGCATCGGCGCCCGAGTTTCCCTTCCCGCCTGAAACGGCTGCAAACAGGGATACTTTACGGTTCAGCCTGACGTCTTTACAATGAGGGCAACCGGGAATTTTCTCCGTATTGACGGTCCTTGAAAAGAAGCTGTAGACGGTATTGCATTCCCCGCAGTAGAATTCGTAAATCGGCATAATAAAAAGATGGTGCCGAAGGAGCGGTACCCTTCATGAGATACACGGATTCGACACTGCCTAAGCATATCATAATTGACTTTCCGCTTTCAAAGGTTGCTTGAAAATATGCCGATCAGGCCGGAAAATAAGAACCGCTATCCCGAAAACTGGAAATGGATCTCCGCGCGGATCCGCGAGATGGCCGGGGGACATTGTGAGTTTTGCGGCGCCCTCGATAGGCAGCCTCCAACTTAAACAGCTACCTTTTCCTCTAATGCCTTCTGAACGAGCTGATTCAATGATATTCCCTGTCTCGTTGCTTTCTCTACGGCTTTCCTGTGCAAGTCGGAAGGGATCCTTACGTTGAAGCTGCCCTTAAACGGCTTTTGCGGCTCCCTGCCCATCTCCTTGCATGTCTCAAGGTAATCGTCTACCGCCTCATGGAAGGCCTTTTTAAGCTCTTTAACGCTCGTTCCCTCAAACATGATGAGGTCGTTTATGGCCTCTAACTTACCATGAAAGACCTCATCTTCTTCACTGTAATGGACACTGCCAATATAGCCTTTATAAGTCATTGTATCGCTCATTTTATAACCTCCCTATCTCTTAATTGCCGCTCAATGTCTTTCAGATAACATTGTTTTATGATCTGTGAAGGGTGCGGCTTGTGGAACTTGATCATATCGTCCAGTTCCGCATTATAGAACGCAACCCTTGACCCTGATGTCTTGCCCGTCTTCGCCTCTTCATATCCGAAATTTTTCAGAAGCTTTTTGAGTTCATCGAATGTGAAGTCCTTCGGCTTTGACAGGAATCTCTTTACCAGCTTGTCGGCTTTGCTCATGGATTTATGATAGCATGGGATTATGGTTTATGCAACTGCTTTGTAGTGGCAAACAAAGGAAGGATATTGAAGGGGATTATAGTCCACGGAAGGAACATCCTGCCGGGCAAACCGGTACGTTATCAGCCCCAGATAAGGTGGCATCTTCCTTCCGTGAATAATGCAGGTAGCTGCAAGGCAGATAATCGCACCATCTACCTCATAGATGGTGCCGAAGGCGGGACTCGAACCCGCATGGATTGCTCCACACGCCCCTCAAACGTGCGTGTCTACCAGTTCCACCACTTCGGCTTTTCTGAGATTATCGGCAGATGTAATTATAAAACAGAAGGCGGATTCAATACAACCTTTGAAAGCTGAAAACTAATGATGTTTGCTGTTATGAAGCGATTGGATATAGTTGATGAAATCCTCGGGTGGATTTATCAGCTCTATCCCCATGCCGCTTTGTGCGCCGTTATTAAGCCCCGTGGCCGCCTTTATATTCCTGATGACCCTTCCTTTTATGAACAGGGCTTCGGAGTTCGGCAGATGAAGCTTTATGTCTATCGCATTGCCGGGGTCCATCCCCTTGCTGGTCGTGATGAAGAGCCCTTTCGCGGACAGGTCATTGGTTATAGCGGTGTTCTCGGACGTCGAATGGAACTTGACCTCAAGCCGTTTTGAGACCCTTACGGCCTTCCTTTTTTCATTTGAAGTCATAGGTTCAAAGATACTGGAAACGCCATGCATTAGTCAAGAGAAATTTTTAGTCCCCCCGGGACGCTTAACCCAGGATCGAAGTCCTCACCAGATTAAGTAGAAATGACGGGAAGATACCGATGATAAGCACCATCACGGCTGTAACCGCAAGGGCAAAGCTCATGGTGGGAGACATGGTGAGCGCCACTTCTTCCTTCGGGTCCTTCATATACATATACATAACGATCCTCAAATAGAAAAATGCGGAGATCACGCTGAAAATGACCGCTATGACCGCAAGGTATGTATATCCGGCATTGATCGCCTCCATAAATACATAGAACTTCCCGATAAAGCCCGCGGTCGGCGGGATACCGGTAAGCGAAAACATGAAAATGAGCATCAGCGCGGACGCAAGGGGGTGGCTCTTTGCAAGCCCCATGTAGTCTTCAAGGTTTTCACCCTGAAAACCCTCCCTCCTCAGCATTATGACTATCGCAAAGGCGCCTATATTCATGAACATATATATCATCAGGTAATTGACGGTGCTCGTAAGTCCTTCGGGCGTGCCCGTTATTATTCCAAGCAGCATATATCCCGCATGAGCAATGGAGCTGTAAGCTAACATCCTTTTGATATTAGTCTGGGCGAGGGCGATGATGCTCCCGACGGCCATTGTAATAACGGCAAGGGGTATGAGGACGGTGTTCCACTGCACGTGCATTGCACCGAAGGCGTCAAACAGCACCCTGCCCATAACCGCAAACCCCGCGGCCTTGGGGCCTACCGACATAAAGGCTGTGATGGACGTGGGAGCGCCCTCATAGACGTCCGGCGCCCACATGTGGAATGGCGCTAACGCGACCTTGAAACCGAAGGCCACGATAAAAAATATGACGCCTAAAAACACGATGGGGCTTTCGGTAATGTTCAAGGCCTGAAGCGCGACAGCGACCTCTTTGAGGTTTGTCGTGCCGGTCAGCCCGTAAGTAAGGGATATCCCGTAGAGCAGGAAGGCCGAGGAAAAAGCGCCTAAGAAAAAGTACTTGAGAGCGGACTCGTTTGAGCGCTGCTGCGTCCTGACAAGACCGGCAAGTATGTATGTAGAGAGCGCCATTAATTCAAGCCCGAGATAGAGGATTATCAGATCGGCTGCGGAGGCCATGATCATCATGCCGGTAGTGGAGAAAAGGAGCAGCGCATAATATTCTCCGTAAGACGCCTTTTCTATAGTCATATATTTCAGGGAGATGCAAATCGTCAGGATGATATTAAGGTAGAAGATCAGTTTAAAAAGGTTGGAGTATCCATCCAGAATGAACATGTCCGAGAAGACGCTCTGGGGTTCGACGAAGACGTATAATTTGTACGTTGCGTATAACGCGACAAGGGTTCCGGCTATTCCTACGGAGGCGATGACCTCTTTCTTCTTGACGATGAGGTCCAGCAGCAATAGGATCAACGCCGTGCACGTTAAGGTAAGCTCCGGCATAATCATGGTCATTTGATATAAATAATTTGCCGTTTCCATTAAAACATCTCCCTGATCTGCGCCAGCAGGCTTTCACTGCCGGCATAAGCGCGGGTGTTGATATTTTCAAGTAAATGCTCGACAGAGACGTGCATATAGCTCAGAAAGGTTTCGGGATAAACACCTATCCAGAAAATAAGAACGAATAATGGAACCAGCGTAATCACCTCTCTGAAGTCTAAATCCCATACCGGATGATGGCCGGACGTCCAATGTGGATTCGGCGTTTGCCAGAATACCCTCTGATACAGCCACAGCATGTAGCCTGCCCCGAGTATGACGCCTGTCGCCGCAAGAACACCGTAGAGCTTTTGCGCCTTGAAGGCTCCGAATAATATCAGGAATTCACCGATAAAACCGTTGGTCCCGGGCAGACCGATTGAAGCAAGAGTCAGTATAATGAACAAGCCTGCGTACCACGGCACCAGTGTGGCAAAACCGCCGTAATCCGCGATCTCCCTTGTATGCGTCCTTTCATAAATTATTCCTATCATCAAGAATAATGCGCCGGTTACGACGCCGTGATTGAGCATCTGGAGTATTCCGCCTTCCAGTCCCTGCGAATTAAGGGCGAAGATGCCGAGGGTGACAAAACCCATGTGGCTGACGCTCGAATACGCGATAAGGCGTTTCAGATCCTTCTGGGCCAGGCATACTAATGCCCCGTATATGATTGCAATGACGGACAATATCAGCATGGGCTTCATGAAAAATTTTACCGCATCGGGGAACATCGGCATAGAGAACCTCAGGAATCCGTAAGCCCCCATCTTGATCAACACGCCTGCGAGGATGACGCTGCCCGCGGTCGGCGCTTCGGTATGCGCGTCAGGCAGCCACGTGTGAACGGGAAACATCGGGACTTTTACGGCAAACGCCGCAAAGAAGGCCATAAAAAGCCAGTACTGCAATTTAACCGGATACTGGATTGCGCTCAGGGCAAGAATGTCCAGGGACTTGCCGCCCATGAAATACAGCACGATGATACCGACCAGCATCAGTACGCTTCCGACCAGCGTATAAAGGAAGAATTTGATGGCTGCATAAACCCTGTTCGGTCCTCCCCACACGCCTATTAAAAGGAACATGGGTATGAGCATCGCCTCCCAGAAGATATAGAAGAGGAAGAAATCCAGGGCGACAAATACGCCCAGCATTCCGGCCTCCACCGTAAGAATGGCTATGTGGAATTCCTTTACCTTGTTCTCAATCGCCTTCCAGGATACGAGGACGCAAAGGATACTGAGTAACGTTGTGAGAAAGACAAAAAGGACGCTTATGCCGTCTACCCCTATGAAGTAATTTATCCCCCAGGAAGGTATCCATTCGCTCTTCTCCACAAACTGCATCTTGTACGTCGTCTTATCGAAATTAGTTAAAAGAGGCAGTGAGATGACAAAGGTCGCTCCGGTCACAAAAAGGGTCGTCCATCTTATCACGCTTGCATTCCTCATAAACAGGAGGAGCAAGGCGCCGAGCACGGGCAGGAAAACCGTGTAACTCAGGATCGGGTAATTCAGTTGGTTGTAAATCAAGTTCTCCATTTCTTACCTCATAAAACCACAAAAAAAACCATCCGCAGATTACTCGGATTTACACAGATTTTTTTATAGAAGTTTTTACTTGATCTGCGAAATCTGTGGATAAAATTTATTGTCATTCTCTGTGTCCTGTTATGTAAAGTGTCAAGCTTTTTAAATACGCTGTTTTTTAATTTATTAAAAAACAGCACAATGGGACAGCCTTAAACTGTCTGCTAATATTTAAATTACTGGCAGCACTATTTCGTTGCCTCCTTTTGTTCTTTGAC
>JACRHB010000145.1 GCA_016217725.1 Nitrospirota bacterium | reverse complement strand
TTAGATAATCTGCGAGTCTTCGATGAAAGACCGGTTTGTCGTTTATTACGTCAAGATTGTAGTCTATGAACTCTTCTTGCACCGTTCTGTTATACCGCTCTATGTAGGCGTTTATCTTGGGGCAATTAGGATAAGAGAAGTTTGGCCTTATGGGATGTTTGATCCTTAAGCGTTTTGTCTTCTTTCCCGCCTTATTCTTTGCCCAACCGGAAGAGGGGTTATGATAGACCTTGCCGGTTTTAGCGCAAAAGAGCTTGTGTCTCTTGATGACGTTGCCTATGGTTGATTCGGATACGGTCTTCAGTCCTTGTTTTGCGCAATATTTATCCAAAAGCGGCTTTATCTTCTCCTTGCCGAGGCGTGGATGAACCTCCCGAAGCGCCCTTACGAACTTGACTATCCAGTCCGGCGTTTTAGGCCGCCTTAGATTTTTTGGCTTGGTAGAGCAAGGTATTAAGGATTCGAGCGAACCGCCGCTCCCTTTAAGTCTCTTCCTCCATCTGCTGATAACCTTTCTATCGGCTCCGAAGGCTTCTATTGCCGCCTTCTCGCCGTATGCGTCGTAGAACTTGATTATCTTCATGCGCTGCTTGGCTGTTTCATTATCGTCAAAAGTTCTAAGGCTTAAGAGCATACCCTGAAACCTCCTTAAGCCCTATGCTCTGGAATAGTGATCCATTATTCCTTAATGTCGCATATGTATATTAACTTATTCAGCCCGTAAAAACAAATGTCTATTCTATATAGTTATGCTATGATTATGAATATGGCTATTGGGAAAGATCACAGATACGCGTTGCTGCTTATAAGCCTTGCCGGCCTTATCGTATACTCAAACGCCTTTTCATCGCCGTTTATATTTGACGACTTTTACTATATTCTCGACAACCCCGCGGTCAAGTCGTTTTCACAGATGTGGCCGCCTATGGACGCGAGATACGTAACCTTGCTGTCGTTTGCAATCAACTACGCGATAGGCGGCGAGAGCCCGTTCGGCTATCACCTCGTAAACGTCGTCATCCATATCGGAAACGCCATGCTGCTCTATACCCTCGTAATAACGACCTTCAATGCCCCGGGTTTAAGCACGGTCAGCCGGCAAACCCCGGCGCATTACATAGCCCTTGCAGCGGCAATGCTGTTTCTTGTTCATCCGGTGCAGACCCAAGCCGTAACCTACATAAGCCAGCGCTTCGCGTCGCTGGCAACGCTTTTTTATCTTTCCGCGCTCGTGCTTTACGTCAGATGGAGAAACTCGGGCAACACCCGGAAAACAGATTACCTTCTTGCCGTTTTGCTTACAATCGCCGCTCAAAAGACTAAAGAAATCGCCTTTACCCTGCCTGTCGCCATAATGCTTTATGAATTTTCTTTCTATGACGAAGGAGATTCCCGCAGGCGCATAAGATGGCTTGCGCCTTTTTTGTTTGCCATGCTTATAGTGCCGCTTGGTTTTCTTGCACCGGCGTTCGGCTTCGGCGGAGTTGATACCGACGTCGGCGATGCGATGAGAAATTTGAAGATGGACGAGTTTCAAACGCTTTCTTCATGGACGTATCTGTTGACGCAATTTCGGGTGATAATGACCTATTTAAGGCTTTTGATTTTGCCGATAGACCAACGCCTGTATTACGATTACCCCGTGTTTGACACTATATTCAACCTTGAAGTCGTTGCCTCTCTTGCCGTTATAATCCTCTTGCTTGGCGCTGCTATACAGGGCGTTAAACGAGAGGCGGACAGCGGGGCATATTATAATCGCGGCGCTCGTAATAACGCTCGGGGCCGCGGCTTATAATAGGAATATGGTATGGGGGGACACTTTTAAATTCTGGAAAGACAACGTTTCTAAAAGTCCTAACAACATACACTCAAGAATTAATCTCGGCAGGGCATATATTCGCAAAAAGCTTTATGACGAGGCGATAAACCAATTTAAGGCGGCTATTAAAATTGACCCTGGCAACGCGGCAGCTCATTTTGACCTCGGCACTATTTACATGCGGCAGAATATATATGATATGGCCATAACCTCTTTAAAGGCGTCCATTCCGTTGGCGAAACCTTACTATGCCGCAGGCGCTCATAAAAACATCGGGATAATACTGCAAAGACTCGGCAAGCAGGACGAGGCTGAAAAAGAGTTAGCAGCCTGGCGCAATATAATGGAACAATTGGAACAACCGCAACTACAATAATCAAGAGGTCTTGGGCTTCATGGTTATCTTTGCCTTCCCGTCTTTTATCAGCACGTCAACCTCAAGGTCGGGAATGTTG
>JACRHB010000149.1 GCA_016217725.1 Nitrospirota bacterium | reverse complement strand
GTCAAAGAACAAAAGGAGGCAACGAAATAGTGCTGCCAGTAATTTAAATATTAGCAGACAGTTTAAGGCTGTCCCATTGTGCTGTTTTTTAATAAATTAAAAAACAGCGTATTTAAAAAGCTTGACACTTTACATAACAGTACACAGAGAAAATAGAGAAAATAGAGATAAAAGAATTCATAAGCATATTGACTCACAGGTCTTTCTCCGTGATCTCTGTGGCTCAACTGCTTTTTTTAGGATAAAGTGAAAAGCGCGTATGCCGAAGAGAATTTTTGATATCATATTCTGCGCCGCGGGCCTGGCGATATTGTCCCCGCTGTTTATCGTAATCGCCGCGCTTGTCAAAGCGACGTCTCCCGGCCCCGTCTTTTACAGGCAGGAAAGATCAGGCAGGGATTTTAAGCCGTTTAAGATCTTTAAGTTCAGGAGCATGGCTGCAGATGCGGATATAACCGGGGCGGGGATCACGTCCCGGGAGGACCGCCGTATAACAAAATTCGGCGCCTTCCTTAGGAGGACGAAGCTGGATGAGCTTCCCCAGTTGATAAACGTATTGGCGGGAGACATGAGTCTCGTGGGTCCCAGGCCCGAGATACCCGGATTTGTCGACCGCAATCGTGAAGCTTACGCGGAAATCCTCAAGGTCAGGCCCGGGATCACGGATATCGCGTCCATAAAATTCCTGAACGAAGCTGCACTCCTTTCGGACAGCAGTGACGAGGCCGAAAAGAAATATCTTAATGAAATACTCCCGAGAAAGCTGAAATACGGCCGGGAGTATCTTGAAAGACAAGGACTGATCTTCGATATAAGGCTGATATTGGAAACAATTTACCGCATCCTTGTGCAAAAAAAGTTAAATTGAGAGCCCGAACTGCCGATAAGTTAAATACAATGGTTGAATCCGATAATTCGGTCTCTCTAATCTGCGAACAGGACAGGCCTGCCTTCCTGGGCGGCAAGCCGATGTTCGACGAGCCGCTTCACATTATCAAACCCACCCTGTTTGATCCTGAGGAGATCATCCCGGATTTAAAAAAGATCTTCTCCCTCGGCAACATTACGACGCATCAATACGTTAAAAAATTTGAAGAGGAATTTGCGCGTTACCTCGGCGTAAGGAACGCCGTCGCCGTGTCGAGCGCCACCTCGGGGCTTATGCTGGCAGTTAAGGGGCTGGGCTTGAGCGGGGAGGTGATCGTCCCCAGTTTTACTTTTACGGCAACCGTGCATTCACTCGTCTGGAATAACGTAAAACCCGTATTCGTGGATTGCGAAGAAGGAACCTGCAACATCGACGTGAGCAAGATCGAAGAAAAGATCACACGCGACACCACCGCCGTCATGCCGGTGTACATCTTCGGGAACCCGCCTGCGATCGACGCCCTTCAGACCCTCGCCGCGCATTATAACCTGAAGCTCGTCTTTGACAGCGCCCAGGCCTTCGGCGCCGAATACAAAGGCGTTTTGGCAGGAGGCTTCGGAGATTGCGAAATATTCAGCTTGAGCCCGACAAAGGTGCTGACCGCCGTGGAAGGGGGCATCGTTACAACGAACAACGATGCGCTCGCGAAGTTTTTAAGAGAGGCGAGAGATTACGGAAAAAGCGGCGATGATATAAGTCACATAGGATTGAGCGCAAGGATGAGCGAGCTGCACGCGCTCGTGGGACTCAAGAATTTAAAGGGCGTGGACGGCCATCTGCAAAGGAGGCGCGAGCTTATCGAGCTGTACAAGGGCCTTCTGGGGACGCTTGACGGCATAAGCTTCCAGAAAATTCCGGAAGGCAGCAAGGCCTCGGCCAACTACATGGTGATATTCATAGATGAAGAAGGCTTCGGATTGTCGAGGGATGCCTTATGCTCGGCCTTAAAAGCCGACAACATCGGCACCAAAAAATATTTCTACCCCGCAGTGCACATGCAGGCGGCCTATTCCATGTTCAGGGATGAATACGGACCGAGGCTCCCCGTTACTGAGAAGGCTTCGGATACGGGGCTTGCTTTGCCCTTATACGGACACATGGAGCGGGAGACCGTTGTGAAGGTTTGCCGGGCGATAAAGAGAATCCATAACTTCATTAAAACGACAAAGGAGTAAACGGATGAACAAGCTTAAAAGAACGTGGCGTCAAAAGCTGGTTTCATTGACGGACGTATTTATCATCGCATTCTCATATGCAGCCGCATTTTTCATAAGGTTTGACGGCGTCCTTCCCCAGCAATATTGGGATATGCTGAAAAAAACCCTGCCGCTCGTGCTGGGCATAAGAATGGCCGCCATGATCTATTTCAGGATCCACAAGGGCATGTGGAAGTATGCGAGCATAGAGGATTTGACGCAGATACTTAAAGCCGTAGCCGTGAGCTCGATAATTATAATAGCCGCGGTAATGCTGACGCTTACAGGCTATCCGAGATCGGTCTTCGTAATAGACTGGCTTTTGCTCGTCATCACGCTCAGCGGAATAAGATTTATCATCCGCATCACAAGACCCATAAGATGGCGAAATATAAACAACGGCTGCCGCCGGAAAAAACTGCTTATAGTCGGCGCAGGCGATGCAGGCGAAATAATATTAAGGGATATCATCTACAATTTCAACAACAATTACGAAGTGGTCGGCTTAATAGACGATGATCCGCTGAAGCACTTGAAAAGCCTTCACGGGATCCCGGTGCTGGGCCCCGGGTCCGACATCCCTGAAATTGTAATGAAAAACAACGTCGACGAGATCGTCATAGCGATCCCGTCATTAAAATCGGATCAGATGCGCGACATCGTAAATTACTGCATTAAAAGCAGGGCGAAATACAGGACGGTCCCGAATATTT
This sequence comes from Nitrospirota bacterium, assembly GCA_016217725.1. GTDB lineage: Bacteria > Nitrospirota > Thermodesulfovibrionia > UBA6902 > UBA6902 > SURF-23. The sequence goes on along the minus strand of JACRHB010000149.1, from coordinate 5,960 downwards.
CAGATCTGGTCAACGGGAGTGTAAAGGTGAGCAGACTGCGGGAAGTGAGACTTGAAGACCTGCTGAGCAGGGATGAGGTGATCTTAAACAGGCGCAAGCAGGAAAGCTATATTAAAGGGAAGACGGTTTTGATTACCGGGGCCGGCGGCTCCATCGGCTCCGAGCTTTGCAGACAGGTTGCAGGATTATCGCCGAAGAAGCTGCTCCTTTTTGATAAAGCGGAAAACCCGCTGTTTTACATAGACATGGAGCTCGGACAATATTTTGAAGGGCTGGAAAAGGCGCCCCTGGTAGGAGACATTTGCGACAGACAAAGGGTGGAGGAGGTATTTGCAAAATACAGGCCCGATATCATCTTTCATGCAGCCGCCCATAAGCATGTGCCGCTTATGGAGCATAATTATTTTGAGGCGATAAAGAATAACGTCTTCGGCACAAAAGTATTGGCCGAAGAAGCAGTGGACTTCGGGGTGGAAAGGTTCGTCATGCTTTCAACCGATAAAGCGGTTGAGCCTATGAGCTTCATGGGAGTTTCAAAGAAAATCGCAGAAATGCTTATAACCGCCGTTGCAAGAAAGTACGGAACAAAATTTGCCGTCGTAAGGTTCGGCAACGTGCTGGGCAGCGAAGGCAGCGTAGTTAAGATCTTCAAGAAACAGATAGCAAGCGGCGGTCCCGTAACGGTGACGCATCCCGACATAAGGAGATATTTCATGACCGTGCCTGAAGCGGCAGGACTCGTTATAGAAGCGGGCTTAATGGGCCGGGGCGGAGAGATCTTTATCCTGGAGATGGGCACCCAGGCCAGGATAGTCGACCTCGCAAGAGACATGATCAGGCTTTCAGGCTTGCAGCCGGAGAAGGATATAAAGATCGTTTTCACCGGGCTGCGAAAAGGGGAAAAAATGTATGAGATGCTTTTTGACGACAGCGAAAGCGTGACAAGGACCGACCATGACAAGATAATGGTCGTGAAATCCGATGCTGAGGAGGAGCTGATTTTTAAGGCGATGGAACAGCTTGAGAGGCTAGTGATGGAGAGAAATGCAGAGGCCCTGGTAGACAAATTGCAGGAGCTTGTTCCAGGCTATATGCCAGGAGTCAGTCCTACAGACCTCATTATAAGCGCCAGGGAGGAAATTATCTGAAAGATCATACCTTCGAGCAGTCCTGAATTTGTATTGACCATCCGGCGGCAATAGATTAAAATTATCCATGCGTTTCGGGGATGGCAAATACATATCATGCTGAAGGCGTATCTCAAGCGAATATTCGACGTCGCAAAACGAGGGGACGCAAGAGAGGAAAGTTTTTATTCCGCTCTTGAGGAGCTGCTGGGGAATTGCGCCGATTCGGCAAATAAAAAGCATATCAATATCACCACCCTGCCTAAAAAGACTGAAGCCGGAAATCCCGATTTCCGCATCTGGGACGGCAAGCAGCACATCACCGGTTACATTGAGGCAAAGACACCCCCCTTTACTTCCCCCCTTGAGAAGGGGGGATTAAGAGGGGTTGAGTACTTAGATCAAATAGAAGTCACCGACCAGCTTAAGCGCTACCTGCAAACCTTCCCCAACCTGATACTGACTAACTTTTTTGAGTTCCGCCTTTACCGCGACGGCAGTCTGATTGACAAAGTCCGGATCGCAAGACCCTTCTTGATCCACAAGCTCGGCACGATCCCGCCTGTTGAAAAGGAGCAGGAGTTTTACAACCTGCTTGAAAAGTTTCTCTCTTTTTCACTTCCCAGGACATATACGGCAAAGACCCTTGCGGTGGAGCTTGCGAAAAGGACGAGGTTTTTGAAGGAGCAGGTTATTATTGAGGAGTTAAAAAAAGAAGAAACACCCCCCTTTACTTCCCCCCTTAATAAGGGGGGACACAGGGGGGTATACGGCTTCTACGAGGCGTTCAGGACTTATCTCATACACGGACTATTAAAAGAAGATTTTGCCGATCTTTATTCACAGACCATCACATATGGATTATTTGCCGCAAGGACACGCGCAGAGAACGGATTCAACAGGAAGCTCGCCTTTGACTATATACCGAGGACGATAGGGATATTAAGAGACGTCTTCAAATTCATATCCCTTGAAGATCTGCCTCCTCAGATGGAGTGGATTGTTGACGATATATCCGAAGTGCTTTCAGCCGCTGACGTCAAACAGATACTTCATAAGTTTTATCATGAAGGCAAAGGCAGCGACCCGATCATTCATTTCTACGAGACGTTTCTTGCGGAATACGACCCGAAGGAAAGGGAGAAGCGCGGAGTCTATTATACGCCTGAGCCGGTGGTCTCCTACATTGTCCGCTCTCTGCACAGCATCCTGAAGAACTATTTTAAAAAGGGAGACGGCTTTGCATCAGGCTCCGTAACCGTGCTGGATCCTGCGGCTGGAACTCTCACTTTTTTAGCAGAGGCGGCAAAATTGGCAGTCGATGAATGCACTTCCAAATACGGAGAAGCAACCAGAAAAGACGTTATAAGGGAGTATATCCTTCAAAATTATTACGCCTTTGAATTAATGATGGCGCCGTATGCGGTCGGTCATTTGAAGATGTCTTTTTTGCTTGAAGAACTCGGGTACAAACTTCAGAAGGACGAGAGGTTCAATCTCTATCTCACAAACACCCTTGAAATGGATGAGCTTGAGCAGACCTCCCTGCCCGGAATGGCGTCGCTTTCAGAGGAATCGCACCTGGCGGGACTTGTTAAAAAGGAAAAACCCATACTGGTTATATTAGGCAATCCGCCGTACTCCGGGCATTCGACCAACATCGGGGACTGGATATCAAAAGAGATAAAGGCCTATTACCAGGTTGACGGCAAGCCCCTCGGAGAGAAAAACCCCAAATGGCTTCAGGACGATTATGTGAAGTTCATCCGTTTTGCGCAGTGGAAGATAGATCAGGCCGGCGAAGGAGTTCTGGGCTTTATCACAAACCACAGCTATCTCGATAACCCGACCTTCAGGGGGATGCGGCATTCATTGCTGCAAAGCTTTGACGAGATTTACCTGCTCGACCTTCACGGAAGCAGTTTAAGAAAAGAAAAATGCCCTGACGGAAGTAAGGACGAAAATGTATTTGATATTCAACAAGGTGTTGCCATCAGCATATTTATTAAGAAGAAATCTATAAGACAAAAAGTTTATCATTCCGAGCTTTGGGGAATGAGACAACAAAAATATAATTGGCTGTTAAAAAATGATATCAAGTCGACTAAATGGAAAAAGTTATTACCTAAACCTGATCTCTATCTTTTTGTTCCAAGAGACGAGAAGCTTTTAGATAGATATTATGAATACATAAGACTGGATAAGATTTTCAGAGAGTATTCGCTGTCCATACAGACACATAGAGATGACTTTGTGATCGATTTCGATAAAGAAACTTTAAAGAGAAGGATACGGATGCTGAAAGATAAGAAGCTTTCCGATGAAATCATTCAACAAACATTTAATCTGAAAGATACCCATGAATGGAGCTTTGAGGAAGCAAGAGAAAGAATTTTAGAAGATGATAATCCGGAGCAAGCTATTATGCCGATAATTTATCGCCCCTTTGATAGAAGGTGGATTTTTTATAATGATTATTTTGTAGACAGACCCCGAAAAGAAATAATGCAGAATATGCACTGTGAAAATCTTGCGCTGCTTGTATCAAAACAACAGGCCGTAAAGGGGTTTTATCACGCACTGGTGACAACTCAAATCTCCGAATCATGCGCTGTTTCCAATAAGACAAAAGAAGGCAATTATCATTTTCCGCTTTATCTGTGCAAACCCAAACCAATAAAGAAACAAAGAACAAAAGGTCATTATGGATTGATGATGTTATTCGAGGATGAAGAAGAATATTTTAATGCAAATCCAAATATTGCCGGGGCATTAGCCGATATTTTTTTAAAGGCATATGGGGAAATACCCGAACCCGAACAAATCTTCCATTACATTTACGCCGTGCTTTACTCAAACATCTACCGCACAAAATACGCCGAGTTTCTAAAGACGGATTTTCCGAGAGTGCCTTTTACAGGAGACCGTAAGCTTTTTATGAAGATGGCGGAATACGGCAATTCACTTGTCGAGCTTCATCTGATGAAGGCTGAGGAACCGGATGAAACCCATGTGAAATTACAGGGCGACGGCAATAATAAAATTGAGAAGGTGCGCTATGACGATGGCAAACTTTACATCAACAATGACCAGTATTTTGAAGGCATCACGCCTGAAATTTGGGAATATCGTATCGGCGGTTACCGGGTCTGCGATAAATGGCTGAAAGATAGAAAAGGCAGAAGATTGTCCCTTGAGGACATAAAGCATTACTGCAGGATCGTTACAGCCTTGAAGAAGACGATTGAGCTTCAGGCGAAGATAGACGGCATATACCCGGATGTTGAGAAAGATGTAGCATAATAGATAAAAAGAGGAGCACTTTTGGAAATTATAATCAACAAACATGCAAGCTTTGAAGCAGAGAGGAGAGGCATTTCAGAGGAGCTTATAAAAGCTGTCGTAGGAAATCCACAACAAAAATTGCCATCGAGAAAAGGGCGTGTTATATTACAAAGTAGATATTTTGACAGTGAAGAAAGTAAGGAAATGCTTTTAAGAGTAATCGGCGTTGAATCTTTGGAAACATTTAATGTCGTAACAACCTACAGAACATCCAAGATCGGTAAATATTGGATGGAAGGGAGGTAAGGTGAAAGTAATATTCGATCCTGAAACCGATACACTAAGTCTTATTTTCAGAGAAGACAAGATAGCTGAAAGCGATGAGATAAGAGAAGGAATAATTATAGATTACAGCAAGGAAGGGAAGATCGTAGCGATGGAGATTCTCGACGCCTCAGAGCAAATATCCGAGCCGCAGGGAATATTTTACGAGCTCAAATCCAAAGAAAAAGCAGTTGCTTAATGAAGAAATCCAAACTCGCCGGAAAACTCTCCCGCAATCATCACATGTACTTATACGGAAAGAACTCCATACTGGAGCGTTTGAAGGCGAACCCTCAAAGCATCAGGAAGATATTCCTGCAGGACAATTTCAAAGACGCTGAAATTGAGAGAGCCGTTAAGTCCGTAAAAATCCCTGTCAGCCGCGTTTCTGAAAATGAGCTGCTGCGGATCAAACGCGCCGACCGTTTGCAGGGAATCGTTGCCGAAGCGGATAAGTTTCAATATACGCCGTTTGAAAAACTTTTGCATCTTCCCGAAAACGAGCGTCCGACGTTCATCTTTCTTGACAGCTTAAATGACCCGCATAATCTCGGCACGATCATGCGGACCGCCGCATGCTTCGGCGGATTCGCAATTGTAATACCGGAACACGGCTCATGCGAAGTCAATGAAACGGTTTTGCATGTTTCATCCGGCGCTGAAAACTATGTCCCCGTATCCCTGGAAACAAATCTTACCCGGGCTTTGATGGAAGCAAAGAAGGCCGGTTACTGGGCTGCGGGCACTGTCGTTGAAGGCGGAGAAGATTTAAACAAGGTCTCCCTGCCTTTTCCGCTGTGTCTTGTTCTCGGCTCGGAGGGGACGGGCATCCGCTGCGGATTACAGAAACATCTCGATCTGAAAATCACCCTGCCGATGAGAGGCGCGCAACTGTCATTTAACGTTGCAATGGCCTGCGCGATCTTTTGCCATGAGATCGCGAAGCAGAGGGGCGCGTAATTAGTGTCTGTTTATTAATATCATGAAAAGTTCCATAAGCCGTCATTCCCGATAAAATAAGAAAGAGGGTCTCCTTTAATGCAAGGCATTATTCGTGTTAGGTTATTTTAATTAGCAGTTAAATAAAAACCTAACACAAAAAGGAGACCCTAATGAAAGATAGCATCTATGATCACTACATAGCAATAGACTGGTCGATAAAGAACATGGCAATAGCGCGAATGACAAAGAAGTCCAATAAGATTGCAATCATGGACGTTCCAT
>JACRHB010000146.1 GCA_016217725.1 Nitrospirota bacterium | reverse complement strand
GCGCTGGACTTTATATCGCCCATTGATTCAGGCATTGTCTTGCCCATCTCCCTGACTATCACCTTTGCCAGTCTTTCCTGGTTTGCAAGCAATAGCTCACCGGCCTTGTATATTAATTCACCTCTTCCTGGAGGAGGCATATCACTCCATAAATGAAATGCGTTTTTTGCCGCCTGGACTGCAAGCTCAATGTCTTTCGCGCTTGATTTCGGAAATAAACCGACAATATCGCTGCCGTCGGCGGGATTGATGTTCTCGAAATATTCTCCTGAAGCAGGCGGCATTAGCTCACCGTTGATTAAATTATAATATTTTTCCATCAAGCCTCCAAATTATTACCATGCTGAAAAACCTCCGTCCACAATGAGATTTGCTCCTGTCATGTACGAAGACGCATCGGATGATAAAAATAATATCGCCCCGTTATATTCATCCTGATTTGCCATGCGGCCGAGAGGGACTTTGTTGTTGTAATTTTTCAGGAAATTTTCATCCTGGTTATTAAACACGCCCCCGATTGTTAATGTGTTTACCCGGACGCCCTTTTTTGCCCAGTATGTCGCAAGATAACGTGTAAGGTTTAACACTCCCGACTTGCTGACGCAATATGTCACCGGTTTGATAAATGGCTTCTCCTTGTATTCATAAATCCTCTGGTCGGGAGAGAGGATCCCATATATGGATGCAATATTGATTATTGAGCCTCCGCCGGCTTTTGCCATATGTCCGCCGATTATCTGGCAGCAGAGGAACATGCCTTTGAGATTGACGTCCATCATTATGTCCCACGAAGATTCGGGATAGGTTTCAAACGGTCCCGTCTCCTGCTCATCCGCATTTGGCGGCGCATCTATGGCGGCATTGTTTATTAAAATGCCGGGGCTGCCAAGTCGGGAAACAACTTCCGCAAGACCCTTTTCTATAGAGGTCTTTTTTGTAATATCCACTTCAACTTTGACAAGCCGGTCGGAATTGATTTTCCCAAGCCGTCCTCTCGGATTGTCTATCTTTAAATCGAATGCTGCAACGGACGCCCCTGCGTCTAAAAGCGTCTGTGTATATTGCGTGCCGAGCTGTCCGGCAGCACCGGTTACAATTGCGGTCTTGCCGGTCAGGTTGAAGATCTTTTCAATGCTGTTCATTGTCAGTCCTTTGTCCCCCCTGACGTCTTCCCGGTTTTCACTTTTGCAACAAAGTCGCAGAATTCTCTGACCGCGCCGTGTCCGCCCTTTGCCTTAGTTACATGCAGAGAAGCTTTTATTACTTCCGGGTAAGCGTCGGATACGCACACGGGCAGGCCGACGATTTTAAGACATTCAAGATCATTTATATCATTTCCCATGTATGCGATGTTGCTGAGAGGTATTCCCGATTTTTCGGCTTCAAGCTTTAATGTTTCGGATTTATTATCGCACCCGTGAATGCACGGCAGACTCAGCTTCTTGCATCTTGCGCCGACAACGGAATTTTTCTCCGTTGAAAGGACCATTAATTTTATACCGCTTCTTCTCACGGCGTCTAGGCCGAATCCGTCAGCCCTGCTGCATAAGACCCCCTCTGTTCCATCCTGCAATACCAATACACGATTGTCGGTAAATACGCCGTCGAAGTCGAAGACGATCATCCGTAGTCGTCTTATTTTTTCGAGTAAGGATTGGGGGGGGGGCTTTCCTGTTTTCTTAAAGGACTTAGATACCGGCATAGCTGCGCTTATTCCACATAATCTAATGAAATTGAAGCTTCCTCATCCAGATTGATCTTCAGTTTTTTGCCGAGTATTTTATCGACCATATACGGCGGCGTCCCGTTGGTCGGTGTTTTCAGGCAAATGTGATCCCATGTAATTACAGTTCCTGCAGATAAAGGCCGTGAAGTGTAAATGCCTTTGCCCATCTTCTTTTTTGCCTCCGCTTCAAAGTCGTAGACGATTCTTTTTCCGTCACCAAGCGCAAGATCAACGCGCCTCAGGTCTCTTATTTGCTTCCTCAATCCTTCAGGCTCGAGAGAGAACTTATGGTCCGTGCCTTTCCATGAACGGTTCAGCGTAAAGTGTTTCTCCAATACGGTCGCGCCTAACATGTATGAAATTATAGCGGCAAGGATGCCGTTGTCATGCCCCGAATATCCGATGATCGCCTCAGGAAATTCCTTTTTTAAGGTATCTATTGTCCGTAAATTCAAATTATGATATTCAGCGGGATATCCGGCTATGCAGTGCATAAGACAGAGTTTGTCGTTATACTTAATGATTGCATCGTATGCCAGACCGATCTCTTCCAGATCGGCTGCGCCTGTTGAGACAAACATGGGTTTGCCCAATTTTGCAATATATTCCAGTAAGGGCGTGTTTGTCACATCAGCCGATGCTATCTTAAAACTTGTAATTCCCAAATCGTTGAGGAAGTCCGCGCTCTTAAAATCAAACGCCGTTGACATAAACTCCACGCCGTTTTCTTCGGCGCATTTTATCAGCTCCAGATATTCATCTTTGCCGAACTCAAGGAATTCCCTGTGCTCGCCGTACGTGGCGCCGTAACTGTTTTCATTATCGTAAGGTTTATTGTACATGGACTTGGTATAAAGGGTTTTGTTGTCTCTCTTCTGGAATTTTACGGCTTGCACGCCGTATGACGCAGCGATTTTAACCATTTTAAGAGCCGTCTCAAGATTCCCCTGATGATTATGCCCGATCTCGGCGATTACGTAACAAGGGCCGTTTGTAGAAATCTTGCTTTTACCAAAGCTGATTGTCTTCATAAAATCCTCCTGAGAAAATCCTTGTATTTTTCTAAATAAATTTAACCGCCCTTTGCAATGTGAAATAATTTTCAATAAGAGCGACTTGGTTTAAGAGAAGTAAAAGTATAACAATATGCAATTACAAATTCCAAATCACATGTTTAATTCTTTTTCTATTTTGTTTAAAAATCGGGGTTAGATCTTTCTTGGATTTATCGGGACAATCTTTTAAGTTGTACTCATTGGTGGTGCTTGGATCAGGGGTTTAGCTCTGCAATATCAGCTTCTCCCTATATTTCCCACGTACCATTCATAAGTCGTTTTTATCCCTTCGCTGAGGCCGATTTTCGGCTGCCAGCCCAGGGCTTTTATTTTCGATATATCAAGAAGCTTACGCGGAGCTCCGTCAGGTTTGGTTTTATCCCAGATAATTTCACCTTTAAACCCTACGATTTGTTTTACCAATTCGGCAAGCTCTTTGATAGTTATATCCTCCCCGGAGCCTATGTTTACAATTTCGCTGCCCTCATAATTGCGCATTAAGAAAACACAAGCGTCCGCAAGGTCATCTACATGCAAGAACTCTCTTCTTGGAGAGCCGGTCCCCCAAAGGGTTACGGAATCATGCCCTGATATTTTTGCGTCATGGAATTTCCTGATAAGCGCAGGCAGCACGTGTGACGTCTCAAGGTCGAAATTGTCATTGAAGCCGTACAAATTTGTCGGCATAACGGATATGAACTTGGTGCCGTACTGCCTGTTATATGACTGGCACATTTTTATGCCGGCAATTTTTGCTATTGCATACGGCTCATTTGTCGGCTCCAGCGTGCCTGTAAGCAGATGTTCCTCTTTCATCGGCTGGGGAGCAAACTTGGGATATATGCAGGAGCTTCCGAGGAAAAGAAGTTTTGTGACTCCTGATTTATATGCAGAATGAATAATATTTGATTGCAATATAATGTTGTCATAAATGAATTCAGCAGGGTATGTATTATTTGCATGTATGCCTCCGACTTTCGCGGCAGCTAAAAAAACATATTCCGGCTTTTCATCTTTAAAAAAATTTCCCACCTCGATTTGCCTGGTGAGGTCGAGCTCGGAGCGGGTGCGGACGACGAGGTTTGAGTATCCTTCCAACCGGAGTTTTCGCATCATAGAAGAGCCGACTAATCCTCTATGTCCTGCAATGTATATCTTAGAGTGTTTCTCCATATCTGCGAACAGGCTGCCGGGCAAGCGCCGAGTTTGTCCGGGCCGATAACCGAGAGTTTATCCACAGCCGCTCCTAATTTATAATTTAATGTTATCCACTTCTTGCAATCCGATTTCAGAGCGTTTGAAGGCTTTGGGCCAGTTACGCTTGAAATGGGTATTTTTCATCTGTCGCGCAACGTGAGAAATTTTTGCCGGGCTGTACCCTAACTGCGCGGCAATTTGCTCCGACATTGCTGCGACTCTGTCGCCATCCCATTTTCCATTACCGTTGAAATTGTTTTGCAGCAAAGCAACAATTACTTTATCCAAATCCTGATACGGGAGGCCCAGTTGGTCTTCATCCGTTCCTCCGGGGAGAACATCCAATCCATCGGTCGGCACTGCGTCTATTGAGTCTTTAGGCACTCCTAATGCCTCCGCAATTGTGTATTCCTCCAAACCTTTCCATACATATTGTATAGGAGAAAGGTCTCCGACGTCTCCGTTAAGCGTCCAGAAACCCATCCATAGCTCCGACAAATTGTCTGTCGATACAACTAAACCTCCTGTAAGCTGGGCTATGTGGTAGAGGGTAACCATTCTCAAACGCACTTTTATATTGCCGGCAGCCTTTGATTTCTTGTGCGGTAAATCTTTTAATAAGTGCGGATCATTATAATGCTTCAGAATATGTGAGAGTTGTCCGTGTATTCCCTCCGAGGAATAGTAATGTCCCATCAAGTAGTGATATTCCTTTGTTAAATCCACTTTTATCCAGGGGATCTTAAAATGATCAAGCACAACTCTGGCTATACGCTCTGTCTCTAAATCGGATTCACACGGCATAATAACACCAATTGGTTTAATGCCCTCGATATCGCCAAGAAGCCCCGCTATTACAGAGCTGTCAAGTCCTTCTGACTTCCCGAAGACGGCGTAGGTCAGTCCGTTTTCTTTAAAATATTTTTGAATTAAATTCCTTACGTTTTTAATTGCGGTGTTCGCTTCTTCTCTTGAAAAGGCATATGGCATTTTAAAACCTCCTCCGATATTTATTAAATATCATGACGTTTGTTTAAAAGAACGATGCTCAAGGCGAGCGCCGAACCCATTGTAACAAATTTGCCTTCAAATAATAACCGTGCCGCCCCGGCAGCATATCTTCAGGGCTTTTCCTTGATTAGCCTGTTGTCTGAATTCCTGCCCCTGACACCAAGCGGCTCCGGAACATGTTTTATACAGAGCCTTTTGCCGGCTGCTATTGTTACTTACTAAGAGATTTAAGCCTTTCAAGAAGTTTTTATACTGCTCCGCCCTTTCAGTTACAAATCTGCAACCTCCAGGGACAATATGCAGGGGCGAACTGAAGTTCGCCCAAATAAAGGGCGCGGCAACGCCGTGCCCTTATGGTTTATAACGAATAAATCTTCCCGGCGTCAATCCCGAGAGTTTTTATCCTCTTCAGCTCTTTCTCATTAAACGAAGCTATCAGTATAGCATCATAAACTAATTTTGGAACGTCTTCATAAGAATAAATGTGATGACCGAAGAAGCCTTTTTTTTCTTTCTTGCCGTCGACCACACCGATAAGGCTTAGAGGCAGACCGCGCAGGGATATGTACAATAATTCGGCAATTTCTCCGTCACCCCATATCAGTACGGTTTTAACTCCGGCCTCTATCATTTGTCCGTAAATATTGTCGATCCGCTGCCGCGCATTCCTGAAATAGTTGATGGAGGATTGCATGTAGTGGTAAGTCAGATCGACCCTGTGGGCAAAGCCTTTCGGGGTCAGGGCGTATTTCACCCGGTTCATCGGGCCTTTTGTGATTTTTATATGACCCTTTCTCGCCAATCTTTTGATATATGCATTGACAAGGCCGAGGGCGATGTTGAGCCTGCTTGAGAGGGTTCGCTGCGTGACGAGGGCTTCGCTGTTTATTTCATTAAGAATTCTTAAAGCTATATCATCATGCCTGCCGTTGTCGTTGTTCATGACATGAACACAATACTTGTTTTGTTTTCATTTGTCAAGGGGAGAAGCTTGCTTTACGACTTCTCCGCGTGTCATAATTGCCTTTATTTAAAATCTTAAAAAATATCCTGCTAGCTTTATATGATAGACCTGAATTTAAAATTAAAGGCTTTGAATACGAGAAAGTTAAGGTTTGCTGCATTTCCGGTAATACTCCTGATCATGCAGATGTGTTTCTCGCAAGATGCATACAGTGCCGTTCTGCTTGACAGGATTATCGCCGTTGTGAACAACGAGGTCATTACCTGGAGCGAGCTCAGGAATGTAATCGCGCTTGAGGCGAAAGGGTATCTGGGTAGAGTGCCTGAGAACGAAAAAGAAGCGGTAATGAAAGACCTCGAAAGGAGCTTTTTAAGCGAATTGGTTGAAATTAAATTGCAGCTTCAGGAGGCGCGGAAGACGGGCCTGGATGTAAGCGGCTCGGACATAGACGGCGCTATTGCCGATATCAAGAAGAAGTTTAACCTGACCGACGAGACGCTGATTAAATCGCTGGAGGCTGAAGGCATGACCCTGGAAGATTACAGGAATAGGTTCGGGGAGCAGATCCTCCTGACAAAGGTCGTCAATTTTGAGGTGAAGAACAGCGTCGTTATAACCGACCAAGAGCTCGCTGAATATTATGAAGCCAACAAGGATAAGCTAAGTGATAAGGAAAGACTCCGGATCAGGCAGATATTTTTTGCCGCTCCGAAGGACGCCTCACAGAAGGCTGCCGTTGAGGCGAAGGCCGGAGATATAATTAAAAGACTCGAAAGCGGTGAAGATTTTTCAAAATTAGCTGAACAATTTTCCGAAGACCCGAGCAGACAATTCGGCGGAGATCTGGGCTATATCAATCGGGGCAGCGCGCTTAAAGAGGTAGAAGACGCTGCTGCGGCTTTAAAAACGGGCGAGGTCAGCATGCCGTTCTGGAGCTCCGCAGGTCTTCATATAATAAAACTGGAAGACAAAACCGGGGGTGAAGGGCTTGACAAGCTGAAGGACAAAATAAAAGAGATCCTCTTTGAGAAAGCCTTTGAAGCAAGGTACCGCGAATGGAAGGCGGGGTTGAAAGAAAAGGCGTATATTGAGATGAAATTATGAGTAAATTAACAATTAACAATGAACAATTAACAAAGTGGTTATTCCTCAATTGCTCATTGTTCATTGTTAATCTCTCATTATTTAAGGAGTAACACATGTTGGACGACAGCATTAAAATAGGACTTACTTTTGATGACGTGCTTCTGGTGCCCGCAAAATCCGATATACTGCCGGGAGAGGTTGACGTCTGTACACAGCTTACAAAGAACATAAAAATAAACTCCCCCATTGTGAGCGCGGCTATGGATACCGTGACAGAGGCGAGACTTGCCATCGCCATAGCGAGAGAGGGGGGAATAGGCATTATTCACCGCGCCATGCCTGTTGATTCGCAGGTTGCGGAGGTGGATAAGGTAAAGAAATCTGAAAGCGGAATGATCGTTGATCCGATCACCATGGGACCTGATGAGAAGATATCCAAGGCGCTTGCCATAATGGAAAAATACAGGATATCCGGCGTCCCGATCACAAAAGGCGGAAAGCTTGTAGGCATACTCACCAACAGGGACCTGAAGTTCGAGACAAACCTGCAGAAGAGAGCCTCCGAGGTTATGACAAAAAAGGGACTGATCACCGCGCGTGAAGGAATAACACTGGATGAAGCAAAAGAAATACTCCATAAACACAAAATCGAAAAACTCCCTATCGTGAAGAAGGACCTTACCCTTGTCGGCCTGATAACCATTAAAGACATCGAGAAGAAGGAAAAATATCCGAATGCCTGCAAGGATTCTCTCGGCAGGCTGAGGGCAGGCGCAGCCATCGGCGTCGGCAGGGACGCCATTGCCCGCGCAGCCGCTTTAATTAAAGCAGGCGCAGACGTAATTGCGGTTGACACCGCGCACGGGCATTCAAGGAGAGTTATCTCCACAGTTAAGGAATTAAGAAAGCTGTCCCCTGAAATAGAGATCATAGCGGGAAACGTAGCGACTGCAAATGCGACAAACGATTTGATCGAAGCAGGCGCAAGCGCCGTAAAGGTCGGAGTAGGTCCCGGCTCCATCTGCACGACGAGGATCGTCGCAGGCGCCGGGGTCCCTCAATTGACTGCAATACGGGAGTGCGCAAGGGTCGCCGATTCAGCCGGAATTCCCATTATCGCTGACGGAGGGATCAAGTTTTCCGGCGACATTACAAAGGCGATTGCCGCTGGGGCAAGCTCGGTGATGATAGGCAGCCTGTTTGCGGGAACCGATGAGAGCCCCGGGGAGCTGGTCCTCTTTCAGGGCAGGACCTACAAGGTTTACAGGGGGATGGGTTCTCTGGGCGCTATGGAGGCCGGCGGTAAGGACAGATACGGGCAGGAAGGCGTCGAGAGGAAAAAACTCGTGCCCGAGGGCGTTGAAGGCAGGGTCCCGCATAAGGGCCCCATTTCGGCGAGCATCTACCAGCTTGTCGGCGGACTCAGGTCGGGAATGGGTTATTGCGGATGCAAGACCATCGATGAGCTCCGCAAGAACGCTCGCTTTGTCAGGATCACCCCGGCGGGTCTGAGAGAAAGCCACGTGCATGACGTCATCATTACAAGGGAAGCGCCGAATTACCGGTTTGACTGATTTTGAATCCAGAGAACTTGTTTCAGTAACTTATTAGAGTTAAAATAGTTCAAAAGAGGGGAGGAAAATTTGACTGAATATACGGTATTCCCCAATGCGCCGATTACAGAAGCATTATTAGATATTCGCGCTGAATTGGCAAGCGAAGTCAATATTGAAAGATTAGACTCCTTCCATGAGCTTATCAAAGAACGTTTCCCTGAAAAAAAGCAAAGAATTTCAACTGCCGTTGGATTCAGGCTGTCATCTGAAGGGACAACAATAACGCTTCCATCTTCCGGTGGCCCTGACGGGTTTTTCTTCCGTTCACCGAGGGAGAATAAAATAGTTCAAGCCCGGCTGGATGGTTTTACCTTCAATAAATTGAAGCCGTATGAAGACTGGAATAAGTTCAGCAGTGAAGCCCGTTCACTTTGGGATTTTTATTTAAAACAATTCAATCCTAAAAAAATAATCCGCATTGCACTGAGGTATATAAATAGAATAGAAGTTCCATTGCCTATAAAAGATTTCAGTGAGTATATCTTAACTAACCCTGAGGTTGCGCCTAAATTATCACAATCTGTTTCTCATTTTTTTATGCAGATTGCGTTACCCAATCCGGGCATACAGGCATCTGCTATGATTACACAAACAATGGAGCCGCCTACTGAGAATCAAATATTGCCCCTAATCTTCGATATTGATGTTTTTAAAGAAAAGATTTATATAGATAACAAAGAAGAAATCTGGGGAGATTTTGAAAATCTGCACGTCTTTAAGAATGAAATATTTTTTAACAGCATAACAGATAAAACAAAGGAGTTATTTAAATGACATATGCTGCTGCAACTGTCATGAAGTCAAAAAATTGGGAACCATTACATGATGAGGGTAAAGCTGTCGGGGATGAAGCATCTTTTATTCACAACGAATATCAGCGGTCTGCTGTACACTATTTAATCCCATTTTCAAGGCAATGGGCAGATCCTTTAACAAAATTCCTCACCCTCCAAAAAGAATGGGAAGGCAATACTGCTCATCTATCTTCCATGACTAAAATAGTCATGCATCCTGCCTATCAGCAAATTATTGGAATGGGACAAGTTGCTGTTCCTTTAATCCTTTCAGAGATGAGAAAAAAGCCGGATCATTGGTTTTGGGCTTTAAGGTCTATAACGGGTGAAGACCCCGTCTTGCCTGAGCACAGAGGCAGATTAAAACAGATGACCGAAGATTGGCTTAAGTGGGGCAGGGATAAAGGCTATATTGCGTGAGTTCTGAGGGGCAGAAACTGATTGAGGGGATTTTCCCCGGTTTACAATCCGGTGGATATGATATAACCAGCCCGGCAACACAAGAATATAATTGCATTGCCTGGGCTGCAGGAGATAGTGAAACCTGGTGGTGGCCCAATAAAGATTGTTTCTGGCCGTCTGACGCACCGCAGGAAGAAAACCTGGATGTGTTCATTAAGGTTTATGAAGCCGTTGGATACTCTCTTTGTGATAGCGATAGTTATGAAGAAGGGGTAGAGAAAGTTGCCGTATATGTTGATCCCGAAGGATTGCCAACCCACGCCGCAAGACAGTTAAGCAACGGACGCTGGACAAGCAAGTTGGGGAAATTAGAGGATATAGAGCATGATACTCTGGAAGGCATTTCCGGTCACACTTACGGTTCTGTTGCTGTGATTATGAAGAGACCAAAACAAGCTTAATAACTATATCCGTACTCAACCGGATAGGGAAAAGCAGGCAAATCAACCACATACGACAGGTAAGTTGTTTGATGTATCTCTGAATACTGTTTTCTGTGTATTGCACTTCTGATATTCCGCACTTCCGTGCTTACGATCCTCTACGTGCAGCACTGTTTTTCCCTTGCCGATTAACAGATTGTTGAAGAGTACGGCAATAAAAAAGCATATCAGTCGCAAATTGATTTCGGAGAAGGTAAAATATATCTATTACGGGTGATAGTCAATGAATCCGTTGATCCGAAAATAGTTGTGACAATTTATAAAACGAGCAAAATAAATAAGTACTGGAGGGAGTCATGAAAATTATATATGACCCTGAAGTTGATGTCCTTCGTATCATTTTCAGCGATGCGCCCATTGAGGAGAGCGATGAGGAAAAGCCCGGCGTAATCCTTGATTTCGACAAAGACGGCAATATCACCGGCATGGAAATACTTGATGCATCGCGGCGGATGGAAAATCCGCGATCAGTTGAATACGCGGTAGCAGGATAATTACGTAGCATCGAAATAATGGCGGCGTATCCTCTTTCAAGCCCCGAAGGAGAGAAAGGCCTACTGTGATGTAGGCTCTCAAGGTTTCTGAACAAAATAAAAGATTATTGCATTGATAGTAATGAAATCTTCCTGCAAACTTAGTATACTAATACGCCTGATACAATAAAGATTCAAAATTCAAAAGAAACTACTATGGACTTCACAGAAAAAATACTCGTACTCGACTTCGGCTCCCAATACACCCAGCTTATCGCAAGGAGGGTGAGGGAGCAGAAGGTGTATTCCGAGATACTGCCGTATAACGTTTCAATCGAACGTATCAAGGAATTTGCCCCGAAAGGGATAATACTTTCCGGCGGACCCTCAAGCGTTTATGACAAAGAAGCGCCTCTTCCCGACCAAGAGATGTTCAACCTCGGCATCCCGGTTCTCGGCATATGCTACGGAATGCAGCTTATGGCGTATATGTTAGGAGGCAAAGTTGCAAAATCGGCAAAGAGGGAATACGGACGGGCTGAGTTGGTGATTGATGATGATTCGGATTTGCTGAAAGGGATAAAAAAGCAGTCAGCAGTCAGCAGTCAGCGGTCAGCAAAACCCGTCACTCGTCACTCGTCACTCGTTACTGTCGTCTGGATGTCTCACGGCGACAAAATAGTGAGACAGCCGAAAGGGTTCAAGGCCATCGCCCACACAAGCAATTCTCAAATTGCCGCGATGGCGGACAAAGCCAGGAAGTTCTATGCGCTTCAATTTCATCCTGAAGTGGCGCATACCGAAAACGGGACGATAATTCTAAGGAATTTTGTTTTCGACGTATGCAGATGCAAGCCTAAATGGACGATGCACTCTTTCATTGAAACGACAACACGAGAAATCGGGGAAAAGGTCGGAAGGGATAAGGTCGTATGCGCAATCAGCGGCGGTGTCGATTCCGCTGTCACGGCAGTATTGATTAACAAGGCGATTGGAAAACAGCTTACCTGTATTTTTGTGGACAACGGCGTATTAAGACTCGGCGAGGCAACTAAGGTCGAAGGCATGCTGAAGAAGCATTTCCACATGAACATCATCTGCGTTGACGCCTCTGAGCGGTTTATGAAGAAATTAAAGGGCGTCACAGACCCTGAGAAGAAGAGAAAGCTCATCGGCAACGAATTCATCAGGGTGTTTGAAGAAGAGGCGATGAAGATCAAAGGGGCAAAATATCTTGCGCAGGGGACATTGTACCCCGACGTCATAGAGAGCACATCCTTTAAAGGGCCTTCTGCAACTATTAAAAGCCATCACAATGTCGGAGGGCTTTTAAAAGATATGAAGCTTAAACTTATTGAGCCGCTAAGAGAGCTTTTCAAAGACGAGGTCAGAGTACTTGGAAGAGAATTGGGAATGCCCGATGAGATTATCAGTCGTCACCCCTTTCCGGGTCCCGGGCTTGCGATCAGGATTATCGATGAAGTCACACAGCAGAGAGCGGACATTCTCAGAAAGGCGGACGCCATCGTCCTTGAGGAAATAAAAAAGGCCGGGCTTTACAATGAGATCTGGCAGGCGTTTGCCGTTCTTCTGCCGATCAAAACCGTCGGGGTCATGGGCGATGAGAGGACCTATGAAAACGTAGTCGCCGTCAGGGCGGTGAAAAGCGTGGACGGCATGACCGCCGACTGGGCAAAGGTTCCTTATGATGTTCTCGGAATAATTTCAAACAGGATAATCAACGAAGTAAAAGGCATCAACCGCGTAGTATTTGACATCAGCTCCAAGCCCCCAAGCACGATCGAGTGGGAATGAAATGGAAGAGCGTCTTCAGAAAATTCTGTCAAAATGCGGCGTCGCCT
This sequence comes from Nitrospirota bacterium, assembly GCA_016217725.1. Classification (GTDB taxonomy): domain Bacteria; phylum Nitrospirota; class Thermodesulfovibrionia; order UBA6902; family UBA6902; genus SURF-23. Next base: position 3,161 of record JACRHB010000146.1, on the reverse strand, counting down.
CGCGGAGAAAGGCTGAGGAGATGATACTTGAAGGTCTGGTGACCATAAACGGCGCACCCGCCGTTCTGGGGATGAAGGCAGACCTTGAGAAGGATCATATTAAAGTTCGAGGCAAGCTTATCCGTGACGTTGAGTCAAAGGTATACTTGATTTTCAATAAGCCGGAAAAGTGTCTTACTTCAATGTCTGATCCGGAAGACAGGCTGACGGTCAAGGGTTTTTTGAGAGGCATTAAGGCGAAGGTCTTTCCGGTCGGAAGACTCGATTATAATTCAGAGGGCCTTCTCATTTTAACCAATGACGGAGACCTGGCAAACTCGATACTTCATCCAAGTAAAAAAATCCCGAAGACTTATCTCGTTAAGGCGGACGGGTTTCTTGAAGATAAGGAGATCGCAAAGCTGGAAAAGGGGATCAAGCTTGAAGACGGCCTGACCGCCCCGGCAAAGGTGAAGAAGATAAAAAAGACCGAGGCTAATTCATGGATCGAGATAACGATCTATGAAGGCAAAAAGCGACAGATAAGAAGGATGCTGGAAAGGATAGGGCATTCCGTCATTAAATTAAAAAGGATAAAGATCAACGGCATTTCATTAGGCAGACTGGAGCCGGGGACTTTTCGTTATCTCACGGCGGAAGAGGTGAAGAAACTTAAAAAAGAAGTTGTTAGTGGTTAGTTTTTAGTTGTTAGAGGGGAAATGTTTAGATTTGAGAAATTAGCTGTGTGGCAAAAAGCAATGGATTTTAATGTTGAAATATATAATAGGAGCAAAAAATTCCCAAAAGAAGAAATATACGGATTGACATCTCAATTAAGAAGAGCAGCCACATCAATTGTGTTGAATATTGCTGAAGGTTCAGCGTGCAAGTCCAGAAAAGAATTCACACAGTTTCTGTATATAGCATTAAGGTCACAATATGAAGTTGCGACTATATTGAAGCTTTTACATAGATTAAATTATATTGATAACAAAAACCTTGAAGAACTTGAGAGAAATGTAAGCGAAATTGGTATGATGCTACAAGGAATGATAAATACTTTTCAAAAACAACTAACAACTAACAACTAACAACTAACAACTAACAACTAACAACTATATGTTACGAGACAAATACTGCGGTGAGATAAATGAAAGCGATTTAGGCTTAAATTTAAACGTTGCCGGCTGGTCAAACAAATGGCGCGACCACGGAGGCGTTATTTTCATTGACCTCCGCGACAGGAGCGGAATTGTGCAGGTGGTGTTCAATCCTGAGATCAATGCGGAGATCCACGCGCTCGCTCACAAGGTGAGGAATGAATATGTCATTCAGGTTGCAGGCGAAGTGAGAAGGAGACCGGAGGGTACGGTAAATCCTTCCATCCCGACCGGGCAGATCGAGATTATTGCAAAGGAGCTGAAGATACTCAACGACTGCAAGCCGCTTCCTTTCATGGTCGAGGACGAGACCGACGCCTCGGAATTCCTGCGGTACAAACACAGATACCTGGACCTCAGAAGGCCGGCGATACAGCGGAACATCATTATCCGGCATAAAGCCGCAAAGAGCGTCCGTGAATATCTTGACTCACAAGGATTTCTCGAAATCGAAACTCCCGTGCTCACAAAGAGCACGCCCGAAGGCGCAAGGGATTATCTTGTGCCGAGCAGGACGAACCCCGGGCATTTCTTCGCGCTGCCCCAGTCGCCGCAGATATTCAAGCAGATACTCATGGTATCGGGACTTGAAAGGTATTACCAGATCGTCAGGTGCTTCAGGGACGAAGACCTCCGCGCCGACAGGCAGCCTGAATTCACACAGGTTGACCTTGAGATGTCCTTCATCAACAGGGAAGACGTTATCTCTCTTATTGAAGGGATGATAAGAAAGGTCTTTAAGGATACAATCGGGATTGAATTACAGACGCCTTTTCAAAAGTTGACTTATCACGAAGCGATGGACCGGTTCGGCTGCGACAAGCCGGATTTGAGATTTTCGCTCGAGTTGAAAAACGTGAGCGACATAGTCAAGGGATCATCTTTTAAGGTATTCCTCGACACCCTTTCAAAAGGCGGGCTAGTGAAGGGGATAAGCGCAAAAGGTCTTGCCGGTTATTCGAGAAAGGAATTGGACGACCTTACAAGAGAGGCGCAGGGATACGGCGCAAAGGGACTTGCATGGATAAAGATCAAAAACGGGTTTGAATCCCCGATAGCAAAATTTTTCCCCGAGCAGGCGTTGAAGGCGCTTGCCGAAAGGTTTGAGGCAGAGGAAGGCGACCTCCTTCTCTTTGTTGCAGACGGTGAAAAGGCTGCAAATGACTGTCTCTCAAGACTCAGGAGCGAAATGGGCAAAAGGCTCGGTCTTATTAAGGATGGAGTTTATGCCTTTGCATGGATAACGGACTTCCCGCTCTTTGAATGGAATGAAGAGGAAAAGAGATACGAGGCAATGCATCATCCATTTACAAGCCCGAGGGAAGATGACATTGAAAAGTTTCTTTCAGTGCCTCTCTCTGAACTCCAAACTCCAAACTCCGAACTCTCCAAACTCCGGGCACAGGCATACGACATTGTCCTGAACGGTTATGAGATCGGCGGCGGGAGCATCCGTATATATAAAAAAGAAATCCAGGACAGGATGTTTCAGCTTCTAAACATCAGTCCGGAAGAGGCGAACGAGAAGTTCGGCTTTCTACTCGAGGCTTTTGAATACGGAGCTCCGCCTCACGGAGGCATCGCCCTCGGCCTTGACAGGCTTGTAATGATACTTGCAGGAGCACAATCGATAAGAGACGTTATCGCCTTCCCCAAAACCCAAAAGGCGATCTGCCCTCTCAGCAACGCCCCGTCCACAGTTGACTCGAAACAGTTGAAAGAACTGGGGATCAAGCTGGATATCGTGGAGTAAAACTCCATTTGCGGAATATGTCATTCAGGCTTGTCCGGAATCTTTTCCCTTGATAAGGGTTATTATAATTATGGTTCCGGGGAGAAACAGGAGCCTTCTTCAGGACTCGAATAATATTCTCAATCATATTGAGGCGCTTGCAAAAGTCTTTATTCGTCATTCCCGAGGTAGTAATCGGGAATCCAGTTTCTTTGAAAAACAAAGACTTCTGGATACCCGTTTTCACGGGTATGACGACACAAGTCATTTTGCAGGGACTTTTGCAAGAG
>JACRHB010000148.1 GCA_016217725.1 Nitrospirota bacterium | reverse complement strand
CCAGACCTGCTCATTGTGTGTCTCATGTCCATCTCCCTTTTACCCTGAAAGATTCGGAATAGCGGCCACATTGACAATCTATTGAAGGACCTAAAAAAGGACAGTTGCTTTCAGTTAATGATTAAAGCCCTGTAATTGACTCTCTATACAACATCCTCAAGCAATTGCTCAATACGATTCAGCAGATAAAACGGCATTGAAAACAAGGTCATCCCTCTTCCGCCATCCCCCCGCCAAGCTTTTTCCTGATCTGCTCTTCCACAAACCGCTGCATCTCTTCTTTGCCGGGCAATTGCATCTGATACTTAGAGACAAAGAGCTGGTTGCTCATTCCGGCCAGTGCATATTCCACAAGCGCATGGTCTTTTTGTGTGCAGAGAAGTATTCCTACCGGCGGGTTATCTCCATCAGTGAAGACGTTTTTCTGATACCAGCTTACATAGGTATTGAGCTGGCCCAGGTGCTCGTGACTGAACTCTCCAACTTTTAGTTCAAGCAAAACATGACATTTGAGGATGCGGTGGTAGAACACCAGGTCTATGAAGCCGTGGCGCTCTCCAATGAGGATGCGCTTCTGACGGGCTTCAAAACAGAAGCCGTGTCCAAGCTCCAGCAGAAACTCTTGCAACTTATCCAGCAGCGCGTCTTCGAGGTCGGATTCGCCCATGACTTCCTTTGATTTGATTCCAAGAAACTCAAAGATATACGGGTCTCGGATAGTCAGCTTCGGCTCTGCCTGTTCCGCTCCGCGCTGCATCATTTCGGCCAGCTTTTCCTTGTTCTGTGACAGACCGCTTCGCTCAAAATAAAGGCTGGCGATCTGGCGCTTAAGCTCTCGCACCGACCAGTTGCCACGCATGCATTCGATTTCGTAAAAGGCGCGTTTGAGGGGATCGTCGATGGCGACAAGCTGTTCCAGATGGGTATAGGAAAGCCCTTGAATCAGGGGTTCCGGGTCAATATGGAATTGTGCGGTCGCTGACCGCACAATTTGTTCCTGCTCACAACCTGATGTCAGGTTAGTTCGGAATTGTGCAGGCAGTGCCCGCACAATCTGCGGATATATGCGATAAAAGGCTACGTACTGATATAACTGGCGTTTGCCGCTGTTCGGAATCGCCAATTCCTGAAGATGTCTCGCCAGTTCCGCAAACAGGCTCTCCCCATATTCGGCTCGATCCTGCCCTCGAAGTTCGTATTCATGAATCTGCATGCCGATCAGCCAATTTCGAATCGTCAGGCTGATATTGACAGCCTTTCCGGCATGCGCGGCCAGTTGATTGTGAACATAACTGATGGATTCGACCAAATCGCTGAAGTTTATATTTGCCATGCATCCTCGTTTTTAAACCCCTCGAATTCGAGAGGTTTAAGATGTGGTCCCCTTTTTCCCATCATGTCCCCGCGTTATCAAAAAAGCACATTAATGATAATACGTTGTACCTATTAAAAACAATAACTATTTACTTTGTGTGGGGCAAGAGGTCATGCAGGACTGGGATCAGGCATGCATTCATGCAAATATTAATTCTGAAGAAGCCGAGTACCACACCTGCTTATTGTGCGTCTTATATCCATCTCCCTTTCACCCTGAAAGATTCGGTATAGCGGCCACATTGACAATCTATGTGAAGGACCTAAAAAGGATAACTGCTTTCAGTTAATGTTTAAAGCCCTGTAATCGATTCTCTATACAACATCCTCAAGCAATTGCTCAATACGATTCAGCAGATAAAATGGTAAAGACCTAATGCCCTGATACAATTACAGCTTCTATTTTATTGCCCCTTCCAACAATGTCATCCTTCTTCCGGCATCCCCCCGCCAAGCTCTTTCCCGATCTGCTCTTCTACAAACCGCTGCATATCTTCTTTGCATGGGAACTGCATCTGATACTTTGAGACAAAGGGCTTTCTAAATTGTGCAGGCAGTGCCCGCATAATTTATGGATACGTGCGACCAATTGCTTATGAACATAACTGATGGATGCGATCAAATCGTCAAAATTTATGTTCGCCATGCATTAATCCCCTCGAATTCGGAGGAATTAAGATGTAATAAGGAGCTCCCCCATAAATAGGGTCTTGCCGAAGATAAGTCTTTAATGGATAAGCAAAAGTGGATTTTATCAAGTAGTCGTTAGTGGTTTTAGAAAAATGGGGAAACTCCTGAGGGTTAAAAATACTGCACAATATATTTCACCGCTAAAAACAAAATTGTTGCGCCAAGCATGAGCTTTATAAATTTCTGCGGGACAAATTTTTGGAACCTCGCGCCGAGATACATACCTGCAAAGCCTCCTGCGCCGAACAGGGCCCCCAGGAGCCAGTCAGGTGATGTGGCAAGACCTTCTTTTGCAGGCATGATGCTGTAAAACGTGACTCCGGCGATAGACGTTAAAAATGTCCCCATAAGTGCGGCTCCCGCCACTGTGTAAACCGGCAGGTGAAAAACCGCTACGCAAAACGGGGCGATGATCGCGCCGCCGCCGATCCCGTATGTGCCCCCGATAACTCCGACGATAAAAGCCAAAAGGAGCATCGCAGGGGTGCTGAAGGAAAACCTCTCTCCCCAGAATTCGTATTCAACCTTTGCAAGGCTCCATGAAATTGTTTTTACTACGGCCTCTTTCGGAAGCCCTGATGCAATGCGTGCATTTTGCTGTTTCTTAAGCTCCTCCGCTCTTTGTTTAAATTTATCTTCCAGTGCCTTCATTTTGCTTTTCCCCGCAGCAGCTTTGCCGGTAACTTCATAAACGAGGCGGATACCGATATAGAGCAAAACACAGCCGACAAAAAGCTTGAACGTCTGTGGATCAGGTAGATAGAGAACCCTGAGATAGTAGCCGATAAATACGCCGGGCAGCGTGCCGACAATGACCACCCAGGTCAACGGCCACGCCATTCGTCCTTCTTTGATATAGCGGTAGACGCCGCTGGGGATTGCAACTATATTAAATACGAAGTTTGTTGCGCTCACCGAAGGGCTTGTATATTTCAGAACACTCATCTGAAAAGGCAGAAGCAGGAACGCGCCCGACACACCGCCCATCGATGTGAAAAAGGAGATAACAAGCGCAACAAGCGGAGGAATCAGTATGGATGTTTTAACGCCGGAGACGGGGAAAAAGATTTCAAGTGGAAGCATCAATATCTAAGCGTCGCCTTCAGCCGCTTGGGATGTAGCAGGAGCTCGAGTCCGTCATTTATGCTTTTTACGTGCACGGTAGCAGCCATAAGGATATCGACTGCGCAGCCTTCACCTTCTGTTACTGCTACGCCTATACGCGCAACTCTCAGCATCTTTCTGTCGTTATTGCCGTTGCCGAATGCAACTACCGAGTTGGCGCCGAGCTTCTGTGCATATTCCTCTTTCTGAATGTCATGATACTCCCCTTCCAGCACATACGCTATGCAGCGGACGTCTTTTAATTCCGACACCGCCGTCCCGAACGTATCGGAAGTGAGTACGTGGATGTTCAGGAAGTCGGCTATCTTGTTCAACCGCTCCATAACGCCTGGAATGAGTTTTCCATTGAATGACAACGTCCCTGTAAAAT
>JACRHB010000147.1 GCA_016217725.1 Nitrospirota bacterium | reverse complement strand
TTAAAGTTAACGTTGCATTAAATTAGGTGTAAAAGAATATAAAGGAGCAACACACCCCTCAATCCCCTCTTGATAGAGGGGAAGAAGCCTTAACACATGACAAGCGACAAGATAAAAGAGATCCTGAATTCCATAAAGGCGAACAAGCTCTCCGTCGAGGACGCCGTCAGGAAGCTGAAGCACCTGCCGTATGAGGACATTTCATTCGCAAAGGTCGATCATCACCGTCAACTGCGGCAGGGTGTGCCGGAGGTAATTTTCGCTGCCGGCAAGACTGAAGCGCAGGTAACTGAAATTGCGAAGGCGATGTACAAAAGGAGCAGGAGTTTTCTCATCTCGAAGGCGACGGAGAAGATTTACAATTCTCTGAATATTAAAAATGCCGTGTTTCATCCCGCATCCGGCATGATCTCTATCGGAGAAGAAAAAAAGAAAAAGGGGAGCGTGCTCATCCTCACGGCGGGCACGTCCGATATCTCCGCAGCCGAAGAGGCGGCAGTGACCGCTTCTTTTCTTGGAAGCAAAGTAGATGCCGCATACGACGTAGGAGTGGCCGGGCTTCACAGGCTGATGGGTAATAAGAATCTCATAAAAGAGTCCCGTGTAATTATCGTTGTCGCCGGAATGGAAGGGGCGCTCCCGTCCGTTGTCGGCGGCATGACGGACAAACCCGTGATCGCGGTCCCGACGTCCGTCGGCTACGGCACAAGCTTCGGCGGCATTACCGCGCTCTTTGCGATGCTCAATTCCTGCGTCCCCGGCATCGCCGTAATGAACATCGACAACGGCTTCGGCGCCGGGGTTTTGGCGCATAAGATAAATACGTTAACCGTTAACCGTTGACCGTTAAAATGATCGCATACTTCAACTGTACATCCGGCATAAGCGGCGACATGATCCTTGGTGCGCTGGTAGATGCAGGCGTGCCGCTTGAAGAGTTAAAGAAGCGGCTTTCGAGCATCCCTGTTCACGAATATGAATTGAAAGCAAGCAAGGTGAAGAGGGCGGGGATCCGCGCGACGAAGGTGGATGTTGTAATAAAGCAGTCAGCAGTCAGCAGTCAGCGGTCAGCCAAAAAATGGAAAGATATAGAGAAGATAATCAAGACCTCAAAGCTTTCCGATGCAATCAAGCAAAAAGGCTTGCGCATTTTCAGGAGGCTGTTTGAGGCTGAGGCTAAGGCGCATGGGGGAAAATTGCAGGATGTGCATCTCCATGAACTTGGCGCAGTGGACTGCATTGTCGATATATTCGGCGCATTGCTCGGGCTTGATATTCTTGGAATAGAGACAGTCTATTCATCTCCTTTAAACGTGGGAAGCGGGACGATAAAGACAGAGCACGGGATTCTCCCCGTTCCAGCTCCCGCTACGGTTGAGTTGCTTAAAGGCATACCTGTTTATTCTTCCGGTGTTCCCTTTGAGCTTACTACACCGACCGGCGCGGTTCTCATCTCATCGCTTGCAAAAGGATTCGGTCATATTCCGCAGATGAATATTTTGAAAACCGGGACAGGCGCAGGGGGCCGGGATTTTAAGGGACAGGCTAATGTATTGACGATGATTTTGGGAGAGCGGTCAGCGGTCAGCGGTCAGCGGTCAGACGGAAGAGTTATAGTCATCGAGACCAATATCGATGACATGAATCCGCAGGTCTATGAATATGTGATGGAGAGGCTTTTTAAGGCAGGAGCGCTCGAGGTCTTTTTAACACAGATAATCATGAAGAAGGGAAGGCCGGGCATCAAGCTGAGCGTGCTTTGCGATGAAGAGGACAGAGACAAGCTGATCGACATCATTTTGAGTGAAACCACAAGCATCGGAGTGAGATATTATAAAGCTGAACGCAGGGTTCTTCAGAGGGAGATTAAACCGGTAAAAACCAGATTCGGCAATGTGAGCGTCAAGGTTTCAAAGCTCGGGGACAAAAGGCAAAAGACCTCCGTCGAATACGAAGACTGCAAGAAAATTGCGCAGAAGTTCAACATCCCGCTGTTGGAAGTGATGAAGGCGATAAAACAGTAGGCGGGAATAACATTGGAGGGTAAACTTTAAAAAAGGGGGGACAACACACAATGACCAACCCAAAAGAATTCCCGCAGCTCATCCCGCCTCACGGCGGCTACCGTGATCTCCAATCTTACAAAATGTCGGAGATTGTTTATGACGCCACGATCGTATTCTGCGACCGCTTCGTTGACCGCCGCTCGCGCACTCATGACCAGATGGTACAGGCGGCGCGGAGCGGCAAACAGAACATTGCCGAAGGCAGCATGGCCTCGGGCACTTCCAAGAAAACCGAGCTCAAGCTCATCGGCGTAGCGAGGGCAAGCCTTGAGGAGCTGTTGATCGACTACCAGGATTTCCTGCGGCAGCACAGGCTGCCGCTCTGGGGCAAGGATCATGAACAAGCGCGAAGAATAAGAGCGCTTGCTCATGAAGAAAATAGGTCTTATATGACGTATAGGACCTATATAGAGGCTTCACCGCCGGAAACGGCGGCGAATGCTCTCATCTGCCTGATCCACCAGACAAACTACCTGCTGGACCAGCAGTTGAGGGCGCTGGAAAAGGACTTCTTGAAAGAGGGCGGATTTACGGAACGGCTTTATTCTGCGCGCTCGCAGGCGCGCAACGCAAAGAAATAGGTCGAATATGACTTATAAGACTTATTTCCCGCTGATCGTCACAAAGATGGTCGAGCCTTTGCGGAATAACAAAAGCAGTATGTCCCTGTCGGGCTTTATCTCCTGCACGATAGCCTTATAAGCTTCAATGCTTGCAACCGCTTTCCTGTTTATCTCAAGTATGACGTCGCCGGGCATAAGCACCGTCTCCGCAGGACTGCCGCTCTCAATGCCGATTACGACAACGCCGCGTATTTTTTCCGGGAGATTTAATTTGCCGTAAATATCAGGAGTCAGGCTCTGAACCGTTACGCCCATGAGCGCATTCTCATAAGCGGTCGGGACCTCTTCCGTTTCCAGGGGAAGCTCGCCGATGGTTACGGAGAGGGTTTTGGTTTCGCCTTCCCTTATAATCTTCATTTCCTTTGTCTCTCCCGGAGGTATGCCTGCAACCATGTTTCTGAGCTGGAAGGGTTCGTTTACCTCTTTTCCGTCAAACTCGATTATGACGTCGCCGCGCATAAGGCCCGCTTTTTCAGCCGGGCTTCCTTCGATGACGTCGGCCAGGAGCGTGCCGTAGTCTTTTTTCAGGTTGAACTGCTGCGCCAGCTCGGGAGTGATCGCCTGTATTGATACGCCTAACCAGCCCCTGACGACTTTCCCTTTTTCAATGAGGCTCTTCATCACGGCCTTTGCCATGTTGCTGGGGATCGCAAAACCTATCCCCTGATAACCGCCGGTCGTGCTGAAGATGGCGGTATTTATTCCCACAAGCTCGCCTCTTACGTTGACCAGCGCCCCGCCGGAATTGCCGGGGTTGATCGCTGCGTCCGTCTGGATAAAGTCTTCATAATCCGCAATGCCTACATTTGCCCTTCCAACCGCGCTGACAATGCCCATGGTGACGGTTTGGTTCAAGCCGAAGGGATTGCCGACCGCGAGCACCAATTCACCCACCTTTAATTTATCGGAATCCCCTACGGGTATGGTGGGCAGGTCTTTCGCGTCGATTTTGATTACCGATATTTCCGTCTTCGGATCATTGCCGATGACCTTGCCGGTAAACTCTCTTTTGTCCGAGAGGAGGACTTTTATCTTGTCTGCGTCCTTTACTACATGGGTGTTTGTCAGGATGTATCCGTCGGAAGAAACAACAACGCCTGAGCCGAGACTGAAGGATTTTCGCTCACGAGGGGCTTCATGGGGTCTGAATCTGTCGCCGAAAAATCTCCTGAAGAAAGGGTCATTAAAGAACGGATCGACGGGAGCTTCCGCAATTTTCTCGGTCCTGGTGGCTGAAATATTGACTATCGCCGGCTTGACGGCTTCCGCCAGCTCGGCCATCGCCTGCCCTGTCTTTGTAAGAAAGTCAACCGACTCTCCGGAAATTTTAGCCGCCTGGGCCTGTGCATCGGCCTGAACGTATAATGAGACCAGCAGCACAAATGACAAAATGATCATGAACGGATATTTTTTTAAATACATTTTTTCTCCTTTGGTTAATCTGTTATTATTAATAATAAAATTATATTCCAGAAGCCCCTCAGAGTCAACGAAACCGCTCTGACGGGTTTACAAACAAAAGGCTGTGAATTATTATTTAACGTACTCGATAAATATGAAAAAATGATGAAGTTGTTAGAAGATAGATTCTGTACAAAATGAAAAGAAGAATTAACCACGGAGAACACAGGGGTCACGGAGAGAGACTTGAAGATCTTTAAAAAATATTTTGTTATTCTTCTCTGTGGACTGTTATGTAAAGTGTCAAGCTTTTTAAATACGCTGTTTTTTAATTTATTAAAAAACAGCACAATGGGACAGCCTTAAACTGTCTGCTAATATTTAAATTACTGGCAGCACTATTTCGTTGCCTCCTTTTGTTCTTTGAC
>JACRHB010000144.1 GCA_016217725.1 Nitrospirota bacterium | reverse complement strand
GCAGATTATCACAGAGTTATTAAAAGCTTAACTAACTTTTGCCTTTCACCTTTTGGGTGAATATACAATATGTGACTATCTCATTTATGTCATTGTCTTTATCTGTGAAATCTGTGGATATAACTGCCGTTCTTAGGATAATCTCTTTTAGGTTCTTCCTCATCTCAAATGGGTAAATTCTCCGATTTTGATTGACTGTCTTTTCTTCCCCTCTGATAAGAGGGGATTAAGGGGTGTGTTTATTTTCAATCTTTTTGACATTGGGGAAAAAGCCGGTAGTGTTTATTCCCACTTTCTCCTTGGCTGGTTAGCTGTTACTTTGACATAGCCCTGCGTCAGCTATCAGCTTTTACATGTACATGCCGCCGTTTACGTGGAGGACCTGGCCGGTTATGTAGTCCGATTCTTTGGATGCAAGGAATATGACGGCGTTCGTCACGTCTTCCGGGGTCCCGAGCTGACTGAGAGGTATGGCCTTTTTCATCTCTTCTTTTACCGCATCCGTAAGTACGTCGGTCATCGCCGTTTGGATGAATCCGGGCGCAACCGCATTCGCCCTGATGCCCCGGCTCGCGTATTCTTTGGCGATAGTTTTTGTAAGCCCGATAAGCCCCGCCTTCGAGGAGCTGTAATTCGCCTGTCCGGGATTGCCCATAAAGGCTACGACGGAAGATATGCTTATGATCTTGCCGTAACGCTGTTTAGCCATTATCTTTACGGCTTCCTTGCTGCACAGGAACGAGCCTTTGAGGTTGATATTCAACACGGCGTCCCAGTCTTCTTCCTTCATCCTGAGCAAAACGTTATCTCTTGTGATCCCTGCGTTGTTCACCAGTATGTCGAGCGCGCCGAATTCTTTAATAAATGATTCAAAAGCGCCCGCAACTTCAGTCTGTTTTGAGACGTCGAGTTTTATGGATATGCTTTTAACTCCTAACGCCCTGACTTCCTGAGCGGTTTTTTCAGCGCTTTCAACGTTTACGTCGGCAATCCCGATATCTGCGCCTTCCTTTGCCATGCCGAGGGCGATCGCCTTCCCGATCCCCCGTGCGGCGCCCGTGATTAAAGCCTTTTTGCCTTCAAGTCTCATTATGCCTCCGGTTGAGTGAATATTTAAGCAGAAAATAAAAAAGACGGAATATTATAAAATTTCAGCCCCGATTAGGCAATATGAGGGTGGATGCTAAATCCCCTCCACTTGTGGGAGGGGACTAAGGGGAGGGGTGACGTTGTGGGTTATTTATCACCCTCACCCTAACCCTCTCCCATCAAGGGAGAGGGAATATCGGGAATTCCTATCTCTGTTTTCGGATAGATGCATCAACTTGCAAGAGAACATACAAGTTTGATAGAGTCTTAGAAAAATTAATTTAATTATCAAGGAGACATTAATGGACTGGATAACCGACCCGCAAGCATGGATAGCGCTTGCAACGCTGACGGGACTTGAGATCGTCCTCGGGATCGATAACATCATTTTCATTTCGATACTTACCGGGAAACTCCCCGCGTATCAGCAGAAGAAGGCGAGGCTCATCGGCCTGGCCCTGGCGATGATCTCGCGTATCCTGCTGCTCTTTTCACTGACATTAATCATGAGGCTTACAAAACCCGTTTTTGCAATATTCGGCAATGAAATTTCGGGCAGGGACCTCATCCTTATCATAGGGGGCCTGTTCCTGCTTGCAAAGAGCACCCTTGAGATACACGAAAAACTCGAGGCGGAAGAAGGACATGCTTCGGCGCACGCCGCCTCTTCTTTTGCGGGAATACTCATACAGATAATGATCCTCGATATCGTATTTTCCCTGGACTCGGTCATTACAGCCATAGGCATGGCAAACAGGCTTGTCATCATGGTCGCAGCCGTAATCATCGCGGTAATATTCATGATGATGTCGTCAGGCGGTATAAGCGGTTTTGTGGAACGACACCCGACGGTGAAGGTGCTGGCGCTGAGCTTCCTCCTTCTTATAGGGGTCGCTCTGATAGCCGACGGCCTGGGCTTGCATATCCCGAAGGGTTACATCTACTTCGCAATGGCCTTTTCTGTCTTTGTCGAAATGATAAACATCCGCATTCGCAGGAAACAGCCTCCGCCCGTAAAACTGCGAAGCGCCTACTCGGAAGAAGACAACTGAAAGATTTAAGCCACGAATATACACGAATGATCACGAAGGGATTAAAAGAAAAAATATGGACGCGGATAAACGCAGATTGCCAGGATTTAAAAAAACAAACCTATCTGCGTTTATCTGCGCAAATCTGCGTCCTGATTTTCTTCGTGACATCGGCTCCGGTTTTCGTTTCTTGCTCACGGGAAGATCCCGTAAAGGAATACTTTCAGTCTCATGAAATGACTTATCCCGTTGACGTTTCAGGCGTCACCGTCGGAGATTGCGATTATGCAGGCATTTCAAGAGAAGAGATGTTGGCGGAGGGGGCGCGGGAGTATGTTGAAGAGGGGATAATGTTCGTTAAGGAATATTTTACGAACAAAGAAATAAAGAGCCTAATGCCCGGAGTCGAGGCCATAGCCGTCGGCAAGCCGGTGCTGTACAGGGAAGAGTCAGGCAAAGTAGGCCTGATGGTAAAGGTAACCGGATACGGAGCAGGCGAGCCGGACAGGGGAATTAAGCTGCCCGTTGAGCGGTTAGGCACAAAGAAACAAATGTGGAAGGCGGAGAACTTCGCATATTTCAACCGCAATGAGCTTTACCAATGGCAGTACGGAGGATGGCTGCATTAAGGAAGTGGAGGTGAGCGGGCTCGAACCGCCGACCTTCTCGTTGCGAACGAGACGCTCTCCCAACTGAGCTACACCCCCATGAAAGACAGTTGTTAGGGATTAGTTGTTAGAAAAAAATCTAACAGGCTACTGAATAGTAAAACAAAAAAACATCGTTTCAGTCAATTATAATAAAAACTTAAAAGTTGAAAGTTAAAAGTTGAAAGTTTTTAGCTCATAACTTCTAACTCTTAACTTATAATCCGTTTAAACCTTTTTCTTTTTAATGCGTCTAAATATGCAGATGGATGAAGACATTGAGCTTGTTGAAAGCTATCTTGGCGGAAGCGATGAAGCGATGGAGAGGCTTGTAATGAAATATCAGAAGCCGGTTTACGCCTTTATTTACAGGATGACCAATAATATCGAGGATGCAAAGGACTTGACCCAGAAGACGTTTTTGAACGCGGTGAAAGGAGTGAAGGGATTCCGCAGGGAATCGTCGTTCAAGACGTGGTTATACCGGATAGCGGCAAACACGTGCCTCAACGACGTTCGGAGCAGACGCGATGAGACCGTGCTTGAGGAATCATTTGCCGGGAATCAAAGAGGCGCGTTGTCGGCGCTTATCGAAGAGGAAAAAAGTAGGCACATTAAAGACGGCATTGATAAGCTTTCCGAAAGGCAGAGGCTCGCGGTGATCCTCAGGGTGTACGACGGATTGAGCTGTATTGAAACCGCAAAGGTCATGGGCTGCTCGGAGGGCGCGGTGAAGGCGCATTACCACAACGGCGTGCAAAGGTTGAGAGAGATTTTAAAGGAGCGGGGTTATGAAGTTTGATCATGACGTGATAAGAGAGCTGCTGCCCGAGTATCTGAAAGGTGCTCTTTCGGAGGAGGTGAGAAAAGAGCTCGAGTTTCACTTAAATGATTGCAGCGCCTGCCGTGACGAGCTTTCTCTGCTCTCGGAGCTTATCAATATTGAAGCGCCCGACCCCGGCGAGCTTTTCTGGAATACTCTCCCGCAAAAGGTGCGGAAGGCCGTTGATGAAGAGAAGGCCGCGCGTCATCCTGCCGTCCGTAAGGTCTCCGGACTTTTCGGGATGAACTTCTCGCTGAGGTCGTTATTGTATAAGCAATTGCCTGCCGCAGCAGTTGCCGCCGCACTGTTTTTTATAGTGATCACGTTTACAAAGAAAACAGAGACGAACAATCTCGACCCTCTCTTCAAAGACCCGTTGTCCACGGCTCTTCTGGAGTATGATGATTTAACAGAAGAAGACGTCCCTTTAATTACGGAATCTTCGGAGGTTGAAGAATTGTATCTGAATGAAGAGGGCTCCTCGGGATATTCATATTACAAAGAGGTTGCTTCCCTGAGCCCGGAGGAGATAAACGGATTTTTTAAGGAATTAAAAAGAGAACAAGTCAAAGGAGGATAAAATGTTTAGAAAAATATTTGGTTTTATATTTATATGCTTCCTTCTCGGAAGCCCGGATGCAAACGCCTTTGCAGGGCCGCGTGAAGATTTTGACGGCCCGCCGCCGAGGGAGCGGATGGAAGGAGTGAGGGAGAGGATAGAAACGTTGAAGATGTGGAAGCTTACAAAGGCGCTTGACCTGGATGAGGCCGCTTCTGCACGGCTCTTCCCTTTGCTCAACAAGTATGATAAGAAACGACATGAGCTGGAACGGGATTTGAGGGACGGCATGAATAAATTAAGAGAAGCCTTGAAAGGAAGAAGCGAGCTCAATCTTAAAGAGAGCATCGATAAACTCGACTACAACCACGGAGAGCTTCAGAGAATCAATGATGAAGAATGGGCTGAGGTTAAAAAGATACTTGCAATTGAGCAGCAGGCGAAGTTCATTATCTTCAAGCAGGAATTCGACATGGAGATGAGAAGGATCATTTCGGACGTAAAGGGAAGAAAGCCGGAGAGAATGGGAAAGGAGCTTCATTGACCCTTCACGATCAGTAGGGTAATATACAATAAAAATTGTAATGATTAAGGAGCTTTTTTGACGGCCTTCTATAAAAGATTCGGTTTCTGGATTCTCATAATACTGATTTTGTCGTCGGGTTACTTTTTCTATCTCAAACAGTTTGAAGCGCTAGAGGTAAAAGGTCTCATCGTAAGCAAACAGGGTCTTGAGGTTACCGTCACCGCGACGTCCACCGGCATAGTAAAGTCTGACGTTGAGGTCAACATCACCGCCCAGAGGACGGGGAAGATCGCAAAGATTTATGTTGAAGAAGGGGACAGGGTTAAGGCGGGCGAGCTGATCGCCGAGCTCGACACGTCGGAGGTTGAAGCTAACCTGAAAAAGGCGAATGCGGATATTAAGAAGGCCGGGGTCGATCTGAATAATGCAGGGAGCGAATACAAGCGGAAGGAAGCGCTCTTTAAAGAAGGGCTTGTAACACAGCAGCAGTTTGACGATGCTCAGAAGATATTTTCCATCGCAGAGGCGGGGTTTGAATTGGCGAAAGCGGCAATGGAAGTCGCGCAGCTTCAATACGATTATTCTTTCATCAGAACTCCCGTGACCGGCGTTGTGTCGGAGAGGCGCGTGGACGCAGGAGATACCGCAGCGCCGGGGCCTGTGATAGCTTCGATTGTCGATCCTGCAAAGCTCTATATCAGCGCGCCGGTTGACGAAGCCGACGTCGGGAGCGTGGCCCTCAGGCAAAAGGTCAGGATAACACTTGACGCTTATCCCGGAAAGATATTTTACGGCAAGGTAATCAAGATATCTCCTATCGTCATCGGGGTAAGACAGGAGGCGAGGACTTTTGAGATAAGGGTTTCAACTCCGGAGGAGAGGATCGTTTTAAAACCCGGCATGTCGGCTGATACCGAAATTATTACAGGCGAGGCAAAGGACGTGCCGGTGGTCCCGTCTCAAGCCATTATTGAAAAAGGCGGAGAAAAGATTGTTTATGTGATAGAGCAGGGGAGGGCGGCACGGAGAAAAGTTACGGTCGGCATCTACAACTGGAATTTCACCGAGATAAAAGAGGGCCTCAAAGAAGGAGAAAAGGTCATTATCAATCCCGACAAACCGGGATTAAAAGAGGGAGCAAGGGTTAAGGTCGTCGATTGACATTAATTAAGAATTGCTATTAACCACAGAGGCACGGAGACACAGAGAAAACAAATAGATTTCTTTACTCTTTCTGTCTTTCTCCCCGTCTCCGCGCCTCCGTGGTTAATCGTCTTTTTAAAACGGAAGAAGCTTGTTGATACATCTTGAAAATATCAGAAAGGATTACGTCATCGGCGGAGCTTCCCTTGAGGTTTTGAAGGGGATAGACCTCGACGTGCAAAAAGGCGATTTCTTAGCCGTCATGGGACCTTCCGGCTCCGGCAAGTCCACCCTGCTGAACATTATAGGCTGTCTTGACAGACAGACAGCCGGAACCTACCATTTTGAGGGGATTGACGTCTCGATAAAGACGGACGATGAGCTTGCAGAGATAAGGAACACGAAGATCGGTTTCGTCTTTCAGATGTTCAACCTGCTGCCGAGGTTTTCGGCCTTTAAAAATATAGAGCTCCCGCTAAGTTACAGTAATATCCCTTATGAAGAGCGTAAAGAAAGGGTGATGGAAGTTTTATCACGTGTGGGGATCAGCCAAAGGGCTTCGCATAAACCGAATGAGCTGAGCGGCGGCGAGCAGCAGAGGGTTGCCATAGCAAGGGCGCTCTTGATGAACCCTTCGGTTATTCTTGCAGACGAGCCGACGGGCAACCTTGACAGCAGGTCCGGCGGGGAGATAATGGATATATTCAAGGGATTGAACAATGAAGGGGTCACGATCATCCTCGTGACGCATGAAACTGCCATTGCTCAGACAGCGAAAAAAATCATGTTCATGAAGGACGGAGTTTTTTTAAATGAAAGCCATTGAAGCCTTAAGAACGGCGACGGACTCGATCCTGAGCAACAGGGTCAGGGCTTTCCTGACCGTGCTGGGAATAATAATCGGCGTCACCGCGGTGATACTCCTGATCTCCATAGGTGAAGGGACCAGGCAGTTTATCAAAAACGAGTTTACAGGCCTGGGCTCTAATATCCTCATTGTAGTTCCCGGCAAGACCGCAAAAGAAGGCGGCACGCATCTCGGCACATCAGCCGTCAGGAAGCTTGTTTACGATGACGCCCTGCTCATAAAAAAGCGTTCAAGGCACATACAGTACGCCATCCCCGTGATAGCAGGGACTTCTCTGATAAAATACGGGGGCCGCAGCAGAAACACATATGTAATAGGCGTGACCGAGGATTATTTTTCCGCGAGGAACCTGTCTATCGATACGGGACGCTTCATAAATGCCTCTGAGGTTGATTCAAAAAGGCACGTCTGCGTATTGGGCAGGACGGTTAAAAATGAATTATTGGGTGATGCAAATCCGTTAGGCGCGCTTCTAACGATCGGCGACAGCAAATGCAGGGTCATAGGGATCATGGCGCATAAAGGCGTGACGCTCGGATTCGACATTGACGACCTGGTGTTCATCCCCACGACCGCCGCGAAAGAGATCTTCGACACGGACAGCCTGTTCAATATTACGATCAAAGTGCGCGGTGAAAGCGAGCTGGAAGCGGCGAAGAAGGATATAAAAGAAATTCTCATCAGAAGGCACGCAGGACAGGAGGACTTCACGGTATTGAGCCAGGACGAGATGATAGCCGTCATGGACAGGATATTGAAGATAATGACCGGCGTGCTTGCAGGAATAGCCGCGATCTCCCTGATAGTCGGCGGCATCGGGATCATGAATATAATGCTCGTCTCGGTAAGGGAGAGGACAAGGGAGATAGGATTAAGAAAGGCCGTGGGCGCGAAGAACAGGGACATACTCCGGCAGTTCCTTATTGAGGCGGTGATGCTCAGCGCGGCGGGGGGGCTAATAGGCGTCGTTATCGGGATAGCAGTTACATGGCTGATCCCGGTATTTATGGATTTCCTGCCCGTCAAATTAAGCGTCTGGTCGATATTCCTGGCGTTCTTTTTCTCCGCCGGCGTCGGGATCTTCTTCGGGGTCTATCCGGCCAGAAAGGCCGCGTCCCTGGAGCCGATCCATGCGCTGCGGTATGAGTAAGGATATCGCAGCGGCAAAAGAGGTCAGGTAAAAGAAAGCCGTCGAAAACTTAGGGATGCCTGTTGCTGATCCACGGGGACAGGGTTGTAAGAAACAAGTAAGAATATCTGATTGAAGCAATCCAGTAAAAAAATATTTATTATCTAAATTGAGCGATTCTTTGTTTCTTCCCCTCTTGATAGAGGGGATTGAGGGGTGTGTTTCCTTTTATGCTCTTTCTGTTACACACCCCTGCCCCTCTTTTTAGAGGGGAAAACTACATCACCTGATAGGTGAAATTTAAAAACAAAAACGATATACTGAAGATACCGTTTATTCAGTAAAGAATCGCTCAATTTAGGTATTAATAACCATTACAACGGAGGACGCTGTGAATAAAAGCAAAATAAGTTATTTGATCCTGTTTGGGACCATCTTTCTGGCAACGCCGTTTCTTTTTAGTGCTCTGAACCTGTATGTTGACTGGCTCTTTTTTGCAGAAACAGGGTATGCAGCGGTCTTTTTCAAGACGCTCTTTACCAAGGTCGGCACATTTATTTTCTTCGGCACGGCATTTCTGTTCTTTGCCCTGGTGAATATAATCATCGCAAACAGGATAGAGTTCCCTCATAGAGAAATATTTACAAGCGACGGGTTTGTCCACCTATTAAGGACGAGCGGGCTGGAAAGGTTCATCAAACCGCTTACGGTAATCGCAGGGATTGTTATGGCCTTCTTTGCAGGGCAGTGGGGCGCGTTCAGATGGGAAGAGTTTCTGCTCTTCAATAACAGTCTGTATATGGGAACGGCAGACCCCATATTAGCCAAAGACATCGGTTTTTATCTGTTCAGGCTTCCCCTTGTAGAGGCAGTAAAGGGCTTTGCAGATTTTACTCTGCTTTTAACAATGATATTGACGGCCGCAAACTATTTTTTGAGGGGCGGTATCCTTTTAACAGAGAGAGGCGTCTCTATAGACGGGGGAGTAAAAAAGCATATCGGCATCCTGGCAGGATTGTTTATCCTTAATATCGGCTTCGGCTTTTACCTCGATACATTCAGGCTTCTGTTTTCAGAGCATGGCGTTGTCTCCGGCGCAGGATATACGGATATTTATGCGAAGCTCTTTTTTTACAGGATACTTATATTCATTACCCCGGTAGCGGGCATTGTCTTCATGGCAGGGATATTGAGAGGCTCGGGGAAACTGACACTTATCCCGCCGGTCCTGATTTTGGCAGTATATCTCCTTGGGATCGTGGCATATCCTTCCCTACTGCAGAAATTCAAGGTAGCGCCGAATGAACTGGCGCTTGAGACGCCGTTTATAGAACACAGCATAAAACTTACAAGACTGGGCTACGACCTTGAGAGGATAGAGGTGATACCCTTTGATGTTGATTATAATCTGACGGTCAGGGACATAGAAGAAAATGACGCCACTATAAAAAATATCAGATTATGGGACCACAGCCCGCTTCTGAGGACCTACAGCCAGCTCCAGCAGATAAGGACCTACTATAAATTTGCGGATGTTGATAATGACAGATATACAATAAACGGCGAATATATGCAGGTGATGCTCTCTCCGAGGGAACTTTCATACAGCGACCTTCCGAGCAGGAACTGGATAAACGAGAGGCTCATATTTACCCATGGAAACGGCATAACGCTGGGGCCCGTAAGCAGGATTACCAAAGAAGGTCTTCCCGAGTTCATCATAAAGGACATCCCCCCGGTCAGCCGTCTGGACCTCAAGGTTACCCGGCCGGAGATATACTACGGCGAACTCTCCAACGATTATGTAATAGTGAAAACAAAGGTGCCTGAATTCAGCTATCCGACATCTGAAAGCAATGTATACACCAAGTATGATGGAAGCGGCGGCGTCAGGCTTGACTCCCTGCTTAAAAGGATTTTATTTGCGCTGAAATTCAAGACCGAGAAGATCCTGCTGTCCTCGGATATCACGGGGGAGAGCAAAATCTTATATTATAGAAATGTGCTGGAAAGGGTCAGTAAGACCGCGCCCTTTCTGCTTTTTGACCAGGACCCCTATCTCGTTATATCGGGGGACGGGAGGCTTTTCTGGATTGTGGATGCATACACTGTATCAAACAGGATGCCTTATTCAAAGTCGGCAGGCAGGGTCAACTACATAAGGAATTCTGTAAAGGTTGTGGTTGACGCATATAACGGCTCTATGGGTTTTTATGTGAGCGACCCTTCCGATATTGTAATAAAAGTCTATTCAAAGATATTCCCCGACATGTTTAAGTCCCTTAAAGAGATGCCCGAGGATCTGAGGCGGCATATCCGGTATCCGAACTGGCTCCTTCAGGTGCAGGCTTCCATGTTCGCCTCATACCACATGACGGACCCGAAGATTTTTTACAATAAGGAGAACCTGTGGGAGGTGCCTGCCTTCGGGGACAAGCCCATGGAACCGTATTACACAATAATGAAGCTTCCGGGAGAAAAGAAAGAAGATTACATCCTGCTTCTGCCGTATAACCCTGCAAAAAGGGACAACCTTGTTGCGTGGCTTGCTGCACGGTGTGATGAGCCGAATTATGGGAAACTGCTTGTCTACACCTTTCCGAGGGACCGTCTCATCTTTGGACCGAAACAG
>JACRHB010000139.1 GCA_016217725.1 Nitrospirota bacterium | reverse complement strand
TCAGCCTTCAGGCTTCACCCTGCTTGAGCTTATTATCGCGATAACTATTTTGACCCTGATCACCGTAATAATCGGCGGCGCTTTCCGTCTCGGGATCAGGGCCTGGGAAAAGGGCGAGAAGGAAACGGGCGAGACCCAGAGACTGCGCGTCGTATCCGGCCTGCTTTCGCAGCAGCTTAAGTCCGTCTATCCGTACAAAATGAAGCTGGAGGACGAGGACGAAAAAGTCGTGATATTCAAGGGCGAGGCCGATTCGCTTTTATTCGTCACCACCCTGACCGACTCCTCTTCCGGGGGGTTCAAGTGGGTGAGGTATATTTACAAAGACAACGCCCTTTTGTATAAAGAGGGGCTGCTGCCTGATAAAGAATTAATGGACAAGATTAAAGGGAAAGAAGAGGTAATGGATTCCGAACTGGACGAATTTAAATTTACATATTTCTCCTCTGAAGAAGGCGAATGGAAAGACTCATGGGATTTCAGCAAGGATCTCCCGTCGGCCGTTATGGTAAAGGTCTCTTATTTCCAGCCCTTTGTCGTCAATATGCCGATGGGATTTAAAGAGGAGCAGGAAGACCAGGAGGATTTAGAGGATAAGAAAGATAATGCGGCGATTTGAGGAATGAAATTATACTAAAGAGGTTTTTATGCGTTTTCGGTTTGCAAAGATAAATGAAAATCCCCCTTTATCCCCCTTTGTAAAAGGGGGACTTAATTCCCCTCTATCAAGAGGGGTTAGGGGTGTGTCCCCCCCTTTAGCAAAGGGGGGCGAGGGGGGATTTTTAAAATTTTCCCCCGACCAATCCGGCGGGGTCGCCCTCATTCTCGTGGTCTGGGTGATAGTGGTGCTTATCGCGATCGTGGGTGAGTTTTCATACTCGATGAGGACGGAGATCAATATTACGAGGAACTTCAAGGAGGACGAACAGGCGTATCAATTGGCCCTGGCCGGCCTTGAGGCTGCAAAGGCGGAGATACTCACTGCCAAAGATCTGACAAAGATGTATGCGGATGCGGACGGCGTTATCATCTTTGACCGTGAAGCCGAAGAAGCTCCCGTGAGGGAAGCGGATTTGGGAGCCGGGAGATATAAATATATCATCACCGATGAGGAAGGCAAGCTTAGCCTGAACACGGCTACGCTGGCGCAGCTGAAATATATTTTTAAAGACTCGGGAGTCGAGGGCGAGGATCTTGATATAATAGCAGACTCGCTCTTCGACTGGAGGGACGATAACGACCTTCATCTGCTGAACGGCGCCGAAGAAGATTACTATCAGTCTTTGGAAGTGCCTTACAGCGCTAAAGACGGGCCTTTTGATTCCGTTGAAGAGCTTTTGCTTGTAAAAGGTGTGACGCCGGAGTTCTTCTATGGCTCAAAGGGAGGGGATGAAGAGAAGGCATACGGCGGGGTTTCAAAGTATTTTACGGCGGCAGGCTCCGGAGTGATCAATTTAAATACCGCTCCGAAAGTCGTTCTTGAGGCGGTGACAGGCTCCGCCGCTGCAGAAAACATAATCATGCAGAGGGAAAAAGGACCTGTAACCGCGCCGGCCGCAGGCGGCAAGCTGTCATCCGACGTCTTTACAATCGTATCGACGGGGTCCAATCAGGACGGCACGATCAAGAGATCGATTAAGGCGACACTCAGAAAGAAGGAGAATAAACTGGAGACCCTTTACTGGAGCGACAATGTTATTTGACAGGCTGTTCGGGACCTTTTTAGGCTTTGAATTCAGAGAGGATTCCGTCGTAGCTACATATCTGAGAAACAGTCCGGCGGGGATATCCCTGCTCTCGTCCTCGACCTTTCCCATGAAGGATTTAAAGGACGAGAGCGCCTTCAACGAAGTGCGTGAATACGTCGGCAAGCACGGCGTAAACATAAACAAGGTCTTCGTGAGCATACCGGACAAATGGGCGATAACGAAGTTTGCAGATATCCCTTCGATCAAGGGGAAAGGGAAGGGCGCCCTCGCGAATTTAATGAAGTTCGAGATAGAGAGGCATATACCCTTTAACCTGGAGGACGTGGCATATGATTTCCTGGTGATGAAAGAGATGAACACGTCCTATTCGGTCGCCTTTGTCGTCGTTCAGAAGGAGAAGATGGAGTTGATAAAGGAATTCCTTGAAAAGCTCGCCTTGCGTTATAACGCCTTCACCATCTCATCTTTTGCGGTGTTGAACGCGCTTGAATTGAGCGGGGTTTCTGCGGGAGGCTTACTCGATATTATCGGCGTTGTGCGCAAATCGAAAATATTAGGAAAAAAAGGAGAGACGGTCATCTCCCTCTATATCGACAAAATGAACGCAAGCCTGTCGCTGCTCAAGGACGGCCTTTGCATCCATCACAGGACGTTCAATACGGCAAAGCCTTTGGGAATATTCATTGATGATATCACAAAATATCTGACCGAGCTGCAGGCAAGGCTTTCCATAGAGAGCTACAGAAATTTGATACTGTCGGGAGACATCGCTTCCTTTGTAAATCTCGCGGAGGACCTGAAGGAAAAGCTTAAATTGAACATCGTGACTCTCGACAAACTTGCCGGATATTCAGGCAACATAAAGGGTCTGGAGATAAACAACGCTGCCGCCTCCGTCGGCGCATGTTTTGCGGGACTCGGCATAGGGACGTACAAGATCAATCTGCTGCCGCACAGGACGGAGTATGAAGCTAAAAGGCTGGCGCCCCTGACCGCAAAGGCGCTCCTGATCCTGATATGCGTCCTGATCGTCGGCATATTCACAGCGGAGGCGGTAAAAAGAAAAAAGTTCCTGACCGGAATAGAAAACGAGCTGAAGAAGAATGAACCCGTTATCGCCGCCATCGAAAAACTTACTTCCGACACCGGCGTGCTGAAAAGCCGGATCGCCATGCTGGACGGTTTAAAGAAGAGCGAAATAACGCTCGAGATGCTTGCGGAGCTTGCGACGGTGCTGCCTAAAGACGCGTGGATCACAAACCTCGACTATAAAGGCGTAGAGATCAAGGACGACAAAAAGACGGGAGGGGAGCTGGTAATAAGCGGTTACGCCGGCGCCTCATCTGCGCTCATACCTCTTCTGGAGGATTCGTCGTTTTTCGAAAAGGTTGAATTTGTAGGGCCTATAAAGAAGGCAGGCGATAAGGAGCAGTTTAAGCTGAGCGCAAAGGTTGTTATGCCCGTGAAAGAGGAAGAGGAATTAAAGGCAGAAGGCGTGAAGGAAGGCAGCGAGGAAGATAAAAAGGGAGTAAGGGATGTAGAGAAAAAGCCGGAAAGCGCAGAAGACAAGAAGTCAAAAAGCGATGAAGTGAAAAAATAAAAAATTAAAGTTGTTAGTTTAAAAACTGAAAACTAATAACTAACAACTGAATGCGGGAATGACAAAAGGATTAATATGAAGCTGCCGGTTAAGATAAATGAAAGAGAGAAGAGGGTCCTTATAATCGGGGGGCTCGTCGTCCTCCTTATAGGCGCTTTTCAGGCATATACATGGTATGTTGATTTTAAAAAGAAGGCGGATGATTTTTTGGAAGCAAAACGCTTTGTGCTTGAAAAGCAGTTGAATAAGATATCCGGCAAGGATGAAGCGGAGAGACGGATCAATAAGGTCAAACTGGAGCTTGAAGATCAGGAAAAGACCCTGCTGCAGGGCGACAAGCCGCCGGTTGCGGCTGCGGCGCTCCAGAAGGCGCTTAAGGATACGGCTTCTTCCTTGAGCATAACGATCTCCTCCGAGCGCATACTGAATCCCACCGGCGACGGATTTTATGTCGGCGTTCCGGTGGAGATAGGCTTTACGGCGTCAACTGAAAAACTGAGGGACTTTCTGTTCAAGCTCAGGAACGCGCCTTTCCTGATAAGGGTCACTGAAATAAAGGTCAGGGTTATGAATATCAGCAACCCTACCGACATTTATACGACGCTGATCGCAACCGGTTTTATTAAAAAGCAGGCTGAGCCTGAGACAAAAAGTAAAGAGGCAAAGGATGCGGCGTAATTATTTTTTAGTAAACCTTCTGCTCGTTGCCGTTATCGGCTTTTTAAGTGTGAAATTGTACAAGGCCGTTACGTATACGATGGAGCTTCCCGCCGTGCCTGCGGCAAGACAGAAGATGAAAGAAGGCGGCCCTGAAAAGCAGGAAGCTCCGGCACTGAATGAAGCTTCTTTCCAGGTAATATCGACGATGGATCTTTTCCGTCCCATGAGATCGCCTGCTCCCTTGATAACCACGCCGCAGCAGACTGCGTCGAAAATACCGCCAAGACTTTTCGGAACCGTTATTTTAAATTATGAAAGAACGGCGCTGCTTGAGGACCCGGGCACAAAGACGACGCGAACGTATCGCGTTAATGATTCAGTCGGCGGCTTCACCGTTACGGACATACAGGAAGACAGGGTTGTGCTTACATCGGACGGTGAAAAGGTCGAAGTGAGATTGAGAGAAGAGAAAAAGGGCCTGCCGACCGTGAGACAGCCCCAGATGCCCGTGAGACCGCAGCCTCCTATGCAGCCGCAGACCCCGCCGCAAGTTCAATCACAGACGCCACCCCAGCGTCCCAACAGGCCGGTTCCGCCCCAGAGACAGAGGCCCGGCGTGCCTGCGCCCTCCGCACCCCAGCATACCCCGCCGCCGATGCCTCCTGAAGAAGGAGAGAACATGGAAGAGTTAGAGCCGTTAGAGCAGTGAAGGGTTAAAGGATGGAAGGGAAAATTATCTTTGATGAAAAGGGAGATTTAATTTGAAGGCTTCATATAACTGGCTTAAAGAATTCATTGATTTTTCAATCTCACCTAAGGAGCTTGCGCATGCCCTCACAATGTCCGGTTTTGAAGTAGAGGGGGTGATGGAGTTTGAAGGAGATGCCATATTCGATATCAACGTAACCCCGAACCGACCGGACTGCCTGAGCATTGTCGGGATGGCCCGGGAGATATCCGCTATTCTGGAGATTCCTCTAAAGATCGCTCCCGTTGAAATTAAAAAACAGGAGGGCCGGGGGCCTAATGTAGAAATCAAAAATGCCGAGCTCTGTCGGAGATACGCAGCAAGGTTGATTCACGGAGTAAAGCTTGCTCCATCGCCTGAACGTCTTGTAAAGCGTCTTGAGGCTCACGGATTCAAAGCTATCTGCAACGTTGTGGATATTACAAACTACGTGCTTTTGGAGCTGGGGCAGCCGCTTCATGCGTTTGACCTCGATAAGCTTGCCGGCCGGAAAATAGCGGTGAATACCGCCGGCTCGGAAACAAAATTTCAAACGCTTGATAATGAGGATAGGAATTTGAAGGAGGACATGCTGCTCATATGGGACGCTGAAAAGCCCGTTGCATTGGCAGGGGTAATGGGCGGGCTGAATACCGAAGTCTCTTCATCCACAAAAAACATCCTGCTTGAAAGCGCATATTTTTATCCTTCATCAATAAGAAAAGCTTCAAAATCCCTCGGCGTCACATCCGAATCTTCATACAGATTTGAAAGAGGGGTCGATATCGACAATGTTGCAAAGGCACTGGACCGGGCTGCGCAGATGATTGAAGAAATCGCCGGAGGTCAGGTTTCCTGCTTGACCGACATTTATCCTCAACATTTTACCCCGAAACAAATCCCGGTCAGGATTGAGAAGATAACTTCTCTCCTCGGCATCAAAATTCAGGAATCTCAGATTCAGAATATTTTGAACGGTCTCGGTTTTGAAATCAAAAGGGAAGGGGAGGGATACGTTGTTATTCCTCCGAGTTTCCGGATTGACGTGCAAAGAGACGTCGATATAACGGAGGAGCTAGCCAGGCTTTACGGTTATGATAAGATTTCGGCCACCCTGCCGCGCATTCAAATGCGGCAGGCGCCGGCAGCCAAACTGCGGGACCTTATTAACGTCATGAGAAATTCGATGACGAAGTCGGGGTTCTCGGAAGTCATCAACTATAGTTTTATAAATCCCGACATATTCGAAAGATTAAACCTTCCTCCCGACGACAAAAGAAGGGAGCTCGTTTATATAAAAAACCCTTTGCGGAAAGAAGAATCGGCTATGAGGACCACGCTGATCCCCGCCCTGCTCAATAACGTCAGTTTGAACCTGAACCGAGGCGAAAAGATGCTCCGTTTTTTTGAGGTATCCAAGGTATTTCTCCCTTCCGGCAATAAATTGCCGAACGAGGTTGTTCAAACGGCGGCGGTCTTAAACAAAGGCGCGTCCGCGTCTTTGTGGGAAACGAGGCATGACGGGTTTTACGACGTAAAGGGAGCGCTCGAAAATCTTTTTAGAGATTTAAGGATCAAAGACTTCGTTCTCGAGCAAAATCCTTCTTTGCCTGAGCCGTATCTTCATCCGGGCAAGGCGTGTTCAATATCAATAAGCGGCGAGAAAATCGGGGCGCTCGGCGCGATACACCCTTCCGTATCAGAGGCTTTTGACATAAAAGGGAATGTCATAATATTGGAAATCCGGGACGTGGAAAAACTGCTGAAGCATATCTCTCCCGGCGCGACGTTCTTATCCCTGCCGAAATTCCCGTATGTCGAGAGAGACCTAGCCGTTATAGTTTCCGGAGACATAACAGTGGAACAGGTGCGTGCAGAGATATTGAAGGTTGATTCCGGGATTATCGAATCCGTTTCGCTCTTTGACATTTATACAGGGAAACCGATCCCCGAAGATAAAAAAAGCCTCGCCTTCGCCATACGCTACAGATCAACTGATAGGACGCTGAGGGACGAGGAAGTTGATTCCGTACATTTAACTATTGCAGCAAAGCTGAAAACAGCGCTCAATGCAGAGCTGCGAAGTTGATCCTCATTAGTCCCTTATTGGAATGGGGACCATCCGCAACCTGGAAGAAGCAAAAAAGGCCGTGGCTGCAAGCGCCTCTCTTTTCGGACGTAAAGCATTGGCGGAGCATGATCCGGAGGAAATCGCACAAAACGTAAAAAAATTCATCGCCCTTTGCCCGGACGGTAAGAAATAATTTATAATACTTTCTCAGGTAAATTTTTCTGAATTACAAAAGGAGAATGAAATGTTCAGACCGGAAATAAAAGTGATAGACTGCTCCGTGCGTGACGGCGGCTTAATGAATAAGTGGCAGTTTGACGATTCCTTTGTCAGTAAGGTTTATACGTCTTTGACAGAGGCGGGCATAGATTATATGGAGATCGGTTATCTTAGCTCGGAATCCGCCTTTTCACGGGACGTTGTAGGGCCGTGGAAGTTTTGCGCTGAACCGGATATTCAGCGCATTATCGGCAATGGTGAAAAGAAGATCAAGCTTTCCGCAATGGCCGACATCGGACGGATCGCATATGAAGACATACCGCATAAATCTGAAAGCTCTCTTGACATGATAAGGGTTGCATGTTATGCGCATCAGGTGGATGCCGCGATAAGCCTGGCGCATCATTGCATTGACAAGGGGTTTGAGACGACCATTAACCTTATGGCGGTCTCCACAGTGGGACTGCGTGAGCTGGATGAAGCGCTCGACGACCTCTCAAAAAGCAAAGTGCCTGTGATTTATATAGTAGACAGCTTCGGCACTTTCTATTCCGAGGATATAGAATTGTTAGCCCAAAAATACATGGAGCGACTGCCCGGCAAGACTATAGGGATTCATTGCCATAACAATCAGCAGCTTGCCTTTGCTAATACAATATCAGCGATCATTGCCGGCATCAATTACCTCGACGCCACTTTATACGGCATCGGACGCGGCGCCGGCAACTGCCCCCTGGAGCTTCTTATTTCATTTCTGAAAAATCCCAAGTTTAAAGTGCGTCCTCTCATCGATGCCATAGAGGCCGAGATCCTTCCCTGGCGTGAAAAGATCGATTGGGGGTATTTTATTCCTTACATGGTTACCGGCGTCCTGAACCAGCATCCTCGTGCTGCCATGGCGCATATGGAGTCGGATAAAAAGAATAATATTACCCAGTTCTTTGATCAGATGATGAACGCTACCGACCTGGAATAGGGAGAGAATCGTGAACCGTGTCCGGTTAACGTGACCGTGATAAAAAATTGACACGGGCAACGGACACGTTAACCGCTAAGGCATTATGGATCTTTCAGGGAAAATCCTTTCTGACCCCGTAAATAAATGGATATTCTCCAACGTCAAAAAGGACGTCTATCTTGTCGGCGGTTATATTCGTGATCTTCTTATCGGGCGCATTTCAAAAGATAAGGATTTTGTTTTAAAAGGCAACATCAGGAAAATAGCCTGGAATTTTGCGGTAAGATTCAACGGCACATTCATTAGACTTAAAGAAGGACAAACCTATCGGGTAGCGCTAAAAGATAATAGTTCCACAGACTTTACATTACTTTCCAATAATATCCTTGAAGATTTGTCCAGGCGTGATTTTACCATAAACGCAATTGCCTGGTCACCGGAAACGGGTATTATCGCGCCTTTTGAAAATTTAAGAGATATTGAAAAAAAGCAGATAAGAATAATCCGTTCTCGGAATCTTAAAGACGACCCGCTGCGTGTTCTCAGAGCTTACCGGCTTGCCGCTCAATTAAATTTTACAATCGAAAAAAGGACGAGAGAGTTTTTAAAAAAATATTCCCGGTTGATATATAAATCATCTCCTGAAAGGATAACAGAAGAGATAATCAAGCTTCTAACTTGTAAAGAATCCTCTTTTTATCTAAAGTTATGCAATAAAGATAATGTGTTGGATAAAGTCTTTTATTTATCTAACTATAGTTTAAATAACAATATAAAACTAATTGATAAATTTGAGGATAGACTAAAGGCTAAAAGATTGACCATGGTACTTAAAACCATAAGTCAGGGGCTTAAAACCGACGGCTTTATCAGGCTTGCTTTGTTATTACTGACAGTAAATAACAAACCTTTAATTAAGAAAATTCCGCACCTCAGATTCAGCAACCTAATAAAGAACAAATTAGAATCAATCAACAAGAGTTATCAACTTGCTAAAGGGGGAATCAGTAATCCTGAATTGTTTGAAATATACAGCTCTGCAGAGGATAGTGTTTGTGAAATTTCCATCATTTTATCGATCATAAAAGATAAAGGATTGATATATTTTTTAAACAGGGCGGAGAGGTTTATAAAAATAAAGAAGCGGAATCTTATCAACGGATATGAAATACAAAAGCTATTGAACATTAAACCGGGACCGGTTGTAGGAGCAATCCAGAAGGAGATAGTGAAAAGACAGTTCCTCGGTTTTATAACGACTAAGCCTGAGGCAAGGACCTGGATTAAATCCATGGGGGCATCCTCTTGACTCCAGTAGATACAATATATAGTGTAGTGATCAAGGGAATTACTGCCTCACTTGCCTGACCATTGCTTTATACGGCACGGGATCAATAGCAATAGCTTGCTGAAGTAATCGATAAAATAACTTTCCTCCGTGTCGCGAGGTCCGGCGGGAAAGTTTCCAAGTTCGCTTTCCCGCCTCTTTTTTAAGCCGCATGATGCGTTACGTATTCCCGCAATGCTTCATTGAGCAGGGTTTGATAACCGATCTTCTTTTCTGTAGCCAGTTTTTTCAGGTACATGATTATATCGTTATCGATCCTTACCGTTGTAGATATTTTCCTGGGCTTATAAAATCTTCCGCGTATGCTGCCCGACATATCAACTTCGTCCGGCAGCTCATATTTGTCATGTTCCTTAAAACGATCTTTTTTTCTCATGATCCTTACGCTCCTTTTTTGTTGTTTCCCTTGCGGATAAAATCCTTATGACATCCTCTCCCGACTCGGTCATAAGATACAAATGAGCGGCAATAAGCGCCTTGCCGTCCTTTGTGGAACCTACGCTTATCCAACGCTCTTCAAAATAATCAAAGCGCTTATCAAGCTTGGATTCCAGAAAAGCGTCATCAAATATCTCAACAGCCTCTTTAAAAGAGACCCCATGTTTTTTGATGTTCTTTTTTTCTTTCTTTTTGTCCCATTCAAACCGCATGATTAATTTTAAATCGTTAAAGCCTCGATGTCAATACAATGTAATAACTGAGAGTAACCCCTCAGTTATGGGTGGCAATAGTGTCTGACATTGTCATTCTGAGCGAAGCGAAGAATCTCAACGCGTTAATAAAGCAGGAGATTCTTCGTCGCTTCGCTCCTCAGAATGACAGGTGACATCCCGTAACTGAAGGG
>JACRHB010000142.1 GCA_016217725.1 Nitrospirota bacterium | reverse complement strand
TATCCCCAGAACGGTCCAGAAGTTTCCTGTGAATGTGCCATGAACATATGAGAATAAAAAAGCCGTAATTATCGGTAAGAATGCATATACACTGCCGCGACCAACGTATTCATTAATAATGTCCTGTTTTAACAGCAGGACTGCGTAAAGCGCTATCGAGATGACGCCCATAAATATCATCTTCCCGACGGGCTTCTTTTTAATTGTTTGATTCTGCGCTGCCATATTCCCTCCATAAATATTTTTCAATTTAGAATTATTAATTACTTTGCTGCGTTGACGGTCAAATGTGCCTCAATCCTTTTAGTCGTTTTCTTCCTGGGACGATTTTCTTCCCTTATAAGCTCTCTTGCCGTATCGAATTCCCCTTCTTCCGCGAATGCCGCCGCTGACATCGCATTCTCAAACTTCTCGAACAAACTTTTTAAACCTTTCATTTTTATTTCCTCCTTATTTAACCTGTCCCTATGCGCCGGCCTGTAAAGGCTGTGAGATAGTGACGATAGGTTTTGAGATTTTTTTGATCAACTTTTTTAAATCTATTTCTTTTTTACTCTTTGAAAGACTCGGGCTTAGCAAGATCATGTCGATATTGGGCTTATTTTTTAAAAACTCTTTTATTGAAGAGAGCACATCGCCGATATATATCTGATAATTGATATCATTTGAAATTTCCTTGTACTTTTCGGACAAGTCCTTGAGCTTTTTATCTGCCTCTGCTTTCAATTCATTCTCCTGGTCATGCAAAATTTCTTTTGCCGTTTTAAACTCGCCTGCCTCCGCAAATACTGCCGCGCTCATTAAATCTTCATATGCATCCATGGTCCGCTTGTTATAAACCATTAATACCGACACACCTGCTTTAAGTGTCTTTGCCAGCTCGACTACATAAGAGAACCCTTCTTCAAAGTTGTCACCTCCTTTTGTTACGAATAAAAGTCTTTCTCTCATCCTGGCGTCTTCCTTTCTTGATCTTTATCTTTGTAAGATCAAAGGGCGTGCCAATATGTAAGTGATTGATAATTAAATGGAATTGAAATCAGGCCGGTAAAATTTATGTTTCAAATATGAACGCCGGTGAACAGGTATGAATCTTCAGGCAGTTTTTTTATAGCTCGTATTTTCCTTCGAGGAACCTCTTTGCATATTTCTCAACTATCCCGTCATCATGCAGCATGGCGTCCAGCTGCCTTGTATAGGCGATGAGCCTGCCTGCCCGGTCGAGAATGTTTTCTGTTTCTTCCTGACTTATATTTGAAAGCCTTGCGATTATGAGGTCTCCCTGTGTCCTTATATTGAAACCATATTCTTTTAGAATGGATGCGATAAGCTCGATCCTTCTTGAACGCTTAGTAATGTCCGTTGCGCCTCCGGCAAAACGGAAATAGATATGATTGTTCCTGGCGTTTTCACTGCAGTAGCAATCAATCATGTTGAAGTGATAGCCGAACCTGAGACTTAGATGAAGATATTCATGGGAGGCTACCGCAATGTTGCTGCCAACAAACTCCCCACTTTCGGCGACGATGTCGTTCATCCTCATCATGCTCGAAAGGAAATCTCCAGCCTTTAATGAGACGGCTTCGGAACGCCAGACCCCCGGGTGCATCATGCCTCTAATGACGGCCTTTAAAGGGACGGACTGAATTTGCTCAAAGGTAATCTTTTCCGTTTTGTCGGCGTTGTTCAAGGCGCTGCCCGTGTCGACCACCAGAATTCCCGTCGGTATTGGAAGGTCCAATTTTACCGCGGTATGGTCTCCTGACCTTGAGGCACATTCTCTGCCCTTTTCAATAAGTTCGGCGACAGACTTTTCATGTATAAACCTGAGGACGTCGTGGATGGTCTTGCACCCTTCCACTGTAAATTCATCGAGCAAGGGATCTACAAGATTAAGCGGAGAGATATATCTGAGGACATAACGTTTTTTGCGGAATTCATGGATGTTTTCCATTTTTGGGGAATTTATTTTATTTTGTCTCATGAGTTCGCTGCGGATTCCGTCGTATATTGTTATGAGGCCGTCATCGATGCTTATGGTGACCTCTCGCCCCTCTTCCAATATCTGTGTGGCATTGCCCGTATTGACTATGGTGGGCACCCGGAATTCCCTGCATACGGACGCCATATGGCTTGTCGGGGCGCCCGTGTCCGTTATGATTGCTGATACATACGGCATGACGCGGACAAAATTTGACGAATCATGCTTCGATACGAGAATGGAGCCCTTCGGGAAATTCTCCAGCTCATCCATCTTCTTTATAATAAGGACCTTGCCCGCTGCAATGCCTTTCTGGACGGCAATGCCGTTGTTTTTAATCAGCGTATGTCCCGACAGCGCTGTCTGATTTGGTCCCGTTAAATTATCATGAACATTATCTTCCATCTTAAGAGGTCTTGACTGAAGGATGGAAATCCTGCCGTTTCCGCTGATTGCCCATTCTATGTCCTGCGGCCTGCTGAAATGTTTCTCGATGGTCCCGGCCAAATTTACAAGCTCAACTATCTGTCCGGCGGTAAGACAAAGCCTTCCCCGTATCTCATCAGGGGTGCTGATTTCGTTTGTCCCGTTATCTCCCGCATTAATAATCATGACGTCTTTTTTCCCCGCTTTGCTGATCACCGCCTCAGGAGTGACGCCTTTTCTGACAATGTAGAAGTCGGCGTCTGTCCGTCCTTCGACAATCGCTTCGCCGAGCCCCCATGAGGCGTTCAGCAATAGGGTGTCCCTGTCTCCGTACGGATTGGTGGAATACATTACGCCGCTGACTGCCGCGTCAATCATGACCATGCACCCGACCGCCATCTTTAAATGTGCCGGGTCGTACCCAAGCTGCCTTTGATAAGCAATTGCACGCTGCGAGTACAAACTGGCGACGACTTTCTTATATGCTTCTAAAACGGAGTTTGTATCAGCCGTCACATTCAATACGGTCTCAAATTGTCCTGCAAAACTAAAATCGCTGTCTTCTTCCTCCGCGCTGCTTCTTACGGCAAGCGCAAAGCCTTTCCCGTGTTTTTCAGTCAAATTAATGATCGCACTGTCTATGTCTGAAACAAGAGACTGCGGCATCTCGCCGTTTATGATCAGTCTTTGGAGTTCTGCCAGAGAAGATTCCGTGAGGGGACCGTTTTTCAGTCTTTTGTCCAACCCGTTTATTTTCATGAATTCATCGAATGCGGCGGTTGTTATGACAAAGGCGTCAGGCGTATTGATCCTGAGATGGTTTTTCAGATCGGCAAGGGGGGCGTTCTTGCCGCCGACCTCGCGCTCCATGTCCGGGGTGATGTCTTCATAGGGAATGACCAGCTTGCCGGACGGAGCGGGCGCTTCATCAATAAGCGCTCTCAACTGATTGTCAATGCGGCTGAAGGCGTCATGGATGCCTGGATACCTGTTCTGCATTAGGGCGTTGAAACTTTTTATTGAGCTGCCGACCGATGAGGTAAGCTCCGAGTATGCGCCTTTGATATAATTAATATCGAAGATATAATCTCCCCCGAGCTTGTCTCCCATGTCCGTGATTATCTCGAGCGACCTGTTATTGCTGTTGAGCACCTCTTTGAAAAGACCGAAGACGGCGTCAAAGGGCAGAGGCGCCGCTGATCGCTTCAGGGGAAATTTCAAAACGGATTTTAATAAGCCGGTCAGGTCTTTCATTATTTGCTTTCGCTCAAGGCGCGCCCTATCGAGGACTTCAATTCCTTTATCTTGACGGGCTTCGGGAAGAAGTCATGCACCTCTCCCCTCAGCGCCTCAATAGCCGTGTCGAGATTAGCGAACGCGGTGATCATTATGACCTTTGTCCCGGGATAAAGCTGCTTCACCGTCCTCAGCACTTCCATGCCGTCTATCCCTTTCATCTTGTAATCGGTTACGACCACGTCGAACTGCCGCTCTTTCAATCTCGCCAGCGCAGGCTCCGCATTCAGAAACGTCTCCACAATGTAGCCTTCCTGCTCCAGGGACATCTTCGCCATATCGCCTACAATCTTCTCGTCGTCAATTACCATAATTTGCAGTTGCTTCATATTTTTTCTTCTCTCCTTTGTAACCAGGCAGCTCAATGGTGAAAGTTGAGCCGGTCCCTGCCTCGCTTTTCACACTGATGTTGCCTTTATGATTTTTAATTATGCCGTAACTTACCGAAAGCCCGAGGCCTGTTCCTCCCACCCCCTTTGTGGTAAAGAACGGGTCAAATAAATGGGACATGAATTCCGGGGGTATGCCTTTGCCTGTATCGCTTATGTCTATCTCTACGGTGTCTTCCCCGGCAGGTCTTGTCGCAATAGTTAATTTGTCGCCCGGCGACATCGCCTGGACAGCGTTTGTAATGAGATTTACAAAGACCTGCTGCATCTGGTTCTCATCGACAAAAACAGCCGGAAGATCTTTTGCGAGGTCCAGCTCCGTGTCTATATTGGAGACATGAAGCATATTCTGGACAAGGCCGAGGGAGCTTATTATTACAGCGTTAATGTCCGCCTCTTTCAAATCGGCTTTCTTGGGTTTTGAAAAACTTAACAGGTTATTGACTATCTTTTTTATCCTTTCGGTCTCTTTGTCTATATTATTCATAAACCCGATTCTCTTCTCCCTGTCCAGCTTTTCATATAACTCGGTATACGTCTCTGCAATCATGGATATGTTATTCAATGGATTCGTCAATTCATGCGCAACCCCCGCTGTAAGAATGCCGAGGGATGCGAGCTTTTCCGCCTCCACAAGCAGGGCCTGTTTTTCACGCAGGAGATTCATGCTTTGTGCAAGTGATTCGTGAGTAAGCTGCAGATGGTCAAGCATTGTGTTGAAAGACACGGCGAGGGTAAACGTCTCATCATGCTCTCTGATAGGCGCCCT
>JACRHB010000143.1 GCA_016217725.1 Nitrospirota bacterium | reverse complement strand
TCACATGCTTTCTGAAGCGCTTTGATAACCGCCGGATGTGAATGGCCTAAAATCATCGGCCCCCATGAGAGGACATAGTCTATGAATTCATTTCCGTCAACGTCGTAGATCTTTGAGCCTTTTGCGGATTGAATAAACAGCGGGCTTCCGCCGACGGCCCTGAAGGCCCTGACGGGACTGTTCACTCCGCCGGGGATAAGCTTTTTCGCCCTTTTAAAAAGCTCTATTGATTTTTTCTGATTCAGTTTAGACATAACCGGCTCCTGCTTCCTGTCATTCCGGCTGGTCCGGAATCTTTCTTGAAAATGATTCCCGACACGCGGGAATGACAATAAAAACACTTCAGATTATACATTGCCGTAAATTTCAGCAAAGTTTATTTAACTATAATTATAAATGACTTGTCAAAGAATGGGCAGGGGGGCTGCGGCAATTGAATAAAAGCTGTAAGGGATTATATACTGGTTGTATATCCTTGGAAAGGAAGAGGCGATCATTTATGGATGCAAAAATTATTTCGATCAATATCAGCGACAAAAAGGGTGTAAGAAAAAAGCCGGTTGACAGCGTCGTCATAAAGGAGAATTACGGAATTGAGACAGACGCGCATGCGTCTGAAAAATGGCACAGGCAGATCAGTCTTCTCGCCATTGAGAGCATCGATAAGATGCGCGCGAAGGGGCTTAAGGTAGGCCCCGGCGACTTTGCGGAAAACATCACGACTCAGGGAATAAGCCTGATCAGTCTGCCGGTCGGCACGAGGATGCTCATCGGCAAAGATATTGAAGTAGAGGTGAGCCAGATCGGCAAATTATGTCACAACCGATGCGCAATTTATGAGCAAGCCGGGGACTGCGTGATGCCCAGAGAGGGCATTTTCGTAAAGGTGCTGAAAGGCGGAGTGATGAATAAAGGAGACGGGATAAGAGTTAAGAGTTAAGAGTTTTGTAGGGGCGGGGTGCCCCCGCCCTTTCTGATCGTAATGATAAAAGTTTCGATATTAACATTAAGCGACAAAGGCTCAAAGGGCGAACGGGAGGATGCGAGCGGGCCTGCTATTGAGAAGATGCTGAAGAAAATAGACGCAGAGGTTGTCAGTTATGATATCCTTCCCGATGAAAAGGCGTTAATT
Source organism: Nitrospirota bacterium (assembly GCA_016217725.1). Classification (GTDB taxonomy): domain Bacteria; phylum Nitrospirota; class Thermodesulfovibrionia; order UBA6902; family UBA6902; genus SURF-23. Next base: position 10,627 of record JACRHB010000143.1, on the reverse strand, counting down.
AAGAAAAAGCTTATTTCATTATGCAATAAAGCCGATTTAATTCTGACCACAGGAGGAACCGGCGTTTCTCCGAGGGATGTAACTCCCGAGGCAACCCGTGAGATTATCAAGTATGAAATCCCGGGCCTTGCTGAAGCAATGCGGCTGAAAGGTTTGAAGAAAACCCCCTTTGCAATGATCTCAAGGGCGGTTGCCGGGGTGCGGGGAAAGACCCTGATAGTAAATCTTCCCGGTAGCCCCGCAGCGGTCAAAGAAAATCTTTCGGTGATCCTCTCATGTCTTCCTCATGCGATTGAGAAGATAAAGGGAAGTCAGAAGGAGTGCGCAAGGAGTTTTAAAAAATCATGACAAACGTAGGATACATAGGAGCTTTCTTGGGCGGCGTGCTTTCTTTTCTCTCGCCGTGCGTGCTGCCGCTCATCCCGTCATACGTCTCTTACATCACCGGTATCTCTTTTGAAGACTTCAAAACCGGCGACCGGACTTTAATAAGAAGACTTACCGTTATAAATTCCTCCGCCTTTGTCATCGGTTTCTCAACGGTGTTTATCCTTCTCGGCATATCTTCATCCTATATAGGCTCTTTTTTCTCATTTTATTACGACCAGATCAGGATCGTCGGCGGAACAATCATCATCCTGTTCGGTCTTTATGTGATGGGCGTCTTGAAACTGAATTTTCTTGCATCGGACAAGAGAATCCATCTCAAGTCAAAGCCGAGAGGATATTTAGGTTCTTTTATCGTCGGGCTTACATTCGGGGCGGGATGGACTCCATGCATAGGCCCGATACTCGGATCAATCCTGCTGATTGCAGGCACGTCAGGCTCAGCCGTTTACGGCTTCAAACTCTTGCTCGTATATTCCGCAGGACTTGCGATACCTTTTGTAGCGACTTCGGTTCTGATAAACACCTTTCTCAGCCAGTTCAGTGCCATTCAGAAGTACATGCGGGCGATAATGCTCTTCAGCGGGCTGCTGCTTATTTCCTTCGGGATAATCCTTCTCACCGACTCCGTGCATCTGCTTTTAAGCGTCGCTCCGGACATGGGCGTGGAAGAGATGATAAGCAAATAACCGCCTTCTCACTCCCCCATCACCTGCACAAATATCTTCCTCTCCCTCGGCCGGTTATCGTGGTCGATCACGACGATCTGCTGCCATGTGCCGAGAATCAGCTCCCCTTCGGAAACCGGCGCGGTAAGCCCGGGCCCCATAAATGTTGCGCGGATGTGTGAAAAGCCGTTGTCATCGCCCCAGGTTTGAGAATGACGGCTGAGCATCGTGCTCGGGGCGAATTTTTCCAATTGGTCCTGCATGTCCGCAACAAGGGCGGGTTCATATTCAATCGTGCTGATTGACGCTGTGGAGCCTGCGGCAAAGATATTGACCAGGCCGTTTTTTACTTTTGATCTTTCGACAACGGCCTCAACTTCATTCGTTATATTTTTGATATCCGAATATCCTTTTGTCTGAACGGTTATGTATTCTCCTGAAACCATCTTGCCTCCTTTGACTTTTAAGCGGGTATTTCTGTATTTTACAATGTTATGATTGATTTGCATACGCATACCCTGCTGAGCGACGGCGTCCTTATCCCTTCGGAGCTTATTCAAAGGGCTTATACAGCCGGCTATAGGGCGCTGGCGATTACCGACCATGTGGATCCGTCCAATATCGACATTGCAGTCCCCAAAATCGTCGAGACCATTGAAGCCCTTAAAGAATATCTGAGATTGACTGTCATACCCGGAGCGGAGATAACCCACGTGCCGCCGGGGCTGATAGGGAAAATGGTGGAAAGGGCGCGCGCCCTCGGCGCAAAAATTGTGGTCGTGCACGGCGAAACGCTTGCCGAGCCGGTAGCGGCCGGGACCAACAGGGCTGCGATAGAGGCCGGGGCCGATATCCTTTCACATCCCGGACTTATCAGCGTCGAAGATGCATTGACGGCGAAGGGAAAGGGCGTGGCCCTCGAAATAACTTCAAGAAAAGGCCACAGCATCTCAAACGGTCACGTCGCAAAGATCGCGATGGAAACAGGCGCAATGCTGGTCATAAATACGGATTCACACGCCCCCGAAGACCTGATCTCACGTGACCGCGCAAAATTAATTTTACACGCGGCAGGCATTGAAGAAGAAAAGATAGATCGGGTTCTTGCAAATTCAGAAAGGCTTGTCGATAAATTCAGGAGGAATTAAATGCCCAAGATAATCAAGAAAAGACCCGACAAAAAGAAAGCGGCTCAGGAGCCGGAAGTAAAGACCGCGGCGCTCCATGCGCTGAAGGCGGTTAAGAAGAGACAAAGACAGGTGATAATTATCGTTTCGGTAATTGCCGCCGTCGCCGTTTTAATCGCCGCCTTCATGTTTTACAGCTCTTCTCAAAGCAAAAAAGCCTATGCCCTTGAGACGGAGGCTTACAATATTTACTACGGCGCCGATAAGACGATGCCCGAACAGGAAAGATGGAAGAAGGCGCTTGAGCTTTATCAAAAAGCGGTCCATATAAAGGCAACGCCCACGGCGTTGTTTTATTTAGGCAACTGCCATTACAATCTCGCCGATTATGAAAACGCTGTAAAACAATACAGCCTGTTTGTCGATAAATTCGGCAATGCCTCCGGAATATCCCCTATCGTCTATCAAAAGCTTGCATCCGCATATTTTAAAACAGGCAAAAACGACAAGGCCCTTGAGACGCTTGGCAAACTTGCCAAAGTTAACAGCGGTATATTTAAAGATACGGCCCTGTTAATGGAAGCGAGGCATTATGAATCTGCGGGGGACGCCGCAAAGGCGCAGGAAAAGTATAAGGCCCTTGTGACCGAATTCCCGAATTCACCATGGGGCGCAGAGGCGAACGCGAAGCTTGCCGCTAAGAGCGCGCAAGGCGCTCAAACGGAGAAAGAAGACAAAGGCGCGGCGGAGCCGAAGCCTCCCGTAGATGAGCCGGCAAAGAAATAAGAAGATCATTTTAATAAAGAGAGCATTTAAGTATAACCTGCTTTTAACCGCCGTTATACTGCTTCACATCAAGCTTTAATTTTGCGAGGGCGTCGTCGTAAAAGGCATAATCCCTGACGCCTATCTCGTATGATTCTTTTATCTCTTTGACATAGCCCTGCCTCAAGAGAACTGAAAGTTGTAAATATCGTGTAGAATATGGTTAAATAACTCCTTATGAAAAATATCTTTTTATTAGACGTGACAAACAGGGACGGGGTGCAGACCTCCCGAATATTGTTAAGCAAGCTCGCCAAGACGATGCTTAATGTTTATCTCGATGAGATGGGGCTTTTCCAGAGCGAGATAGGGTTCCCTACGTTGAAGCACGAAGTAAACTACATTAACGCCAATCTTGAGCTTGCAAAAAAAGGCGTCATCAAGAGGATGCACCTTGAGGGCTGGTGCAGGGCCGTCAAGGAAGACATCGAGCTGACCTTCAAAAATTGTCCGGACATCAAACACCTCAATATCTCAATATCTACTTCCGACATAATGATCCAGGGGAAATTCCAGGGAAGAAAGACCTGGAAAGACGTCGTGAGCTCAATGGTGGACGCCCTGAAGCTGGCAAAGGCCATGGGAGCTGAGACCGTAGGGGTAAATGCAGAAGATGCGTCCCGCACGGAAGTGGAAAAACTTATTGAGTTCTCACTTGCGGCTAAAGAAAACGGGGGCGACCGCTTCAGGTACTGCGATACCCTCGGCGCAGACGACCCCATCACCATTTACCAGAAGATAAAGAAGATAGCGGAGGCTACTGAATTCCCCATTGAGATGCATTGCCATAATGACCTCGGCATGGCCGAGGCGGTGTCTATTGCCGGCGCTCAAAGCGCCATCGAGAGCGGGGTGGACGCCTATATCAACACGACAATTAACGGTTTCGGCGAGAGGGCTGGTAACTGCGATCTCGTTTCTACAATCCTTGCGCTTAAATATTCGCATGGGTTCGCTGAAAAGGTCCACCTTGACGAGCACGTTGACTTGAAGAAATCATGGAAGATCGCCCGCTATGCATCTTATGCATTCGGCATCCCCATCCCGATAAACCAGGCCGGGGTCGGGGCCAATGCCTTTGCCCATGAATCGGGCATACACGCGGACGGCGCATTGAAAGACAGGCGCAACTATGAGCTCTATGACCCTGAGGACGTGGGCCGGGGAGAACCCGAGCTGCTTCAGACGGGACGTATAATAACGACCGGTGAATACGGCGGCCTCAAAGGTTTCAGGCACGTCTACGACAAGCTCGGCATTCACTTTAATGACGACAAAGAGGCGAGGAGGATACTGGAGCTGGTCCAGTATGCTAACCTACATACACAAAGACCTCTTACGGACGATGAATTGAAGTTTATAGCGGAGGATCCCGAGGTTGCAGGGAAGATATTAACGGTGACACAGCAGTTTTGAAGAAAGTTTTTAGTCTAACAACTAACAACTAACAACTTATGTATAGAGTTACCCTCATCCCCGGCGACGGCACGGGGCCGGAAATAACGGAAGCTGTAAGAAGAGTGCTTGAAGCTGCCGGCGTTCAGTTTGAATGGGACGTCCAGAACGCAGGCGAGGACGTTTATCATCAGGAAGGCAATCCCCTTCCCGACAGGGTGCTTGAGTCCATTAAAAGAAACAAGGTTGCGCTCAAGGGACCGATAACTACGCCCGTCGGCACAGGCTTCAGGAGCGTCAATGTTACCTTGAGACAGGCGCTCGATCTCTACAGTTGTCTGAGGCCCTGCAAGACTTACAAAGGCGCAAAGACAAGATATGAAAATATTGACCTCGTAATCGTCCGTGAAAACACCGAAGACCTTTACGCGGGCATAGAGTATCAAAAAGATTCCGAAGGCGCAAAGGCGATTATCGACCTCGTCAAAAACATTTCGGACAAATCCATCCGCCCTGATTCGGGCATAAGCATAAAGCCGATCTCGGTTTTCGGCACGGAGCGTATTGTGCGCTTCGCATTTGAGTACGCAAGGAAGAACAAGAGGCGAAAGGTGACCTCCGTGCACAAAGCTAACATAATGAAATTCTCGGACGGATTGTTTCTTGAAGTGTCGAGAGAGGTGGCAAAAGACTATCCCGATATTGAATTCGAGGATAAAATCATCGATAATATGTGTATGCAGCTTGTTCAAAAACCCGAGCTTTATGACGTGCTCGTCCTGCCGAACCTTTACGGCGACATTATCTCCGACCTTGCCGCAGGCTTGATCGGCGGGCTCGGACTTGCTCCCGGCGCAAACCTCGGCGGCGAATATGCCGTCTTTGAGGCGACTCACGGGAGCGCTCCGAAATTTAAAGGTCTGAACAAAGTAAACCCTCTTGCGATGATGCTCAGCGGCGTCATGATGTTAAGATATCTCGGAGAAACACAGGCGGCTGAAAAACTGGATACCGCGATCGCTTCTATCATTAAGGAAGGCAAGCACGTTACTTATGACATGAAGTCGAAGCCTGACGACCCATCTGCTGAAACGACGTCAGGCGTTGCCGACGCCGTTATTTCCAAAATCACAAAATAATCTCTAAAAACGTTAGCCACGAATGAACACGAATAAACACGAAAAAATAAAACCTTTCAGTAAGATAGATAAACCCTTAACCAAAATGTTTATGAAAACTTCAGCCACAAGTTTTCGTTTATTCGTGACAATTCGTGGCAATTCGTGGCTAAAAAGTTTATTTTAGGATCAATGGACCCCGACCCGTTCAGCATCATAATCATAATAATCTGTCTGATCTTCATCGCCCTGCTCTCAAGCTCGGAAGTGGCGTTTATCTCCGTCAACCGGATAAGGCTGCGGCATCTCATTGAAAAAGGCAACACAAGCGCCGGGATTGTCCAGAAGATCCGCGACCAGCACGACCGGCTTTTCAGCGCGGTAATACTGTCCGGAAACCTGTTCACCGTTCTTGCAACCTCAATCGGCACCGCATTAGCCATAGATTATATGGGGGTAGACAAGGGAATAATCATTTCAACCGTTGTTATGACCGTCCTGACCGTCGTGTTCGGCGAGCTTACGCCGAAGACCTTTGCCGTCACCTATGCGGAAAGGATATCTCTGTTATTGGCAAGGCCGATGGAGCTCTTCATAAAATTCATCTCGCCCTTCGTATGGGTTTTCAACAAGCTGTCAAACTCCATCATCCGCCTGCTCGGAGGTGAGATAAAACCGGCCCCGCAGCTTATAACGGAAGAAGAGATGAAGGCGATGATAAAGATAGGCGAGGAAGAGGGCGCTCTCGAAAAAGAGGAAAAGGAGATGCTGCATAATGTCTTCGCATTCGGAGACAAGAAGGTTACGGAAGCCATGGTGCCGAGGACCGAAATAGTCGCCATTCCCGAAGACGCCGCAGTGGCGGACGTGCTCTCTCTCGTCTCACAGGAAGGCTATTCACGTTATCCCGTCATCATGGAAAACGTAGATAATATTATCGGTGTATTGTACGTCAAGGATATTTTAAGGAAAATGGCAAAGGAAGAAGTCTTGCCGAATATGCCGATAAAGAATTTAATCAGGGACGCATACTATATCCCCGAAAGCAAAATGGTGACCGCGCTTCTTGACGAGATGCAGAAGAACAAATTTCAGATCGCCATCGTCCTGGACGAGCACGGCGGCACGGCGGGACTTATAACTCTTGAAGACATCATTGAAGAGATCGTCGGCGGACTACAGGATGAATTCGAGGCCATGGAATCCGAAAAAGAGGTTGAAGTAGTCGATGAGAGGACGTTCGTAGTGGCAGGCTCAACCGGCGTAGATGAGATCAATGAGCTTGTAGGGGTTGACCTTGCCAGCGAAGAGTTTCACACCATAGGAGGCCTGCTGTTCGGATTGTTCGGCCGTCTCCCGAAGATCGGCGAGCAGCTCCGTTATCACGGTCTGAGGTTTCTTATCCTGGAAATGGAAGGCAAGAAAATAGAAAAGGTAAAGATAACGAAGCTGTGAAAAATTTTCTTGAAAATTTTTTGTTGCATTCATACGATCTAATGTTATAATATCCTCTAATGCCAGAGGTATTGGAAACCGAATTATCTCGGGTTGAGCTGCAAGATAAACGTGACTCGACGGTTGATCCCGGATCCGGGTCGCTGAATGATTTTCATTTCAAGCTGCCCGTCTTTGAAGGCCCCCTCGACCTTCTCCTGCATTTAATTAAAGAGAGCAAGATAGACGTCTACGACATCCCCATTGTCGATATAACCCGCCAGTACATCGAATACCTCGAAATGATGAAGGAGCTCAACCTCGAGATCGCCGGTGAATTCCTCGTGATGGCCGCCACTCTCATTCACATAAAATCCAAAATGCTCCTGCCGCCCGAGGAAGCAGAAAAAGAAGGGCGTGCCGAAGACCCGAGGTCCGAGCTTATCAGGAGGCTTCTCGAATATCAGGCGTATAAAGAATCTTCGATATTCTTGAGAAAGCGGGAAGAGATATGGAAAAACATTTTTCAGAGGACGATGCCGGATGAGGAAGACCTTACATTTGAGCCGGAGCCGATGCTTTTTGAAGCCAACGTCTTTGACCTGATCTCGGCTTTCAAAAAGCTGCTCGAAAAAGCGCCCGCACAGACTCTCGAAATCACAAGAGAGACCCTGACGGTGGCGGACAGAATAAATTTCATCATGGAGCGCCTCGAGAAAGAGGACGGGATAAGATTTGAAGACCTCTTTGAAGAAGGCTTTTCACGGGTGACGCTTATCGTGACTTTTCTGGCCCTGCTTGAGCTTGTAAGGCTCGGACTTGTAAAGACGTATCAGGAAAAGGCATTCGGAATTATCTGGATCATAAACCCTCAAACGTCCGCTGCATCAGGTGAGGTTGTTCAGGAAGCTTCAGCTTAAAAAAGATTTATCGCCGCTCTTTATCGCCTCTATCGCCTCCAAAGCCGCTTCTCTCACGAGCTCATTTTCATCATTCGCCGCCTCCAATAAATAAGGCAGCGCGTCTTTATGTCCTATGATGCCTAACAGATAAGCCGCGTCGCCCCTTATGGTAGGATGGGGATTTTTCAGAAGCATTGCAATGCCGGGAACGGCCCTCAAGATATTATGGAAGTCCGACGTCAATAGTGTTTCAACAAGAGCGACCGCCCCGAGCCGCACCCTGCTTCTCTCGTCTCCGAGCATATCTCCGATCATCGGATAAAGGCTCTTGTCGTGTTTGAACATATCCACAATGTTATCAAGAAAACCTTTTTCCATGTAATCGGCGATCATCTTCTTCATGATCTATTTTTCTTCCATCCAAAATAAGTTCCAATAAGAAGGGATGAACGCCTCATAAACACAATGACGGCTCCTTTAAAAAAAGTTGCATGCTTGCCAAATCATGCCGGCAATATGAACCGAAAAGATTTGTTTTGCAAGACGGTGTTTGCCATTCCAACAAATCGTCAATTCATTGTGTTTATGAGGCGTTCATCCCTTCTTGAATTATATTGCTCTATTTTACGATGATCCTTCCCTTGCCCTTAACTACTTCCCCGATGATCCAGTACGGCATTTTCTCCCTCTTTGCGAAATCTTCAAATGTTCTCATTCCCTTCGCAGGCAGAGCTATGAGAAGGCCGCCCGACGTCTGGGGATCGGACATTATTAATTTATCTTCATTTGAAAGACCCTTAGGGAAGTCTACATCCTTACCGCAGAATTCGAGATTCCTCTGCGCCCCTTTAGGGATTATGCCCTCAGAGGCGTATCTTTTCGCCCCGTCCATCAACGGGACCCTGTTATAAAAGATCACGAGGTCCACCTTTGAGCTTTTTGCCATATTCAGTCCGTGCCCTAACAAGCCGAATCCCGTAACGTCGGTTGCGGACCGCGCTCCCGACAGGACGGCGGCTTTTGACGAAGTCTTATTAAGCCGGAGCATGGAAGCAATTACTTTGTTTAAGGCAGCGCCTTTAATCTTTCCGCGCTTGGAGGCGGAAGTAAGAATTCCTGTGCCGAGAGGCTTCGTAAGAATAAGCAAGTTTCCCGGAGAAGCGCCGTCAACCTTTAAAATCGCTTTCTTATCGACTACGCCTGTCACGGCAAGGCCGAATTTAAATTCGTTATCTTCGATGCTGTGTCCGCCTAACAGGCACGCCCCTGCCTCTTTGAGCTTATTAACGCATCCCTTTAAAAGTCTTTTGATGACCGGGGGTCCGAAATCACATGACGAAAACCCGAGAAAGGCTAACGCCGAAAGGGGCGTCCCCCCCATCGCATATACGTCGCTTACGGCATTTGCGGCGCATATCGCTCCAAAAGTATAAGGGTCGTCGACTATGGGCGTAATCACGTCTATGGTTTCAACAATTAAATTGCCCTTAAAACGCAGCACCCCTGCGTCATCGCCGGGCCCCACAACGATCCTATGATTTGCACATTTGTGCAGGTCTGCCAGGATTTCCGATAGGTCCGCCGGACCTAACTTAGCCGCTCAGCCGCCTGCTTTTACGTTCTGTGTAAGCCTTACTTTTTTCATGTTATGACTATGATACTTTAAAGACTTTTCCATGTCAAAAAAACAAGCACATAATCAGTTGTTAGTTGTTAGTTGTTAGATTAAAAACTAAAAACTGACAACTAACAACTTTTTGTAACCTGACTGTGCCATGTCACACCTTTGTGCCATGATTAGGCTGTGCAAAAATCGCTCTGATTTCATTCATTATCTCTAACTATGCGTTAAATAAGGTGAAAATAATTTTACATCTAATCTTATTTCTGGCATGGAAATTGATAATATAATTTACAACCTGTAACGACTTATACTGACCCGATATTGGAGGGATAATGATAACGCAAGCAATCAAGATTTGCCCTTTTGTACAACATCCGTTTAGTGAATGCTACTGCTTTAGAATGAGCAGTCAGGACATTGAGAAGGCGATTTTCTTTTGCAGCAAGAACTTTAAGTTATGCGAGCTTTACCAGGGCAGGAGTTTTGAAAAAGCTGTAACTGTTTGTCAATAAAAGCTAACCCCGTCTACTCCATTATTAAATCGATACCATCCCTAACCCGGACCATCCGGAATCAAAATCTTTTTTTCACCACAGAGGCCATTTTCGTGATTTTTTTGAAAAAAAACGAGGAAGTTGGGTTAACATCGGACAATTTCAAGGGCAGACCCCACCGGCGTGCATTTTCCATAATGAGCAAGGGCGACAAGGTTTGACAATTATAAAGTTGAACTTTATAATTGTCGTATGTATGTAAAGCGGCTGCTTTCAGGTGTCTTAAATGATGCGGTTAAGCATTTTCCTGCCGTCCTGATTACAGGGCCGAGACAGGCGGGCAAGACCACCTTCCTGCTTCACGAGATGGGAAAAAATTCCGATTACCTGAGCTTTGACGACCCGATGGAAAGAAGCTTTGCGGTTTCCGATCCAAACGGCTTTCTCGACAGGTTTGAGAAACGTCCTGTTATTCTGGATGAGGTTCAGTATGCTCCGGAAATTCTTCCTTATTTAAAAATGAGGATAGACAAAGAAAGGAGAAAGTCAGGGAAATGGCTGCTCACAGGCTCGCAGCAGTTTCAACTGATGAAAGATGTGACCGAATCCCTTGCCGGCAGAATCGCCATTATTGAGCTTCTTCCCTTCAGTTA
>JACRHB010000133.1 GCA_016217725.1 Nitrospirota bacterium | reverse complement strand
TCTTTAACCATGATAATCTTTCTATTAAGTGCATCGGCTCTCCTTGTGGTTTAGTGTTTTTTTGGTTAAATATTTTACCACAAGGAGAGTCTTATATCCTTGATAAATTCCCTCGTTTTATGACTTTTGCAAGAGGCTCTCCTGTAAAATCGATTTAAAATAAAGGCAGTAATCGCCCGGACAGGGCTGATATGCCCTGCTGCAACATGTTCTCTGTGAATCGTAATGGTTTTTAAGGTTCATCGTGAATTGCTGTTGCTTCAAGAAAACGCTTGACATTCATTCGCACAAATGTTAATAATATTCGTTTTATTTAAAAACTGAATATAAAGTTTAATTTATAAAACTATAAATTAAACTTAAACACTTCTTGAAAAATCATCATCTCTATTGAAGGTGTTGTAGAATGAGTAAAGCTGCGACGTTTGAAAGAGGGATTCATCCGAAGTACAACAAGGAGTTAGCCTCAGGCAAATCAATAACACAAGCCAAACTGCCTCAGAGAATAGTTGTTCCGCTCAGCCAGCACATAGGCGCTCCCGCAAAATGCGAAGTAAAGATCGGCGACGAAGTCAAAAGAGGTCAAATCATAGGATCGCCTTCAGGCTTCGTATCATCGCCCGTCCACTCATCCATCTCAGGAAAAGTAATTGCAATAGCCGATTTCCCGACGCCTGTCGGAAGGCTTGTTAATTCCATTGTCATTGAAAGCGACGGAAAAGATGAAGCCATTGCCTTCAACGAAACCACGAACTACATGAGCCTGAGCGCCGATGAGATCAAGGCAAAGATAAAAGATGCAGGCATAGTCGGAATGGGCGGAGCCGCATTCCCGACAAACGTAAAGCTCTCCCCGCCTAAAGAAAAACCTATTGATACCGTAATTCTCAACGGCGCGGAGTGTGAGCCTTATCTTACTGCCGACCACAGGCTTATGGTCGAGCACCCGAAGGAAGTAATCGAAGGCTTGAAATTAATAATGAAGGCGCTCGGCGTGAATGAAGGACATGTAGGCATCGAGGAGAATAAACCCGATGCGATAGCCGCGATGAAGTCAGCCGCTTCCGGCGAATCGAATATTAAAATCCATTCCCTTGAGATAAAGTATCCGCAGGGCGCGGAAAAGATGCTGATAAAGGCGATTAAGAATCGTGAAGTTCCCAGCAAGGGGCTTCCGATGGACGTCGGCGTTGTGGTGCATAATATCGGCACGGCTCTCGCAATTTATGATGCAGTGCGGTACGGCAAGCCGTTGATAGAGCGTGTTGTTACCGTTACAGGCAAAGGGGTCAGGGAGCCGAATAATCTGATGGTCCGCATCGGCACTTTGATGTCCGACGTGATCGAGCAGTGCGGCGGGCTTACCGACGGAGCGGTGAAGGTGATCTCCGGCGGGCCGATGATGGGGTTTGCGCAGTGGACTCTCGAGGTGCCCGTGACAAAAGGGACCTCCGGGATCCTGGTCCTTTCCGAAGAGGAATATGTATCGGCCGATGAATATTTTTCATGTATCAGGTGCGGACGCTGCGTTGACGTCTGCCCGATGGGGCTTAATCCTTCGATGCTGAGCATTCTCGTGGAAAAAGGCTTCTACGAAGACGCAAAGGCGTACAATCTCTTTGACTGCTTTGAATGCGGCTCGTGCGCCTACGTATGCCCGGCAAAGAGACCGATGGTGCAGTTTATGCGGCTTGCAAAGTCGCAGGTTAAACCGTGAAGAAGTATAAAAGAGCAAAAGCGCGGAAGTGATGAAGCGTCATTCCAACTTGTTCGGAATCTTCTTAAGGAAAGATTCCAGACAAGCTGGAATGACAATCATATGTATGATGTAATTAGATGTCACCCTGAACTTGTTTCAGGGTCTAAGAGATGCTGAAACAAGTTCAGCATGACACTTTCAGAGTTTGCAATGACACGAAGAGGTATAAATGGCAACTGAAGCGAAGACACATCCGTTAGTCGTATCAGTCAGTCCGCACGTGAGGGACGAAGAATCCATTGCCAGGATAATGTGGACGGTCAATTTCGCCCTTCTTCCGGCATTTTTAATGTCCGTTTATTATTTTGGTCCGAGGGCGGTTTATGTAACCGGTCTATGTATCTTAACGGCGTTTCTTTCAGAGCATATTTATCAGAAGGCGTTAAACAAGAAAATCACCTCAAATGACGGCAGCGCGGTTTTAACGGGTCTGCTGTTAGGTATGAACCTCCCCTCAAGCGTTCCTTTCTATATACCGATAGTAGGTTCATTTGTGGCCGTTGTCATTACAAAGATGCTCTTCGGAGGACTCGGCTACAACATCTTCAACCCTGCGCTTATCGGCAGGGCTTTTTTATTGCTCACATGGCCCAAGCTGATGACTATATGGGTAGAGCCGACGGCGAAATTTATTGCATTGGACGCTAAGACGACCGCCACACCGCTCGGCATTTTAAAGGAAGAAGGCGTCGCCAGGCTCATGGAGGTATTCGGCGACAAGATGAGCCTTTATTCAAGCCTGCTCATGGGAAACAGGGCCGGCTCCCTTGGCGAGACTTCGGCGATTGCGCTGCTGATCGGCGCGGCATTTCTCCTTTATAAAAAATACATCACCTGGCATATTCCACTTTCCTTTATCGGCACGGCAGCGGTGATTGCATGGTTATTCGGCGGCAAGGAAGGTTTTTTGACAGGCGACCCGATTGCCCATATTCTCAGCGGCGGTATGATCCTTGGAGCATTCTTTATGGCGACCGACTACGTCACCTGCCCGACGATAAGAAAAGGACAGATAATCTTCGGCATCGGCTGCGGGGCGATTACAATGCTTATAAGGTTGAAGGGCGGCTTCCCCGAAGGCGTGATGTTTGCGATATTGCTGATGAACTGCTTTGCGCCGTTGATCGACAGGAACGTGGCACCCAAACAGTTCGGCGCGGTAAAGAAGAAGGAAGAGAAAAAATGACTACAAAAGATATGGCAAAGATAACGATAAACCTTGTAGTAATATACGTCCTCGGCGGCCTGCTGCTTGCTTTCGTGTACGCAAAGACCTCGCCCATTATGTTCGTAAAGGCGAAGGAGGAAAAGGAAGCCGCGCTCAAGACAATGATGCCGGAGGCGGACAAGATTGAGCATCTCGGCGATTGGGAACCACATCATAAACATGCGGGTTATTATGCAGCCAAAAAAGGCGATGAGGAAATCGGCTATATAGTTGAAGGCTTCGGCAAGGGATATTCAAGCTATATAAACCTTCTGGTTTCGGTCGATAAAAATTTCACGGTTCAAAAGATAAACGTCCTGCATCACGCGGAGACCCCCGGACTCGGAGACGAGATTGAGAAAGATTACTTCCAGAAGCAGTTTGCCGGGAAAACCCTTGACACCCTTGTTGTAATAAAAGGAGATACACCGGACAAGATACAGGCGATCTCCGGCGCAACTATCTCAAGCCGCGCGGTGACGGAAGATGGAGTGAAAAACGGCGTGAAGATGCTGATGGAAAAACTCTCCGGCGGACAGGAAAAGAAGGAAGAAGGCGGACACGGGGTAAAGGAAGGGGAGATAGAAGAACACAAAGAGGGACACGGAGAGACTGAGGGAAAGGAAAACGAACATGGCTCACACTCATAAGACCAACTGGGAATTAATCAAAAACGGGATGTTCAGTGAGAACACCATTTTCAAGATGGCTATCAGCCTGTGCCCTTCAATCGCCGTCACGAACAGCCTGAAGAACGGCTTCTTCATGGGAGTCTCGGTCATCTTTGTCCAGACCATGGTCAATCTTACGGTCTCATTGATAAGAAATTTTATCAACCCGAAGATCCGCATACCCATATTCATGATGGTTATCGCAGGCTACGTGAGCTTAATAGACATGTCGATGGCGGCGTTTGCCAGGCCTGTATATAAACAAATCGGATTATATATTCAATTAATCGTGGCATTTGCATCGATCTTTGCGAGGGCAGAGGTGTTTGCGGTAAAGAATAAGATCATCCCGTCAATCGCCGACGGTCTCGGCATGGGAATTGGTTTCTTCCTTGCGATGATAGTAATCAGCTTTTTCAGGGAGCTTCTTGGCAAAGGCGCATTATGGGGATTCCCGATTGTCCAGGGAAATCCTTTGCTTATAATGGTGTTACCGGCAGGCGGATTCTTCGCAGTCGGTTTGCTGATGGGATTTTTCAACTGGCTCGATGCGAGAATGGCGGCAAAGAGGGAAGCGGCTGCTGCGATAGAAACGGCCTGAGGAAAAAATGAAAATCGAATTCCACAGATTTCGCAGATGTCACAGATTGTAAAAACAAAGAAAGAATAATCTGTGTAATCTGCGAAATCTGTGGATTATAGATTCGGAGGAATTATGGATTTCAACAAACTCTTTCAACTCATAGTAGCCGCATCATTGATAAACAACTTCGTCTTTACCAGGTTCCTCGGCCTTTGCATCTTCTTCGGTGTTACAAAGAAGATGGAGACCTCGGTCGGTATGAGCATAACCTTTACCGCCGTCATGGTGATAAGCGCCGCCCTGAACTGGGTGATATACAAATTCATCATGGTGCCGATGGATATTACTTTCCTTAAAATTATAGTATTCATCGGCGTTATCGCCGCGCTTGTGCAGTCGGCTGATACTATTATGAAGAAGTTAAGCCCGGCGCTTTATTACAAGCTCGGCATCTACCTTGCGCTGATTACGACGAATTGCATTATCCTCGCCGTTCCCCTGATAAATTCAGGTGAGAACTATAACTTTTTTGAAAGCATGGCCTTCGGCGTAGGCTCCGGTCTCGGTTTTGCGCTTGCGCTGATTATTATGGCGAGCATCCGTGAGAAACTGGAGCTTGCCGATATACCGGCCCCGTTCAGGGGCCTGCCGATCTCATTTATCGTAGCAGGTTTGATCGCGCTTGCGTTTACGGGATTTTCGGGGTTGATTACATTGTGATTTAGATTTGATAATGTCTCCCCTCCCTTGATGGGAGGGGATTAAGGGGAGGGTGAAAAATAGAAATAAAATCCCCCTCACCCTAACCCTCTCCCACAAGGGGAGAGGGAAATTAAGAAGCTAATTTGTTTATAATACGTAAGAGGACACCCCATGTTTAACAATGCAATGAAAAAGATGACGATCATATTCACTTTTGTAATTCTGCTTTTTTGCGCTTCCGCGCTCTACGCCGGAGTCGGCGGCGGAGTCGATGCAAGGGAATCTGTAAATGTTGGAGAAGTTTTAAAGTTCACGGCGGTATTCTTAGCCGGGATCAGCACGCTCTTCGGCATCGGGCTTGCCTTTGCCGCAAAAAAATTTGCGGTTCAGGAAGACCCGCGCATTGATCAGGTATCGGAAAATCTTGCCCATGCCCATTGCGGCGCATGCGGGTTTGCCGGATGCAGGCAATATGCGGAGGCAGTTGTTATGAAACCGGAAGTTGCCCCAAACCTTTGTACGCCAGGGGGAAAGGCTTCCGCTGAAGCCGTCGCCAAAATAACCGGAAAAGCTATGACGGCGCTTGAGCCGAAGATCGCCCGCGTATTCTGTCAGGGCGGGATGTCAAAATCCGTCCGCAGGTTCAAATATGAAGGCATTGCCGACTGCCGCGCAGCTATACTCGCAAGCGGCGGTGACAAGGGATGTATTTACGGCTGTCTCGGTTACGGGACCTGCTCAAGGGTTTGTCCCTTCGGCGCTATAACAATGAGCGAGGACAGCCTGCCTGTAATAAACCCTGCAAAATGCACGGCCTGCGGAAAATGCGCCCAGGCGTGTCCCGTGAAGGTTATCGAGATACAGCCCTTGTCAAAGGAAGTGCTCGTAAGCTGTCATTCAAAGGACAAAGGCCCGGCCACAAAGAAGAACTGCCAGGTAGGATGCATCGCCTGCGGCATCTGCGTGAAGGTTTGCCCCTATAACGCTCCTTCAATCGCCAACAACCTCTCAAGGATCGATCTCGATAAATGCAAGGTCTGCGGCCTCTGTGTAACGAAATGCCCCACCAATGCAATTATGGATTACATCCCCAGGAGATCGAAGGCATTCGTCACAGAGAAATGCATCGGCTGCCATATGTGCGCAAAGGTCTGTCCCGTAAACGCCCCATCCGGCGAGTTAAAGAAACGCCATGTCATTGCACAGGATAAATGCATCGGCTGCGGCATCTGCACGTCAAAGTGCCCCGTTGCCGCCATCACCGGCACGTTCAATTACGCCGAAGTCCTTGCGGCATACGAAGCCAAAAAGGCGGCGAGAGAAAAGGCAAAAGCCGAGCAGCAGCCGACCGCAACCGCGTAAGCTTATCCTTTTCTGTTTTAAGCGGAATCTTGTCCCCTTGCAGCGTTGGGGTGCATCCCAACAGAATTGAGCAAATTGCTCTCAACAAAGAGGGCGCAACAATTATGAGGAATGTTGTATGTTACTTGAGAGTACCGAATTAATCATTCAAAAGCCCCTAAGCGACCAACCTTAGGGGGTTATTTTTACTGAAATCAATTTTATCGATGAGGAATTTCGCGAAAGTAGCCTCTGAAGGCGAACCTGACAGAAAATCGGGGAATG
>JACRHB010000132.1 GCA_016217725.1 Nitrospirota bacterium | reverse complement strand
ATAAAAAAATTCACCCTCAAACAAACCCTCGACAAATTTTACGCCGAATTCAATTTCAAAGAACGCCTTAAACATGACCCGATTGAATTCCCTCACAGGTATTCACATCCTGAAGACATAGAGGTAACAGGCTTCATTGCATCCTGTTTTGCATACGGGAAGGTTGAGCTTTTTAAACCCGTTATAGAGCAAATCCTCAAACCCTGCGGCAATCATCCCGCAAACTTTATTAAGGGCTTCGATTTGAAAAGAGATAAAAAGTATCTTAAGGGAATCAGCTACCGGTTTAATAAGGAAGAAGACGTTCTTTCTCTTATCTGCGTGCTGGGCGCAGCCTTAAATGAATGGGGGTCGTTGAAGAACTTGTTTTATTATTGTGATAACCCCTCTGCGTCTCCCCTTGACAAGGGGAGAATTGAAGAAGATGAAGACATCAGGAAGGCATTGATTGGTTTTGTTGATTATTTTCTGTCAAAATCCCCTCATGCCCCCTTTTTAACTAAAAGAAACACACCCCTTGATCCCCTCTTGCTAGAGGGGAAAAGGCCCGGTTACGGCCTGAAGCAATTCTTCCCCTCTCCCGAAACCGGCAGCGCCTGCAAACGCATGAACCTTTTTCTCAGGTGGATGGTGAGGACGAAGGATATAGACTTCGGTGTCTGGGATAACATCCCGCCGTCAAAATTAATCATCCCCCTCGATGTTCATATCGCAAGGATTTCAAGGTGTCTCGGGCTGACAAAAAGAAAATCATCGGACTGGAAGACGGCGAAAGAGATCACCGAAGCGCTTAAAAAGTTAGACCCTGAGGACCCTCTCAAATATGATTTCGCCCTCTGCCATCACGGCATATCGCGTTTATGCAGGGGGGGAAGATTCAAAGATACATGCTCGACATGTAAAGTTGTTAGTTGTTAGTTTTTAGTTGTTAGCCTAAAAACTAAAAACTAACAACTAACAACTATCTTAAAATTTGACATTTAAGCATCAGGGCGTTATATTTTTGTGTGTCCAATAAATACAGTCCCATATCTCTGAAAGGCGTAAAAACCTGCAAACTGGAGTCGAGAAAAAGCAAGGTCAGGCTTGATAAAGTCGGTAAACCTTTTGCAGGAGGGAGCTTCAGGGATTTCATCAAAAGCCTTCCGGACGTGCTTGCCGCTGAAGATTTTAAAGCGGTAGTAAGCGCCATAGTAAAAGCCCGGAAAAAAGACAGACCCGTGATCCTCGGTATGGGGGCGCATCCGATAAAGGTCGGCCTCTCGCCCATCATCATCAACCTGATGGAGAAGGGCGTGATTACCGCAATTGCCATGAACGGGGCCTGTATCGTCCATGATTATGAGCTGAGCCTGATGGGGCATACCTCTGAGGACGTTGACGTTGAGCTGTGCAGAGGCACATTCGGCATGGCTGAGGAAACGGGCGGGGGATTGAACAGGGCGATCAAGAACGGGATTAAGAAGGGTTATGGAATAGGCAAGGCGGTCGGGGAGCATATACGGAGGAGCAGGGCGGATTATAAGGAATTAAGCATCTTAGCTGCGGCGGACAGATTAGACCTCCCGGCAACCGTCCACGTTGCGGTGGGTACCGATATTGTTCACATGCACCCCGGAGCGGACGGCGCGGCGATAGGCGAAGGGAGCCTGAGGGACTTCAGGCTTTTTTCATCGGTCGTCGCCGATCTCAAAGGAGGCGTTTATATCAATCTCGGCTCCGCTGTAATATTGCCGGAGGTGTTTTTAAAGGCGATTGCGGTTACGAGGAATCTAAAATACAGCGTGAAAAATTTTACCACTGTCAATATGGACTTCATCCAACATTACAGATGCCGCGAGAACGTCCTGAGACGTCCGGTGCTTTCAGGCGGCAATTCATACGCCTTAACCGGCCACCATGAGATAATGTTCCCCCTTTTGGCTGCTGCGGTGATGGAGGAGGCAGGTAAATAATCCGCAGATTACACAGATGACACAGATTAATTAATCAAATTAAACCAACACCTCTGGTGGTGGTCCGAGTAATATGGTTCGACCTGTGGATTCATTACCATCGATAAGACCATGAGAATTGAGAAAAGACTTTCTTCAAATTTGGTACGCTTGCTATATAACGCTCAATTT
>JACRHB010000131.1 GCA_016217725.1 Nitrospirota bacterium | reverse complement strand
TGACCGAGTTCGATGAAATATCCCGGGCCATGTCTTAGTCCCCTGCAGGGGCTGTCCGTCTCCGGACAAAAAAATAAAGAGGAGGAAGATTAATAAGGTATTAGTCCCCTGCAGGGGCTGTCCGTCTCCGGACTCTAGAGCCGCATTTGCATACGCTGCCAAGAAGTCTTAGTCCCCTGCAGGGGCTGTCCGTCTCCGGACAGCAAAGCGACGAGATGACGATTAGTTTAGTCTTAGTCCCCTGCAGGGGCTGTCCGTCTCCGGACATCGATCTTCATGGCAATGGCGTATTATCTTGTCTTAGTCCCCTGCAGGGGCTGTCCGTCTCCGGACCCAAGTGACGTTGTAAACTGGATGGTGTATGTCTTAGTCCCCTGCAGGGGCTGTCCGTCTCCGGACTCTTCGTTTGCAACCTCTTGATTCACAAGAGGTAAAAACGCTGTTTTGGAGAACCTCCCCTCTATCCATAGCTTTTCTCAAGTTATCCACAGGGGTTCTCAATCGTTGCATAAAAACGACCCTTTTAAATAAAACAACTTCGATAATCTTCCGCAAGCTTTAGCAGGTCTTCCTTTGATGCCTCTCCATTTGCAAACTCCTTTCCCCAGTACATTGACCTTTTTTCATCCCCTCCGCAGTATCCGCCGGCCATCTTATACATAGCCTTCGCGACCCTCGGCGCGCCGCTGAAGCCAGCTTTAACAAGCCGGCCGCCGGCTGTGACAAAAACCAACAGGTCGAGTCTTGTCCTGCCGGTTTCTTCATCGTAAAATTCATAAAAGTGCATGTCCGACAAAAACGACGTCTTGCGGCTTTCGGTCTCAACGACATAGCATCTGCCCTTATGCGCATACCCCTTCGAGTAATCCTCGGAAAGCGCCTTAAAATCATCTATCCCGTATCCCTGCGCCTCGAAATCATAGCGTCTTATCCCGCGTATCTCTTCCTCGGAGTAGCCGGCGTCCTTCAGCGCGTATATGTAACCGCGGTCATTCAGCGCAACCCCTGCCTCCCGCCTGTCAAGCTCATAACCTGTCAAACGCGCGAACTGCTCAAGCGAGCTTAACGGGTTAATCCTGTCAAGGCCGTCGTATCTGTGATGGTCTATGATGTAGAGGCGGTGCGTCCTTCCAAGCTCCGCCTCCTTTTCCACTCCCGGAATCTCGACTATCACGACATTTTCCCTGAGGCCTAAAAAAGTTTCGGGCGGCTCTTTGGAGAGTTTAGCGCCCCACCCCTGAGGAGAAACCCTCACATCAAAGGACATCCTCCGGGCTATATCTATGATGCTCCTGCCCTCCCCGTCGTTAGAGGGGCAGATGACTGAGGTATCAGGAGCGGTCAGCGTCGTTGGCATATACGCGTTCGATTCTTGTCTTTGTCTGTCTTGTTTTTATCCCTTGTCCTCTTCATATACCAGACAAGCAGGCACCAGATGAGCACAAATGCGATGGCGGCTGCCGCCAACTGCAAAAAGACAAAGAACCATCCGGGAACGAAGCATTTTATTGGTTCGACGTAATAGCTCGTGGCTCCGTTCAATGTCTGCCATACGCTGAAGACCAGAGCGATAAGCATAAGCGGCAGACCGTATCTCGTAATCCTCGCGACCTCATTATTCGTCTCGAATCCCAACTGGTTCGTATCGAACTCTATTTTGTTATCTACATACTCCTCAAGCTCTTCTATCTCCCTGTGTACCTCGTCATAAAGCCTGTCAAGGGCAAGTATACTCATGAACTGACTGTACATCTCAATCCCCTGCTCCTGCGGCGTAACCTCCACGTGCCAGTACTTGTTGATAAAAGATATATAATCGCGGCGGAGGTTTGACGACTCTTTGGCGAGTACCTTAATGTCTTCCTTCTGCAACCGTTCCGAAAGCCTGTCTACGTCCTCGGCAAGCTTTATGAGCATGCACCTCTGGAATAACCCCATGAGCGCGATCTGGTAGTACATGGACTTCATGTGCTGCTTCAGAATATTATGAAACCCTCCATATTGGTCAGTGCCGCATAATACTACGAAGCTGTACCTGCTCATGCCGAAGAACGTCCCATAGTTGGCCCACCTCGCGTAGGTGTGGCTCTTTATCAAGTCCTTCATCATTTCGTCGTTTTGAACTGATGCATCCCCGCCGTCGACAAAAATAAACCGGTACCAGTCCTCTGAAGTCTTGTAAGGATAACTCGATCCAGCGCTTTGCATTATCGATGACCGCACATCATCACGACAGTAGGAAACAATGAACATCCTGTCGTCGGTGGCCGGGGTGTAATAGATGTTGCTCGAATACTTCTTCGCATCCCTGTTGTTGCACTCTAACGGCTTGAGCAATCCTTTGACGACATCGCTGAGGTATGGGAAATCGTCAGGCAGACGCAGACTCGGAAAATCTTCCGGGATGTCCTTTTTTTCGTCTGACGCATGCGATAGAACCACGCTGGACGGAAGTAATTTCTTTTCGGATTTCAGCGGGCCTGTTTGATAACTTTTGCAGATAATTCCATTATCCCTCTCTGAGAGGAACGGCGGATAGACCCTCCGCGCCACATCGTTATATCGCAGAAAATCATCATAGGACACTTCATCGCCTGGCTTCATCTCGGTGGTTATCGTCAGCATCCCTATCTGGTTGTCGTACAGGTGGAGGTCTATCGAATTGACCCTTACGGAAATCGTCCTCGTAACCGTCTTTTTCACAGCCTCATTTAGATCGTTTTGCTCGACGTAAAACCTGACCGTCATCTCATAATAATCCCCGCGCGTCAGGAACTGCATCCCTTGATTGCGTCCTGCGACGTTTCGATTTACATTACGCTCACCAGCCGCATTGGGCAAGCTCCCTTCGCCGCCCTTATCCTTCATGAATATCGTGTCATGGACGTGGCGATGGAAGTAATTGAATTCCGCGTAGTTCTCCGGAGAGTCGATCTGGTAGTAGCTCCTGGTCCAGCCCGTATATTTTGACCCGCCGGGATTGGCCTTTACCAGAGTGTCGGCGGCATCCTTCGCCGTAACGACGCCCTCATGCCACGCGCCACCATTCTCCTCAAACCTGAAATACTTGAACGGGAGGATGAATATCGTCATGAAGTCATTGCACGCCATCTCAATGCCTTTCTTGAATCAAACGCGCCCCTGTTGCCGCCCCCAGCCTGGTTGGCGCCCCTTCATTCCAACGTAGACCTGCAAATGATGTAACTCTATGCCACTATGACCTACGCGTCATAATCTTACTCTTGAAGTCTTTTGCCCGCGCCTGATAGAGCATGAAGTGGAGCGGGAGCTTTTTACCCCAGAGCGTTTCTGCGGTGGCAATGGCAGCATTCTCGTCCACGGGAGTTATAGCGCCGACTCGCACCTCCCCGTTATTATACTCGTGGTATTGGACAACCTTCGCGAAATTGTTCCTATCAAACGGTGGATACGTGAAGATAATATCGTCCACCGGGTTATTATAATGGAGGATCATTTTCAGATCTTTCAGCGCCGGAAGGTTTATGAGACTGCCATTTCCTTCTACCCATCCTGCTGTAATAACCTCTTGAACGGCTGTTTTACAGTCTTTGAGGGGAGACGGCCAGTCGGCGTCTTTCTCCTTCCTCAGCATCGCGGTCCTGAGACTGAGCTCAACTGACCCGTAACCGAACGCCTTGCCGTATCCGAGCTTGTGGCGCATGTTGCCGGGAAGGAAAAGACAAACGTAGAGCAGGGTAAGCAGCTTCTCCGGCACCCTGTCAAGGTATATCTTAAAAGAGGCTGTCTTACCAGCAGCAAGGCACTCGATGTCGTAGGAATAAATAAGGAGCGGCCAGTTACCATTGGTTTGATACCATTGTATGCATCTTTCAGGTATTTGATGGTAGTAAAACTTCCTGCCCCAGAAGCCTTCACCCATGAATTGGGCGACTTCGATTGTCCTGCCGGTTAAGCTACCATTCCGCCTCAGCCTGACGCTACGTTTCAATACCTCCTTTGGCCTCATGTGCCACCAGTTGGCGCGAGGCTCGGGGCCGCCCATCATGGACCTGCCGTTTGTATCGAGCATCTTACTACAATCACCCTGCAGGTCGTTTTGTGCAATATCCGCATCTTCTATCATTACCTTGCCGGATATTGCCTTGCCGCCGCTTACGCCTTGTTCATTTTCAACATATCCAAAGAGGTATGTCGCAATATCTATTTTGTCTACAGAAGACAGAGGCTTAAATAGGGCTGGAATGGCCTGCCCTACGGTGTATGATCTTCCACTCATGCAAGCATGCTGATGAGCCTCAAACGAACCAAAAGGCTTGAACTCGAAGTGGCGTGTCGGCGCGCCCCCTTTTTCATACTCTTCCTGCGCCTGCGAGACCCAGCCGTTGGTCAGCGCCTCGATGAACGACCTCAGCATGCCCCTTATGCTTGACCCGGGGATGCATGGGACGTCCCCCTGCCTGTAGAACCAGCTTTTAGCTATCTGCGTGCCTGCTTGATCAGCGACCGGGACCTGTGTCCCCGCGATATGCACTGGCGTAAGGGCCTTTAGCTCCACCTCAAGATAGCCGCTGATGGGATCCTCTGCTCCATCTAAATCTTTTCTCTCATAGACAGCGGGCCCGTTATTCGCAAAAAAAACAAAGTCAAACGGGTTGGGGTTGTGTGTTCCTTCAGTCACCTTGCTCAGTAACGCATCGTATTTATCGCGCGACAGTTTCGAAACACCGCCACCGTTGGCAACGCCTTGCGCGCCTTCCGGTGACGAAGACGCGGGATTAGCTGCTTTCCCTTCCGGGAATTTGTCCTTGACGGCGCCCAACCCTCCAAAACCCTCAATTTTTTTACTATCCTTTGCCGTCTTTTCAGGCATTTTGAACCTCCTTCACGCTGACTCTGCCCCTGCCCGCGCTCGAAAGCGCGCCGAGGCGTATGGTGCCGTAATTCAACTCTTTCTTCCACCAATTGATGATTTCTTTATCGAAGGTTTCTTGTCCGTTGCCATTCGCTTTTTCCACAACGATAGTCATATTAAACGTCTGTCCCTTTGAAAATTCAAGGAAGTTGTGAAGCCCGCCTTTCCTGGCCGCGTGCGTAATGCGGTCCAGCGGGTTTCTCGGCTTGACGTGGCGTTTGGCGTTTGTCGGGCCGTAGTCGTTGCCGGCCACTTTCCAGCTATCTTTGTGGACAAACGGCTTAAGGGCTGCTGTTTCAGGAAAAGGTTCTGTCTTTATAGTTAGCCTTGCGGCGCGGTTGTATTTCTTGTCAATCTCTTCATCGCCGGTGCTGACGGTAAAGCCGAAGAGCGAGAGCAAAGGAACGAGATGACTCGGCAACTCAGCATAGCCAGTCTCTTTCTTTGCATATTTTTTCAGCCCTTCTTCAATATCCCACCACTTCTTCGGCAAGAGGTGCGTTATCGCCCATTCCCTCAAAGCCCCTCTTACGCTGCTCGATGGAATGTGATAGTAAGGCTTTGCCTCGTTATTCTCGAGCCTGATGCTGAAATAGAGGTCGCCTATCTGATCCGTTTGACCTTGTATTGCATCCGAACCCCACCTGAAGACCATGTTCCGATTTCGCGTCTTGTCTTTATCGGCGTTCTTCCAGCCGAAGCTCCCGCCGCTCCTGACAACGAGCGGGGTTTCCAGCGTCACCTTCCACGTTTTACACAGAGGCGCTTCTTTTGGAGGTTTTTTGACAAGATCCTTCAGTGTGGCAATGTCTTTTTCCTCAAGCCTGAACACATCCCTCTTGATGGCATCATACCCGGCCGTATTGTCATCATCTTTAAGTATCTGTTCGCGCCACTTGGTCAAATTAGTTTTATCGAGGCGCCAGACCCCCTCGACGACACATTTGAAACGCCCGAAGCCGCGCTTTGTCATTGCCCCGAGCGCGATACTCTCGGCCTTATCGCTGAACCCCTCTATGGCGCGAAGTAGAAGACACGCCTCCTCATCGCTCAGATTCTGGCCGGTAACGGTAAAGGTGAAGCTCGCGCCCTCTGGGACAAGCTCGAAGTTGTAGAGCTTCTTGTCGTCCGCCGTGCCTGTCTCCGGGTCTATCGCAACCGACTTGGCAACATAGGTGACCCTATCTTTGTCCCATCCGCTCAAATGGACGTTTGTCGAAGTGTCCGGACGGCTGACGCATTCCGCATCCCATACCTCTGCCTTCCCCTCGGCAAAGGCCGAGCCGAAAAGCCGCTCCATGCAGGTGGTGTTTTCAGCTACCAGCTCCGGGCTGAGCGTTTCTTCGTTTCTCTTCAACTTTTTTAACGCGCCATCCAGTTCCTTGTGTTCGCGGTCTTCTTCTCCGTAAACCCTCCTCAGCCAGTCTCTTAGCGCGCCGCGGATACTGCTCCCTGGGATATACGCCCTACCCTCGCCGTCGACCACAACCGCGGATATCTGTAACGGCTTTTTGTCCTTGTCAGTCATCCCGGTCCGCTCCGTCATCTCGCCGGAACCGATATGAAAGGGGGCGCTGGCGGTCAGCGTGCCGGTTATAAGGTATCGGTTCCTGAATTTGCCGCCCTTGTTGAAGTTATCCGTCATTGCCCGCCTCCTGCGACGTCTATCCTCTCTTTAAAGTGCCAGTTCAGGTTCACCGCAACCTCGCCGTATCCGTTTTGCGGGACAAAGGGACATCTTTGCCAGAGGTCTTCGCCCTTACCATTACCATATTTCTTCTTAGCCCAGGCCGGGACAGGAAGCCCGTTATTCTTCCACTTATTGACGCACTCCAGTGCTTTGTCAGCCTTCAACACGAATACGCTGCCCGCGCCGGTTAAATAAAAAGGATAATATCCACCGGCCATTCGCCTCCCCAAATAACCTCCGAGCAGCCGTTGATGCGCAAAGAAACGGACAAGCTCCACTGTGTTGCTGCCGAAGACTTCAGACCAATAGGCCTCGTAGAGTTTCTTCAACTTATCAGCAGTCTGTTTTTTAAGAAGCTCGTCAGGGTCGGCCATCAAGGCATCGGACTGCAGGGCGACTATTATAAGGCCATTCTCGATTGGCTGTCTTTCAGTTTGCGCGCTGCCGCACATCTGCGGCTTTATCTTGATTTCTACACGGCTCCTGCGCTTTCCGAGGCGCGTTACCCTGCGGATGGCATCCTCCAGTTCCGACTGAAGCGCGCCGGTATCAACGTCAGGCAGTTTGACCCACCCAACCCATACGACATCCACACCATCCTCGTCCTTTGGACAGACGTATCCATAGGTGAACATCCTGTTTTCTTCAGCCCTTCGCAGTTCCTCGTCAATGGCAGTCCTCGTCCTTGATATGCGCCGCAGGGACGGCCAGCCGAAACCGCCGGGATAGTCTTTGTCCTTCCAGTCTACCTGGAATATCGGGGCGGAGCCGTTGATAGGCTTTGGCTCCTTGCACAGCGCCGCGTCGCGGCAATCGCCGCGTGAAGAGACCGCTGAATAAGGGATAACGACCGGCCTTTGTTCAGGATATTTGGACGGGAAGGCGTGGGTAAAACGGATATCGGAAAAATGCTTGGCAAGATTCGGATACTTTTCCTTAACCGCGCTGTTATGAACATCATCAATAGGAGGCGCATCTGTGTACTTTTTCGCGCCGCAAATCTGGTTGAGAGTCTCCGCAAGTGCGCCCTTTATCATCCCCCCGTGTATAATGGTCTCTGATTCCATATACGTGGAGGACTTGCGCTTGACCCCGCCGATGAGAAGAGGCTCCGACGGCTTTATCGTTACGGTAAACCATTTCTCTGCGCTCAATGGCGCAGGGAATGGCGCTGGGATATTCACTGCCTCGCAGTTCAACTCGGTCTTAACGCTCTTTAATCTGCCAAGGCCGACCGACTTTTCGCTTCCAAAGGCCGCTATCCACTTGAGGCCTGCTTTGACAGCATCATGGATTTCACCGGCCTGCCCCGTATCTTCATCTTCGGCGAAGAATGTGATTGTCCCTTCCCATTCGTAAGGCTCGGATCTCAAAGGGAATCTATTTTCCATGAAGACAAGGGCCGTTTCTTCTACGACGCCGCGTTTGCGGTCCATTCTCGTCCTTGTCAAGCGTTTCTCATACGCGTCGTGTTCGGGGCGGCAATTGCTGTAAAAATCCGTGATTTCAAGCATGCCGGTCTCGCGGTCTTCCTCCTTACCTAACCACGTAATGATGTTATTTGGGTCAACCCCCAGTTCCCGAAGAGCCTCGCGGAGCTTTCCCTTGATATGGCTCCTCTCGATGACCGGCCTGCCAGTGTAATCAATGGCAAAGGTGGCATCTATGCCCCACGCCGACGTGGCGGTTGCCTTGCAGAGGATAGGCCCGCGGATTTTGAGACAGACCTTAATACTGGCATATATCATATTTGCACCTCGCTATTACCGGCATAGTCCCACAGATCTGCGAACCAGAACCAACGATTTATTTTATCAACTATCACAGCATCAATCTTTTCTTTGAGCGTTGTCCTGTCCGCAGCGTCAATTCCCGACAGCGCCCGCTCAAGGATATCTTTTATCGCGGTGGCACCCGAGCCGCTCCGTAGCGCATGAATAATATCGAATATTTTATTGCGCGGGAACTTCTTTTGTTTCATGAGCTTAATCGTTTTCATAACATTATCCATCGTGGCCGGCGTGATGACAAGGTCGTCGTATCGAGAGCGGTAATATTGTTTTACAAAACCATTAACGTCCTTGCCCACGACCTCGAAGGACTCTAACACAAGGTAGTGGCAGACGTTGTGCACATCACCTTTGATTTTATCTACATCGTCCGGAACCCCTTTCTTGGCCATGTCCGCAAGGGCGCGGACCGTCTTTCGCACCTCGCGTATCGGGGTCTTGTGGTTGCAAAAGACGACCCCGCCGCCATAGGTGATGCTGCATTCGCTAAAATTAGCATCTTTCATGGTTTCATAATAAAGGCTCATGACCTCCAAACCTTTCCATGCGGGCACGATAAGCTCTATTTCATCACCGCCCCAGAGAAGGATCTCGAGACGGATTTTGCCGTCTTTCGTTTTAAAGCAGGGATCTGATTTTGCGTCTTTAAGCAACGACTTCAGGAAACTCTTGTTCAGGGATTGCAGCTTATCGTCAAATGCAGTGAGTTCTTTATCTGCGGTGCAGGTCTTCCCCCGTATCTTCGTAAACTTGTTGCCGTCAACATAGAAAACGGCCATCTTGCCGTTAAGATTGCCCATTGAAGGCATGAGCGAGAGACTTTCGAGGTCATCGGTAAAGTCATCCCGCAGCTCCGTCCCGCCGATGATTCGTTTGTAGATGGAGCTGAGACCGCCAAGAAGACAGGGGCGCGCATTAGGCTCCGTCCCGCCGATGATTCGTTTGTAGATGGAGCTACGAAGATCGCATCCTTTTGTTTTCCGGAAGTTAACGGAATCGGAGATACAACCGTCGGACGTTTGATTGGTTACAACGCCTGGCCTGACGCCGTCATAGGCGCACGGCTCATTTGACGAATTCGCAAACACTTCCGGCAATATCAGCGTGGGCTGTTGGAATTGACGCCAACGGTTCATTGCCGTCAGCGTCTCTGTGTCATTAAGAAAGTTATTTTCATCGGTGTACAAAATTATATCCACTACAAAGGTGGCATGGCCGTCTGTTTTCTCGTTCAAGAACTTACTGACCTCCGCTGTCACACCCTCCGCCTTTTTTGATATTTCTCCGTTATTATCGGGCACCTCAAACCAGAAGAGCCCAATACTCGCCCCGGCCATAATCTTAACAAGCTTAATGCCCCCAAAATCCTTGCCGCCGAGCTCGCCTGCACACTCAAGTAACAGATAACTGCCGCCGCGCATCGGCTGTATCTTAACTGTGTCATAAACGAAATTAGACAGATTCACAGCCTCTATGCGCAGATAGTATTTTGGCATTTTAGACCTCGTCTCTTGATTTTTTTGTCTTTTTACAGAAAACATACAAAACAGGGATGCCCTTGCTCAATAATATCCAAAATAGAAAATCAGTATGAGACAAACAATTCCCACAAACAAAGCTATCAATTCCTTAATGGTTCTGTACTGCTCGTTGCTCATAATCTCATCTATTGTAACCGATGCCGGGGACAAGAGCATGGTTCCGCAATCGGTACACGTTGTTATGCCTTCAGGCAAATCCTTGCCGCACGCGGGGCACTTCATTACGATCCTCCTAAGAGTCTTTCCAGATTAAAGTCTTCAGAAAGCGCGCTCTGGTCAGGCGTCAATATTTCAACCTTTGCGGCCCCAAGGTCCGACAGTGCCCGCCCCCATTGTTTGATGATATTCTGGGTCTTCTCATTCACTTCAGCATAAGATACTCGCACATAAACTCCGGAAAGCGTTGTGCCCTTCAATACCGCCTTGCCTCCTGTATCAATCATATCCGAAAATATCAATAAGACCTTTTTCTTGGATTTGTATTCCGGTGACTGCAAAAAAGACGCGGCCCTTGCTATCCCACCCGCCAAATCGGTAGACCTTGCGCGGTTTTCCTTCTCAATGGCGCGAATCTTACTGATGCCAGCGCTTTTCCTTTTTCTGACCTCTTCCCTATGCTTCCTTGTCATAAGATGCGTTTTAGATTTAGGGAGTCGAACGACTATCGGCGGATGGTCATTGCTCAGGCTTTCTTTATCTATCAGGAAAAGGACAAACGAACTCCCATGCTCAAGCGGCTCGATGTATCTGATGCAGTTGTTAATAGCCCTTGGTATATAATTTTTGAATGAGCCGGAGTTGTCAAAAAGAACAGCCACGACTTTTTCCTGCGAACCTTGTTCCTGGCTATTCTCTTGACCGAAAGCCATTTGCTGTGTCAAAAGGAGCGAAGCAATCAGAACCAGCATATGAACAGGGCGGATAACTCTTAATTTAATGAGTAAAAGCGCTATAAAACTTACCAATAAATCCACTGGTGCCAGCGCAATGGACAACAACTTCTTAAGAAAGTCGTCAATATTGGTAATAACATGCAGAATAAAATCGTAGGCCAAGCCGGCAAGGAAGAAAATAATGTAAAATGCGGTGAACACGCTCCACAACAAAAGCAGCAGCATGTCCTGCAAGCCGTAGGCGGCGGCGGCTGTTATTATTGG
This sequence comes from Nitrospirota bacterium, assembly GCA_016217725.1. GTDB lineage: Bacteria > Nitrospirota > Thermodesulfovibrionia > UBA6902 > UBA6902 > SURF-23. The sequence goes on along the minus strand of JACRHB010000131.1, from coordinate 5,278 downwards.
CAGTAAGACGGCCATGCCGCCGGTTACCCAATAGGGTAAAGTCCGCAGGAGATCTTCCCAATGCTTGCCGCTGGCGCCTTTTACGTCTGTTTTTTTTGAAGGAGCTGGTTCGGACGACGCCGCATTTTTTGCGATCTTTTGATCTACAGGAGCTTGGTCGTAGTCCTCTACCTGAGTGGACTCGTCTATTGGACCTTCCTGCACTTCATATGTCCTGTGCAAAGTCAGACCAACCTCCAAGGTAACAATCAAAGCAAAAAGTATTGCAAGTGGAATAGTGCCCAACAAACGCTTCTTTTTAGGATGCTTACTCCAGCCGAAAAGGTCGGTGATACACAACGTCTCCAGAATCAAAAAGCCTATGATAAACTCCATTATCAAGAAAGTAAAAGATATAATACCTATGGTTGTAAACCTTGATAGCCCCCAAACATTAACGCTGGGCAGCGACGATTCCTTTGATGAGGACAGCAGGATTTCCATACCATAGTAAATGATAGTGTAATTCGCGGCAACCAAAAGAACCGCTACCAGGAAAATGAACAAGGAGGCTATCGCATGGGTAAGGCTTAGCCTGCTTCCCATTTCTTTCTGCTTATCGTGAAAAAAATTTGACAAAGTGGGTATCCAACCGCCGACCTTCTCTATCATTTCCTTCAGGAGCCTGTCACAGAAAAATGTGATGAACTGAATAAAGTGCCTTTCAACCACATAGAATAATGCGAGCGCAATAACTATCGCTAAGAGTATCATCATATTGTCCACCTCAATTTTTTGCCATCTTGAGCCATTTAAACTTTCGCCTCAACGTATTTCACATTTACCTTAAATGGCCCTACTGTTATCACGGCGTTGTCAGGCAGCGGTACCGGGCCTTGTCCGGTGATATCAGTCCCGTTCATTATCGTAGGGTTCTTCGCCGCGATACCCTCTATCTCCCAGCCGCCCTCGGCCTTAACCAACCTGAATTGCTCTTCAGACACGAATCCATACTCTTCCCCGTATAGTCTGAAATTATTCCTCCCCAATACCATGGTCTTATGCACCGAAAGAGGATGCCTGACAGCGGGATGGCAGAGTTCTATCCTGATAACAAACTCGTTGATGTCACCGCAGCCGCATTCAGGGCATGACGGCGCCTTGGTTTCTAAATTACGGCCACAAGCATTGCAGCGGAAAACTCTCATGTCTGCCTCATATTATCTTTACGGCGAGCTTCAGCGGCCCTATGTTTATGTCATCGCCGTTTTTTAACGGAACCGCGCTATTTGTGATGTCACTGCCGTTTAGCAAAGTAGGATTCTTGGAGGGCAGACCTTTTATGTTCCATCCGCCTCCCGACATTATTATCTCAAATTGCCTGTCCTCAAGATATTTATAATCCTCTCCATAGGCTCTAAAATTGCCCCTTCCGAGACAAGTTGTTTTATGAACGGAAAACGAGTACTTGACAGACGGGTGGTGAAACTCAACGCGTCCAACCCCCAAGGTGATGTCTTTTGGGTGCGTAGAAGGGCAAGGCTCTGCCAAGGTCTTTACCTTTTTCCTATCTTCCGAAGCAGAATGCGTTGTTTTTCTTCTATTTATTTCTTCTTGAAGCGCCTTATGGACATCTGCGGCAGAAGGACGCCTATCTATGTTAGGGTCTAACATTTTAAGCGCCGTATCTGAAAGCTCTTGTGAGACGGCAGGATTTAAATCCCTTAACTTTTTCACACTATAATCAAGGATACTCCTGGCGTATTTATCTTCGCTATCTACTGGATATGGATGCTCTCCTCCGAGAATTTCATAAAGGATCAAGCCGCAGGTAAAAATGTCGGAGCCGAAATGAGGCGCAAGTCCCTTCTTAAGATGTTCGGGGGAGGAATAATACGGCGATGTGCATATGTGTATCGGCTCGCTGACATCTGGAAGCCTGCAAAAATCAAAATCAACGATCTTTATGCGGTATCTAAGGCCGATACCGTTGTCTTCCCTCATGTATATCTGAGCCGGTTTGAGGTCGGTATGAACAATGCCCTTCTCGTGTATTTTGCTCATGGAATACATCATAACGGTTGCGAGGAGGAATCTCTGCTCATCCGTTAAAGGCATGTCGCTCTCATAGAGCGCTGTTTCAAGGTCAACCCCTTCCATAAACTCCTTGGCCTGAAAGTAGCAGCCGTCAAACTCGAAGTAACTGTGGTTCTTTTCCACCACATCGGTGAGACGGTCAAGCTTGCTTTTTACAGCCTTCTGGTGCTCCACGAATCTTTCATATTCTGCGCCGACAACAGGAGTTGGGTCAATATATTGTTTTAAAAATATTCTCCTCGCACTGGTGTCCGCAGCCTCGTAGGCGTTCGCAAAATTGCCTTGATTCATCGGTCTGACGATCCTGTAGCCGTTTACTACCTCTCCCGCTCCGTAGATTCTGGGCATAAAACACCTCCTTTACGATACAAATTGTTTTACTTCCGAGGCGCTGAGCGAGAGCGTTTTCGCCAGCACCTGGAATATTTCATCAAACTTGAGATTCTTGAGACCTTCATAAACATCCCCTGCGCTCTTATCTACATATTCAAAGGTTGACCTTGGGATGTCCTTAAGTTCCTCATAGACAGGATGCTCAGGGCAAAATACCCTTAAGACTGAAAACTTGTCGCTTACATATGCGTTGATTACTGTTGCGATGCTTTTATCCTGTCCCGGCTCGACCATAGTGGCATGCAAAGTCTCTATCGGGGGAGCATCGGTGAAGGCAATGACCGCATGGAGGGCATTGTCTCTCCATTCAGACTTACTAAGAGCAACGTATAAAGCATCAAGGATGCTCTCCGGTGCGTCCCCCCCGCCCTCGGCCGCGATGTCGTCAATTTGCTTACGCAACTCCCCCTCACTTGAAACAAAAGGATAATCGGCTTTAAGCGCATCTTTATCGGCGTTTAAATCACGAAAATATATGATGCGCGCCCTCCAGTCAGGGACTATTTGCTTACGCCCCGTCTCAACCGTAAGGTTGGAAACAAACGTCGCAAGGTTGCTCTTGATAGCGTCTATGCATGGCTGCATGGACCCTGTTGCATCTATACAGAAAACGATATCCATAACGCCTTTGATTTTTTGCTGTTTTGCTTTCTGCTGTATCGTCATTTTAACCTCCGTTTGAATTAAAGTCTTGTTATCTTAACTTCCTGCGCCACATTATAGATGTCCTTTCTAAAACTTGCTGAAGGGGTTTGGCCCGGGGTCAAGCTGCCGGACAGAGTCTTTCCGATCCTTTCCAGAACCTTCTCAAAACCCGTTTTGAAGAAGCCGCTATGAGCGTCAACCGGATTGAAATAGCATCTCGGCAGATCAGCAATCGATTTGTATTCTGGGCAATCCGGACCCACAAAATATACCATTACTCTCAGCCCCATTATCTTTTCAGTAAGTTCTCTTAAGCGAGACCTCTGCCTTCCAGGGTCTGCTCCTGTCTCCAATGTCTCGTCTGTGAAAAGAACTACTACCCTTTGAGAGTTTTCTCTCCAAGGAAAGTCTACGCACCAATCCAACGCCGGTAATGTGAATTCATCTCCTCCTGTAGTCACCCCCTTCAACGCAGTCTTGAAGTCATTTATATCGTTTACAAATTCTTTAACATAGAAGGTTTCCGAATCATGCGCCAGGAAGCCCAATCTCCAATCCACGCTTTCTAAATTTTTATTTGAGGAAATCCCTTCCAAGAAGGAAGCTATATGATCTTTCAAACCGTCAATGCACGGCGACATGCTTCCCGAAGCATCGACACAGAAAACAATGTCTGCGACTCCCTTTATCTTCTGCTGTTTCGGCTTCTGTCTTATCGTCTGCTCCATGATTACCTGCCTTTTTAGATTTTAGACATTGAAAATATATTTTTCACCGTTGCCATCCATTAACACGAATGCCGGGTGCATTTCCGCATATCCCTCATAAGCGCCACTCCCCCCTGTGGAGAAAACCGTCAGGAGTTTATTGTCAAACAGATACCGGGACCCTTGACTGACAGGCTCGTGCCCCCGTATCATAAAGCTCCCGCCGATTCTCTGCATGTAGGACTCAAAATGTTTCTTGGCAAAGGAAAACCGGGTGTCTCCGGTTATTATAACCGTTTCTTTATCCTCAGGGTCGCTCCAAAGCACTTCCTTTATTATCTTTGGTGAATTTAAGTCCGCAAGGCTCTTAATAAAGCTATAGTCATGGTTATCTCCCTCGGGGCGGGGTATCCCGCCATGAGCCAGCAAACCACCATTATTCGTAAAAACCATTGCTGGCATATCATCAAAAAAGTTTTTCAGATTGGCAAACGTATCCGGGCTAAAAAGCTCTTCCCAACCCTCTATGAACTCGTTGTCTCCGCTGACAGTGGGTATGATTTTCCCTGAATCGGTCTTCTCCCAGACCTCATGGTTGCCTTTTAATAGAAGTATCTGCTCTGGAAAAAATAATTTCAGCAAAACCAATCCTACAATTATATTTAAACCGTGTAAACCTCTATCAATATAATCTCCCAAGGCAATAATCCTTGTGCCATCGGCATGTTTTGTCAAAAATTGCGTTTTTTCCATTATCTTGACGAATGATTCCCTGTCTCCGTGAAGATCACCTATTATAAATGTGCTCTCATTCTTACTTACAGGTATATAGCATATCTCGCCTTCTCTAAATGGTTTTATTTCAGCGATGTCGGTTATTTTCACTGTCGTTTTTAAAATATCGGTCTTTACAGGCGGCCATGGACTTATGGCATTTTGTGTTCTCGCAATCAAAATATTCAGCAGTTCCTCATAATCCTTAAGCTCTCTTTCATTAGAAAAATCCGCTCTGACCAAGTCTAAAAATATTTCGCTATCAAACGAACCTCTTTCCAACGCATCATATGCTTTTAAAAAGACATTTTCAACATCGCCAGTTGTTACCATGGCATTGCCTTTGCACTCTTCACTTTAATTAATAGACGCTCATATTGTTAAAAATGTTGTTAACTTCATTAATTACTGTAACAACACCTCCCCCGTCCTTGAAAAACATAGCAAAATCTGACTGAAAAAGCCATGTCAAAAAAGCTAAGGCAGTAGATATCAAGATGCTTCAGGAATACGGGGCATTGTGGCTGGACGCCAAAGCGGCCATCTATAATACTCCCCAAAATTCAGACAAGGGTATTTGGTGTATGATAGCCTGCCATAATCCGTAAAGGAGGCATGGCAGATGAAGAAGAAGCTTGACGGGGCGTTCAAGGCGAAGGTTGCGCTTGAGGCGGTCAAGGGGG